>NZ_OY780935.1:690000-1018750 GCF_963675965.1 uncultured Celeribacter sp. | reverse complement strand
GAAGTTGGCGCAGCTATTGGCGACTGTAGAAATTGATAGGGTCATAATCTCGACCAACGATGAAGAGATTCTCGATTATGCTCAGAGCCTTAAATCTAGCAAGCTAACAATACATCACCGCGAAGAGGCACTTGCCTCTAGCAGTGCGAGCACTGACCAGCTTGTCGCTCACGCGCACAGTCTTATCGATGCAGGTCATATCCTATGGACCCATGTTACCTCGCCCTTTGTGACGGCGGAGATCTACACTGCAATCATCACCAAGTACTGGGCCGCGCTGGAGCAGGGCTACGACTCACTGATGACGACCACACCTGTGCAGGGCTTTCTCTGGAAAGAAGATGCACCTATCAATTATGACCGTGGCATTGAAAAATGGCCAAGGACTCAAACTCTTGATCCAGTGCATGAAGTTAACAGCGCAGCCTTTGTGGCGCATCGAGACATTTACGGAAGATTGGATGACCGTATCGGACGTCGCCCATATCTGTTTCCTATGGATAAATTGGTTTCGCATGATATTGATTGGCCAGAGGATTTTTTGATTGCTGAAGCTCTGGCCAATGCGGGGCTAGTAAAAACATGAGCATCAATCCACGGGCATATAGGACTTTGGTATTCGACTGTGACGGTGTTGTCCTTAACTCAAACCGGTTAAAGACTGATGCTTTCAGAGTTGCAGCGATGCCTTATGGCGAAGACGCCGCCGACGCGATGGTTCAATACCATGTCGCAAATGGTGGAGTGTCGCGCTATAGGAAGTTCGAGTATCTGCTGAATGAGATTGTACCTGGCCGCTCTGGTCCTGATTTAGACATGTTGGTTCGATCCTATTCAGACGCAGTCCTATGTGGTCTCATGGAGTGCGATGTAGCAGCCAACATTCGTGATCTGCGCGCGGAGACCCGGCAAGCGACCTGGATGATTGTTTCAGGTGGAGATCAGTCTGAACTTCGCGATGTGTTCCTGCGTCGCGGGCTATCCGATCTTTTCGACGGTGGTATCTATGGGAGTCCTGATCCAAAGGAAGAGATTATGGATCGCTTGCAAAAAGCAGGGCGTCTAACCTCCCCCGCTTTGTACCTTGGAGATAGTATATATGATCATCAAGTTGCAGTCGGTTTGTCGATAGATTTCTTGTTTGTTTCTGGCTGGAGTGAAGTTGTTGACTGGCCGGGTTTTGTAAAGGCGAATGCCCTTTCCGAAACGTCGTCAATTGGCGATTTGGTTTGTCGAGGTGGCGTCGACAAAACCGTGACTGGCCTTTTGGATTGAGCAGATGAACAAAAAAGTATGTCCTTGCCACTCGTCGCAGACTCGTCGCAGGGTGGTTTTTGTCAGCGGAATTGGCAAGTTGCATATTGTGCAGGCGGCGCGAGATCTTAAGCGGTACGCACCTGAGGTCGAGGTGATCTTGGCAACGTCATGGATACCCTCTGCTCGTGTTCTCAAGTTAATGAAAAGTGCGGGGCTTGGCGCGATTGCCAAGCGTTTGGAGGTGCGGCGCGCTGCGGCTGCTGAGTTGGACGAAGCAATTGGCTTTTTGCTGCCGGAGTTGGTCTATCTGGTGTTGAGGCGCGTGATCGGCGCAGAGCGCGCACTAGGGCTTGGATTTATGAGCTTCGGCTATTTGGCAGCACGCCGTCTCCGCCGAATGTTGTGCAATGATACGATCCTTCATATTCGCAGCGGCGCTGGTTTTGAACTGATCGACACGGCTCGTCGTGCTGGAGCGAAGGTTTGTGTCGACCATTCGATTGCTCACCCCAAAAGTTTTGCAAATTTCTTGGCTGATGTGGAGAATTTTATACCATCGGCTACGTTGGTATCTGACTCAATGCTTTGGAGGCAGGTGCTTAGAGATTGTGAAGCTGCTGATCTTTTAGTTGTTAACTCTGACTTCGTGCGTCAGACTTTCATCGACAATGGTTATGACTGCGAAAAAATTGCAGTGATATACCTTGGCGTTCCAGAAACTTTCTTTGATGTCGAAAATCAAGGTTCTCCAACCAAGTTTGACCTGCTGTTCAGCGGCCATTTTGATGCCCGCAAAGGATGCGATCTACTTGTGCAGATGATGCACTTGCTTGCTGAGCGCGCTCCTGATGTGCGCCTTCACGTTGCAGGTCAAATCAGTCAGAGCGGTCAAGCCATTCTCGATAAGTTTGGTGCGCCGCCAAATACTGTTTTTTATGGATACCTGAGTTTAGAAGAGTTGAAGGAACTCTGTGCCAAAGCCGACGCCTTTGTTTTTCCAACCTACCTAGAGGGGAGTGCGCGTTCGGTGGCGGAAGCGATGGCTGCAGGGCTGCCAGTTATTACAACCCCACAGTCTGGTGCTCCCATAACCGACGGTGCCACGGGCATTTTGCTTGAGACACACTCCCCTCAGGCTTGGTGCGAGTCCGTGCTGGAACTGCGACGCAATCCCGAAGTCGCTGCAAGAATTGCGGAGTCGGCGCGAATAGCCATGTTGGGGTTTTCGGGAACTGCCTATGCTGCAAATCTTTTAACGGAGTTCGAGAGGCAGACACGGAAATGATAGAGCTCAGCATTGTTACTATTAGCTTTAACCAAGACGAGTTTCTTGGTGAATGCCTTGATTCAGTCGTGTCCCAGATGTGCGAGGGGGTCGAATATATCGTGGTTGATCCCGGTAGCGAGGACGGTTCTCGACAGCGGATCGAAAGCTACGGCTCAAAAATACGTCCGGTGTTTGAACCGGATTCGGGGCCTGCAGATGGCCTCAATAATGGCTTTCGTGAAGCTCGGGGTGAGTATCTGTTCTTTCTGAATGCTGACGATATCCTGCTGCCTGGTGCAGTTGATGCGATGCTTGAGGCAATTCGGTCTGACAAGCGATCTGACGTGTTTTGTTTTGGTGGCTATCTCGTCGACCGAGACCTCAACCGGCTTCGAGCGATGCGAACTTTTCGTTTTAGCGCCCAGCGTTTTTGCAGAGGAAATACAAGCATTTATCAGCAGGGTTTGTTGTTTTCTGCAGAGAAATTTCAAGAAATTTCCGGGTTCAATAAGCATAATCGAACCTGTTGGGACGCGGAGTTGGCGGTCAGGATGAGCTTAGCTGGAGCAACCTTTGAGGACCGACCCAATCGGATATCGTATTTTCGGATTTACGAAACATCCATCACGGGGTCCGGTAGCAACTATGTCGAAAACCGAGAAAACAAGGACCGTCTATATGAGCAAACATTTGGACAACGCCCGGGGCGGGTCGCGCGGTTGGTATTCAATGTGGTAAAGTTTGAAAAGTATTTCTACTGGGACTACCTCAGCGAAACCGTATTGGTCTACGCCACAAATTTTATGCGCGGCCATCGCACCAAGAAAGCAAGTTCATGAAGTTTGCTGTTGCGGTATATAACGCGGGCCTTCGGTGCTATGAAACCGCTGCCTCGTTGTTGTATTCGACTCTGCGGTTTCGACGCAGAGGACGGTTTGCATTTAATCTGGATAGCGGAGATCGGCGAGAGGCACTTGTGATTGCTATGAATGGACCGACACTGGCCGACGACTTAGCGCGTGTCGATGCCAGTATTGGGACTGATGTTGATTTTGCGGTTGCAAACCACTTTGCCGATACCGAGTTTTTCGTCGCACGGCGCCCCGGGCACTATTTCTTCAGTGATCCGTATTTTTGGGACGATGGCGCAGAGCGCTCTCTGATTAATAAGCGTAAAGCTACGTTCGAAAGTATTGCTACGAAGACGCACTGGCCGATGCGCATTTACTATCCGATCCATTCCAATCCGACCCCCTTTTCTGAGCAGTTTTCAGGTCATGGCAAGATTACACTACATCCCTTTAACGCTGCTGCCCTTCCTACTGATTCCAATGTGCTTTTGCAGTTGGCCTGGCGGCGAGGAGTTTGCGCACCATATGGACAGAATGTGCTGATTCACGCGATTTATGGTGCGATCCAGCTTGGTTATTCTCGGATCGGAATTGCAGGGGCAGGCTTTTCATTTCACGAACAAATTCATGTCGATCAGTATGATAACACTTTTATGAAACGCCGTCGGCATATTTATGGGGAGAGCACGGAGCGCGCCTATGTCGATCAGCGTAAGACCAAGCCGGCAAGCGTGGCAACGGAGTTCAAAGCGCTACATAATGCGTTTCGCAGCCTCGAAGCTGTAGCGGTCTATGCGCGTCGAAATGGGTGCAAAGTCGTGAACTATTCAGAGTACTCTTATTTGGATATGTTCTGCCGTCCGAACGAAGGCACAAACCTAAAGGCGCAGGAATGAGCGCTTCGAGATCCGTGATAGTTACCATCGGCTACACCGGAGAACGTGGTGGCGCGGGGCGAGCAACGCTGGACTTCGCAAAGATTGCAGAAGAGTGCTTGCCCGGTTCTTATTGCGTCTTCGCGACTGACCCTCCGCAGAGCTATATTAATCGAATTCTCTGGGGCTTGTGGTGGCTGCTCAGGGTTGCTGAACATGGGGTCGTACGGTTGTTGTTCAGAGATCGGGTTGTCAAGCAGTCCTTAAACAGTTTTGGCGATCCTAGAATTAGGCAACTGCTTAGGTCGCCTGATAGCTCTATGCGGTTTCATCTTCACTGGATTGCCAACAGTACGATTGCCATTAGAGACTTCGCAAAAATTCCTAGCGGGACGCTTATTACTCTTCATGACGAATGGCTTATTTCGGGTAGTTCGCATTATGCACCCGACAAAGGAGCAGCGATTGAACGTGGTCGCCGAAGGCTGCTGAACCCGTTGGCGTCATTTCTTGACCGCAGGGTCTATGCACGCAAAAAAAAGGCGTTTTCTGGCCGCGACGATCTTGTCGTAACGGTGCCGTCAGCGTGGATGAAGAGGAGAGTTGAAGCCAGTGGGGTATTTGACGGGGCAATCGTGAAGGTCATTCCGAATGGTGTAGACACTGAACAGTTTGCACCCGCGTCTGATAAAAGGTGTGACGCGCGAGGCGACCTCGGAATTTCGGAAGAAGATTTTCTGATTTGCTTCGGAGCAGATCATTCTGCTCGCAACCCGATTAAGGGTACAGACTTGTTTTTAGAGCTATTGAGTATCATTGCACACACGCCGGAGCAGTTTAAACGAGTTAGCTTGGTGGTTGTCGGTGGCCTACAAGTGGCACAGCCAAGTGGGGGGGGAGTTCGGATCATTGATGCCGGTCAGATCCGCAATCGCGAGGCGCTTGCCAATTTGTTCCGTGCTAGCGACGTTTTGCTGCATCTTTCGCGGCTGGAAGCCTTTGGTTTAGTGCCTTGCGAGGCCATGTCTTGCGGTACTCCTGTAATTTGTTTTGATAATACCGGAGCCTCTGAGCTAGTGATCGATGGTGAAACCGGATTTGTTTGTGCGCCATTCGAAGTGCAAGCTGTAGCCGACGCTATATCAGATTTGATCGCTGCGGGGCCAACGGTGCGGACACAAATGAGCGCGGCTGCGAGAAAACATATGGTCTCTCACTACAGTTTGGAAAAGCTATCTGAGCGCTACGGGGACCTTCTTAAGGAGGAAGCGCAGACAAAATGAAAGGATTGCTTTCCCGTTCTACCATAGGAGGCGCCGCTTTGATTTTGTTTATTATCTTGGCTCCTCTCGCCAGCAACGCGCAACTCGGTCTAAAGTCTTTGATGCCTGGAATGCTGATGGGGCAGATTCTAGCTCTCCCGCTGCTGGCGCACGGGCGTAAATTTAGGCACGGGATAACATCGCGCTTTTTAGTTATTTATGCATTGGTTGCGGCTTTCATGCTGATTAACGCCATTTGGGTTGGGAGTTCTCTTTCAAACTTACTGATTTTGTTGGGGTTGATAATCGTGGTTGCAGTTAACGGATCGCTTATTGCGGACAGGGTGTCCAGCAATCCATATGCAGCACGCGAAATAGTAATGCTTAGCTATTTTGTACTTCTCGCGTTGGGGCTCCACAAGATTGCCTTGCAAAGGAGCCATATTCTTTTCGTTGGGGAACCCAGCTTTTATGCCCTTATTACCGGGCCTATCGCCCTGATTTTATACTCACTTAATCGCAAGATGGGGCTTGTCAACTTGCTGATTCTGTTTGGCTGTGCAGCACTTTTGCCGAACGCGACTTTCGCACTTTTCGGGTTGATCCAATTGGGTTGGCTGGTTTCATCGAGAAGACTGAGTTTCATACTCATTCCGTTTCTTTTGGTATTGGCCGTCGGGTTGCAAGTTTATGCCACTGAATTTGGGAATGGTTATTTTCGTGCTCGTTTCACCTTGGATGTCAATTATGCAAACCTTTCGAGCCTGATGTTCATGGCGAACTGGGTTGATATTTGGCACCGCCTTTTAGAGTTTCAGTTTTTTGGCGATGGGGTTGGTGGGCGAGCTGCCTATTTACAGTTACGTGGTGCCGTCGCGGAACAGGCCGTACAGAGATACGGGGACTATCTGACATACAATAGCGGTACTTTCTGGTTTGCACGTGCGATGCAAACAGTCGGTTTTGTCAGCATCATCGTCATTATTGCGGCTGCATTAAGAGCTTGGGCTAGCCTAAGGGAGGCAATGCGGAATAGGAAGCTTAGCGCATCGGGCCATCTTACGCTGGTCCTGATTTCATCAATGCTGCCAGAGTTGTTCTTTCGGGGGGCGTCTCTTGTCGGTTATTCCTCGGTTCTTTTTTTTATCGCAATGAGGTTGCCGCGACAAACTGGGTGGGATGTTTCAATTGGAGAAATGTCGCTCAAGGCCAAACTTTTCAGGAAGAACTGTGCTTGAGGCGGGCTAGGCTAATTCGTGGCCTCTGATCATTGTCAAACGCGAGTGTTTCAGGTGCTCAAATACGTTGCTCGAAATTGTCAGTAGTCTTTAGGTTCTGTGTCTGCTTCTCATTTCAAAGCTATGAGTATAGTATTTGCGTGTTACAAAAATGGTCCGATATTAGTTGAATGGGCTTGATTTATTTCTCTTCGAAGGGAGCGGAAACGTCGCCGCTCCCATGGGTATTCTTAGCTTCATTCCAGAAGTTGAAGGGGATAAGACACGGCTGTAGTCTCCGCCGCTGTTGAAATGCACACCAATGAAAATCACCATCATCACAGCCGTTTACAATCGCGAAGCGACAATCGGGCAGGCGTTGCAGAGTGTCGCGGGCCAGTCTTATCAGGATGTCGAGCATCTGATCATTGACGGGGCCTCCAAGGATGGCACGCTTGACGTAGTCGAGCGCCACAAGACCCCGAATATGCGGGTGATCAGTGAGCCGGACAAAGGCATTTACGATGCTTTGAACAAGGGGCTGGATCTGGCGACCGGCGATGTCATCGGGCTGATGCACAGCGATGATTTCTTTGCCCATGGCGATGTCCTGAAACATGTCGCCGAGGTGTTTGCCTCCAGTGGCGCAGATGCTGTCTATGGGGATCTCGACTATGTCGCGGCTGCGGACACGAGCAAGGTGATCCGCCATTGGGTGTCGGGCGATTACACGCCGGGCAAGCTGCGTCGGGGCTGGATGCCGCCGCACCCGGCGCTCTTTCTCAAGAGCGATGTCATAAAGCGGTGGGGCGGCTATGACACAAGCTTTCGGATCGCCGCCGATTACGACAGCATCTTGCGCTATTTCGGAAAGGGCGGGATTTCCGCCGCCTATTTGCCGGAGGTTCTGGTTAAGATGCGCGTGGGCGGGGAGAGCAATCGCTCTCTGGAGCGCATTTTGCGCAAGAGCCGCGAAGATTATCGCGCGCTCAAGACGAATGAAATCGGGGGCGTCGGCGCCCTTCTTTGGAAAAACCTGAGCAAGCTCGGGCAATTTGTGAATAAAGGCTAAGACGGATCATGACAAAACGGGCGCTTATCACCGGGATCACCGGGCAGGACGGCAGCTATCTGGCGGAGTTTCTGCTCGAAAAGGGCTATGAGGTGCACGGCATCAAGCGCCGGGCCTCGCTGTTCAACACGCAGCGTGTGGATCACATCTATGAAGATCCGCACACCGATCATGCCAAGTTCAAGCTGCACTATGGCGATCTGACCGACACCTCAAACCTGACGCGGATCCTGCGCGATATTGAGCCTGATGAAGTCTATAACCTTGGGGCGCAATCGCATGTGGCGGTGAGCTTTGAGGCGCCGGAATACACCGCCGATGTCGATGCAACGGGGACCCTGCGTCTGCTGGAGGCGATCCGTTTTCTGGGGCTGGAGAAAAAGACGCGTTTCTATCAGGCGTCCACCTCGGAACTCTTCGGTCTGGTGCAGGAAACGCCGCAGCGGGAAACCACGCCCTTCTATCCGCGTTCGCCCTATGCCGTGGCCAAGATGTACGCCTATTGGATCACGGTGAACTATCGCGAAAGCTACGGCATGTATGCCTGCAACGGGATCCTGTTCAACCACGAGTCCCCGCGCCGGGGCGAAACCTTTGTCACGCGCAAGATCACGCGTGGCCTGTCCAACATCGCCACGGGGCTGGAGCCTTGCCTGTACATGGGCAACATCGACGCGCTGCGCGACTGGGGCCATGCCAAGGATTACGTGCGGATGCAGTGGATGATGCTGCAACAGGACACGCCGGATGATTTCGTGATTGCAACTGGCGTTCAGTATTCCGTGCGCGAGTTCATTACCTGGACGGCGCGTGAACTTGGCATCGAGCTGGAGTTCTCCGGCAGTGGCGTGGACGAGATCGCAACGGTCGTGGCCGTGGCGGGCGACAAGGCGCCTGCTGTGAAAGTCGGTGATGTCGTGATGCGGATCGATCCGCGCTATTTCCGTCCCGCAGAGGTGGAAACGCTCTTGGGCGACCCCTCCAAGGCCAAACAGGAGCTTGGCTGGGTGCCAGAGATCACAGCGCAAGAAATGTGCGCCGAGATGGTCGTCGAAGACCTGAAAGCCGCCAAACGCGTGGCGCTCCTGAAAGAGCACGGGCTGGAGTTGCCCGTGTCGCTCGAAGGCTGAGGAGGCATCATGACCAAGATCTATGTGGCCGGGCATCGCGGCATGGTTGGCGGTGCGATCCTGCGCCGCCTTGAGGCGGGCCTGGAGGCGGGCGAGGCGCTGGAGCTTGTTACCCGCACGCATGCGGAACTGGACCTGACCGATCAGGCGGCTGTGCGCGCCTTTTTCGAGGCTGAGCGCCCCGATGTGGTGATCCTTGCCGCCGCCAAGGTGGGCGGGATCCTTGCCAACAACACCTATCCGGCGGCGTTCATCTATGAGAACCTGATGATCGAATGCAACGTGATCCATCAGGCCTATGCCGCAGGGGTGCAGCGCCTGTTGCAGCTGGGATCGTCGTGCATCTATCCCAAGGCCGTGCCGCAGCCAATGAAGGAAGACGCGCTGCTGACCGGCACGCTGGAGCCGACCAACGAACCCTATGCGATTGCCAAGATTGCTGGGATCAAGCTCTGTGAAAGCTACAACCGCCAATATGGGACAGACTACCGCTCTGTGATGCCCACCAACCTCTATGGGCCGGGCGACAACTTCCACCCGGAAAACAGCCATGTGCTGCCTGCGCTCATTCGCCGTTTCCATGAGGCTGCGCAAGACGGGGCAGAGGAGGTCGTGATCTGGGGCTCAGGCTCCCCGCGCCGCGAGTTCCTGCATGTGGATGACATGGCTGAAGCCTCGCTGTTCGTGCTCGATCTGCCCAAAGGCGACTATGACGCCAACACCGATCCCATGCTGAGCCATATCAACGTGGGCTGCGGCACCGATGTGTCGATTCTGGAACTGGCGCAGATGGTCGCGAAGGTGACCGGGTTCAAGGGCCGAATTGCGACGGATCCGAGCAAGCCCGACGGCACGATGCGCAAGCTCATGGATGTGAGCCGCCTGTCCACCATGGGCTGGTCCGCCCGCATCGCCCTGGAAGAGGGCATCGCAGAGACCTATGACTGGTTTTTGGAAAACTACGCCGATGTGAGGCGGTGAAGAGGAGGGCGTTTCGCCCCTGTTTCTTTGTTCTTTTCAAGTGAGGCTGTGCAGCAAGAGCTGCAGCGTCACTATGCCGAACGTCAGATCCCGTCGGCATATCTGCCGTTTCTGGCTTGCACTGAGCGGGCTCATTATCCGGCCTCTGATTTCACGAAGTACACAGGGGTTCAGGGAACTCCTATGAACTCGGTTTGTGGTGAAAACGCCCGAAAAGGGCCTTTTACAAAGCGTTTCTGCCGCCGCAAATCAATGACTTGCGCCTGAGAGGATTTGTTTACACCGAAGATGTCGGGAGTTCGAGCCTCTCACGACCCACCATTTCTCAATCACTTAGCGGATTTTCCGTTTTCGTGTTTCCCAAAATCAGCGGCATGTTTCCCAAAGTCCGGCAACAGCAGCACGGTTTCCCGATTCATATGCTCGACTTCTGCGCGTCTGGCGTAGTGTTCAGACATGCGCTTTGACAGGTGCCCGAGCATGGCACGGATGATCAGCCCCACCTGAGTGGTCCAGTTTTATTGTTAGTGCATGATTGGCCTTTGGTCCATCTGGACGATGGTTTCGGGGGCCGGTGGGCGGTAGCCTAAAGCACTTGCATATTCTCAGTCCATTGCCGCATGAATCCCAATAGGTATGCCGCCCATTCTTAATAAGATTGGGCGACTATGATCATTCTAGAGCTTCGATAGAAAAGGCAGGAAGTGCGTAGACTTCCATATATCGCAGCGCTTTCTGCCTTTTCGCCCCGGACCTGCCGTTCATGGGGACAACTGTCGCTGCGGTGCGGCTTCCCCGAAGCCGTCCTTCACACGCGATGCAGCATTGGCACGACCGTCAAAGTCCGCAACGCGGACCAAAGCTGCCGTTGGTGTACGCAAACTAGAAGTCGGCTTTTTTTACAGACGACGTCAGATTGCCCACCCGTGCAGAGACCCGGTACGGTGCATATATCCTTTTCTTGCTAGATTGCCCGCTGAGATTGTATCGTCAGTGACAAACAGAATTTCCGGAATAGTTCATGTCAGAAATTGATTTTGTGGAATTTGAGTATGCTAACAATCGAGTTCCAGACAGGCTCTATATTTCGAAGGCTTTCAGCTACCCTGGCAAAGAAACCGTTTACCGGCACGGCTGGAAAAAGTTCGAGGCTGGGCCGTTGAAAGAGCTTGTCAAAGATGGTGGTGAGTTTGTTCTTCATGAAACAGATACAGGCATCCAGCAGATAAAGGCTCGGTTTATCGAAGACGGAAGGAGAATTACCCATCTCCACATTCAGCGATGGAGTACCAAAACCGGCAATCCAATGGGTGATCAGGTCGTATTATATGGTGAGCAAATTTCCAGGTTGTTAGAGTTTTTAAACAATATCCAGCGCTTGGAAATTCCTGGGCCTGAAAAATTCAACGTAAATGAGGCCGATTTGCGCCTGGTCCACATGCCGGATGCTGAGGCTCGCAAACTCCTTGAAGACCGGCCTGGCCTCGTTGCCGAATTTGCACGTAGCCAGATTACCACCGAAGACGTGGTGGCACTCGCATATCGCCGTAAGGAGCTAAAAGTGTTCTCCGAAATGTTAGATGCTGGCGAGAGTATCCCGGAAAGTACTTGGCAAGAGTTCTTTGAACGCAATCAGTGGATTTTTGGCTACGGCCTTAGCTACATCTTCACTACAGGGTTGGATGGACGCAAACTTCAACAAACGATCCGTGGATCCAGTGTGGCTGGACCCGGAAAAGTTCCAGACGGCATCATGAAGACCCGTGCCGCTGTTAGTGCGCTTTGCCTGGTTGAGATCAAGAAAAGCGAAACCGGACTTTTAAAAGAGAACGAATACCGCCGTGGCACGTGGGCACCTTCTGCGGAACTTAGTGGCGCGGTGGCGCAGTGCCAAGAGACGTTGCGTGCTGCTACCAAAGAGCTAGACACATACCATCGCTTTTCCGATGAGCGAGGCAACCCGACCGGGGAAGAGTTGATGGCGGTTCAGCCTCGATCATTTCTAGTAGTCGGCAGTCTCGGTCAGTTTAAGATCGAAAAAGGTGTGAACGCACCACGCTATCAAGCCTTCGAGGGCTTCCGCCGAAATCTGCGCCAACCAGAAATCATCACCTTTGACGAGTTGTACGAACGAGCTCGGTTCATCGTTGAGCATACAGAAAATTCGGGTGTGTCTACCGAAAGTCAGGACGAAGACGAGATCCCCTTTTAACGGCGACGTGTTCTACACAGCAGCCATTTGTGCAAAGTGCAGCATCCGATACTCTGGGCTCGAAGCGGCCATGCGGCGCTGCGGCGCGTCGTATGACTGGCTTGGCAGTGCTGCACGACACTTGCGGCTCAGAGCCGACCTTCGTCGGGACGGTCTTCTCTGCGGTGCAGATGCCGCAAAGCAGTCATTCATCAAGCACCATACTGGCCTAGGCTGTCCCTCTGGCTGAAATAGGATTTTTATTGTAAACGACCCAAATGAAGGATGTGTTTGATATTGCCTTGGCGACCGAAGCCTTCCCAAGCCCTTCGGACCCAGGTTACATTTACTTGTTGAAAGACAGAGGTCGTTACAAAGTAGGACGAACAAAATCACCTGATCATAGACTTCGTGTTGCGAGAACGTGGATCCCGGACATTGAGGTGATCGGAATGAAGCCTTTTTGGTTTCACAGTGAACTCGAGTCTTACTTGCATGTGGGACTAGCAATGTTCTCTTATAAGGGCGAGTGGTTCGACTTTGAGGGCGACGACTTTGAGGAACAGTTTGTGGATGAATTCAAGTTCTTTACAGACGAAAACCCGATCAAAAACACTCGCTCGTTCGTCTACTTTGTAAACGGAACTGGCATGAACGAGCTCACTCTTGAATGGTTAAGCCAAGGGAGTTCAAAGCGTCAATTCTTGAGGGAAACCTCATTCCACAGCTCCTATCGGCAGGATTAGTGACGTCACCGTGCATGCAGCCACGGCCCACAGCTGCCTTTGGTCGGACATGTTATTGCTGGGGCGCAGCCTCCCCAAAGCTGACATTGTGTGACCGGACAAGTTCGGGGCTCAAGCCTGAAAAATAAGCGCAGAATCTTATTGCAGCTCAACCCAATTAAAGGTTCGTATCGTCGCGTGCAGATGCAAACGCGTGATAAAGTTCCCACGCGTCTTCATCATTGCCAAGTGCGACTTGGTTCAGCACTTGCAACAACATGAGTGATCCAGGGGTTACATCGTCCTCATCGAACTCTTTGCCCGCTAAGTCCGGATCAGTCGCTATCTCGACATTCACGATCCACCATCTGTCAATCTTGGTAACAAGGTGAACCAGTTTGGGGAAAAGACTTTCGAAGTCATGTTCAATTGTCCCGCCGAGAACGTTTCGGAGTTCATGCGCGAGACGATTCCGTTCTTCGGTCAACTCTCGGATTGTAGCCTCATCTTGTTCGTCGATAGCCTCTATTTGACGAAGCCATACGATGCTCGCCCGGAACGGATCGTTCTTGCTTTTTGGATCCAGAGACAAGACCTTCTCACGATATTTTGGGCTTGGCTTCCAGCCGTCAGCCGCGGTCCAAGTATTTGAATAGAAGTCGTGTGTCCTATCTTTGATCGCGCTTAACAGCATCTCATGGGCGACGAGGAACAATCCAGTTCGCAAGAGCCGGGTTCGAACTACATCTGGATTAAGAAAATCTGCCCAATCATTCGCCATGTGATAACGTTAGAAGGGCAAGGCTTGCGAGGCAACCTGAACTGCGTCCAAGCTTGAATAGTCCGGCCCGGATGTATGTACCGGCTGCTGTTCGCAAATGATTTCTGGCACGATTTCGGAAGTTGCTCATATGTATCCGGCCTGTTGATCGACACGCGGGTCGTGGCCTTGTTGGGGTTACGCACGCGCCATGATCTAATTAGCGGAAAGGTCAATAATGACCGTCAGGGCCGTCAGATTCTGGGGGCGTAATTGTTCCGTTCCATGCTTTCGATCTGTCGCGAACTCCTTTGGGCGCGCCGGCTCAGATGCCGGCGGCAACCTCGTCTCGTGGTGCGTCAAACGCGGTTCTGTGTCTCAGGATGCTCCAGGCCATGCGTGCCAGCGTGTTGGCCAGCGCCACCGCCAGCTTGTTTCTGTTCATTCTTTCCGATGCCCGGATCAACCAATCGCCAAAGCTGAAGTCAGCCCATCGATTGGCGCGCATCAGGATGACCTTCGCGGCCTGAACGAAGAGCATTCTCAGGTATCGGCTGCCACGTTTGGAAATGCGGCCGAGCACCGTTCGTCCGCCGGTGCTGTATTGTCTGGGAACCAGGCCGACCCATGCGGCGAAATCCCGTCCGCGCCCGAATGCCTCTCCCGTGCCAATCGCCGCAACCATGGCCGTCGAGATCATCGGTCCAATACCGGGAATGGTCATGACGTTGACGCAGTTCTCCTCAGTCCGACTGATCTGTTCGATCTCCTTCGAGACGGTTTCGATCCGATCGTCCAACCAGAGCCAATCGCCATACAGGCCGATCAGGATGGCCCGCATGCGCGGCGATATCTCGTCTTTGCGTTCCTCGAGGATCACCTCGAAGGAGTTCTTCAAAGCCCGAAGCCCTTTGCGCACCGTGATCCCCTGTTCGATCAGGAAGGCCCGGATCTGGTTGATGGTCGCGGTCCAGCGCGACACCAGACGCGAGCGCACCCGATGAAGGGCCTGCAGGTCGAGCTGGTCCTGACTCTTCTCCGGCACGATTGGCAGGTTCGGGCGCAGCGCCGCCTCCGCGATGGCCTCGGCATCATTGTAGTCGTTCTTCTGCCCCTTGATGAACGGCTTCACGTAGATCGCGGGGATGATGCGCGGCTCAAAACCAAGCTGGCGCAGCGTTCGACTGACGAAATGCGCGCTCAGGCAGGCTTCCATCCCGACGATGCATCGCGGCAACTTCTCGAATGTCGCGACGAGGGCCAACCGCTTGATCTGTTTGCGCAACACCAATTGACCATGTCGGTCAAACCCGACGAGATGGAACGTATCTTTGCCGATGTCGATCCCGATGGACATCAGCTGATCGAAGGTCTTCTTCTCCATGCTACTTCTCCAACTTGCAGACATAGGCAAAGCCTAACCTGCTGGGTGAAGCAGCCGGTACAGGCAGCTCTCCGCCCCTTGCGTCGGCCGACGAGAATCGGCCCTAACCGGGCCTTAGTGACAACGCGAAGAGATATGAATGCTTCTGAGAAGTAGCCGCTCGCAAGTGGTGCAGCATCTTCCTCTTAATGCAGTTGTCTGAGATGCTCGCTCAGCGAAGAAAGGCGATTCTGCGGAGCTTGCAAGATGGTTGATCGGATCGAGAAGATCGAAAACGGCATAGTGACAAAAACGGCCGTGCGCTACCGTCGAAATGGCGGAGAGTTTTTCGAATGCTTCGAGCCGGGAGAAACGAGGAACCCAATCTGGCTTTCGACCTTGGACGAAGTCGCCACGTTCCTACGTGCTGTGCCAGATAGGCGGGTTCGAATGCAGCCCGGCAGCGCCATGACCTCTCGGCACATACACATTGATGGCGATCCGCTGTAAACCTACATCTTCGGCCCACCGCGGACCTTGAGCGAGCTTTGCTCGAACGTCAGCTTTCAGTTGCGTTGAAGTATATGCTTGTGATCAGCCCCACCTGAGTGGTCCAGTTTGATTGTTAGTGCATGATTGGCCTTTGGTCCATCTGGACGATGGTTTCGGGGGCCGGTGGGCGGTAGCCTAAAGCACTGTGTGGTCGTTTCGTGTTGTCGTGTTTCCTCCATTTTTCGATCAGGATTTGAGCTTCGCGCAGGCTGTAGAATATCTCGCCATTGAGGAACTCGTCCCTGAAGCGGGCATTGAAGCTTTCACAGTATCCGTTCTCCCAGGGGCTGCCCGGTTCGATGTAGGCCGTTCTTGCGCCAACAGCCTTGATCCAATCCTGCACGGCCTGAGCGATGAACTCCGGACCATTATCTGAACGAATGAACAACGGGACACCGCGCAGGATGAACAGGTCGCTCAGGGCATCGATCACGTTGCCTGAGTTCAGCTTTCTATCGACACGGATCGCCAGGCATTCTCGGCTGTATTCATCACTCGACCATTGTCCTCGGACCAATGGCGGACAAGGTCTCGTTGTTCAGCGTGCGGAACGCTTTTCCGTCATCCGTTCGGCAATGCACGAAGTCGTAGGACCAAACATGATCGCGGCGTTCAGGCCGCAACCGAACACACGATCCGTCTTTCAGCCAGAGCCGCCCCTTCTTTGGTTGTTTCATTGGTACTTTCAGCCCCTCTCGCCGCCACAGTCTCTCGACGCGCTTGTCGTTAATCTGCCAACCAGCATCTCTCAGCAACGCCGCGATCCGACGATAGCCGTATCGACCATATTGCCGGGTCAGCTCGATCATGTCGGCCACCAGCCGCTCTTCGTCTGGGCGACCGACAGGTGCTTTGCGTTGCGTGGACCGATGTTGTCGCAGGACGCGGCAGGCTCGTCTCTCTGAGACGTTCAACTCGTTGCGAACACGATCAATGCAAGTACGGCGACGAGCGGGGCTTAGAAGTTTCCCTTTGCTGCCTCCGCCAGGATTAGCTTGTCCAGCGTCAGATCAGATACAGCCTTTCTTAGCCGTTCGTTCTCTTTCTGCAGACGCTTCAGTTCCTTCAATTGATCCGGGCCCATTCCGCCGTACGTCTTCTTCCAGCGGTAGAAAGTCTGTTCAGTCACGCCAATCTGCCGGATCGCATCAAGACGAGGCATGCCTTGCCCCGTCAGTACCTCAACCTGCCGTAACTTCGTGACAATCTCTTCGGGCTTCGGTCGTTTGTTGGCCATGTGTTTCCTCCGTTTTCCTAAACATAGCGGAGGACCACTTCAGTGGGGGAGGATCACCCCTTGGCCTTCGAACGAAAGGTCGCTTAAGTGAGCAACCGGAGCGGCACGAAAGCGTGACAGGTCCAGCATGCACAAGTATATCGCGATGTTGAACCGTGCCGGTATTCCCGGGCAGCAGGTCAAGGTGCCCTTAGATTCTGCTGGTGGCTTCTTGAAGTGATTTCATTACATCTGGGCCAAGTTTTATGGTTTTCCCTGCCAGACTGGCAGCCTTAATAGAGTCTCTTACAAACCGGGCTTCGCGTGAGGGACTGTGATGGGCTTCCCTTTGTACTCGGTCCCATTGTGTTTCAATTGTCGAAGTTTTTTCTGTATATCCTTCGGCATAGCCCGTTGTGTAAAACGTGAAACCAGCAATCGCTACCTCTTTGGCAGGGGAGGCGAGCAGGAAGTCTATGCAAATTAGGCCCGTGGTGGGGCTGAAAAAATCAAGTTCCTCACGTATTTTTTCGTAATGTTCGTAGGGAAGTATTTTTACTTCGACCACGTCACGCAATTTCCAACTTGCCGCGAGTGTCGAAAGGAAGGAGCTCCTTTTCGGGGTTCGGTGAACGAGCGTTTTCACACCAGCGGACTTCAATTTTCCAGGTGGCAAAGGAAACGTGTCGTCTGACAGGCTGTGAAAAAGAATATCGCATCTGTCCTCATGCCCTTTGAAATCAGGCAGTTGGATATAGAATCCGTTGTTCATTTTAACAATGACATCATACTCGCTCGCTCTAATCGTTTGCAGATCTTTGCTCAGAGTATCTGCGGGACCAACTAGCAGAACCCTTTTATCTTTTAGGGAACTATCTTCCAGCGTAAACCTATTGCGCTCTCTGGAGTAAAGAAACTTATAGAGCAGAGGCTTCAACAGCTTGGGGGTAAATCGAGCGAAGCTGTATTGAATAAAAGTAGCGGTCATGGAGGCACACAATATTAGAGATAAATACCAATTAATTCATGCAAAAATATATGTATGAATTTGAAATAAAAGGGCCCTGGTAGGTTTGCGCTGTTTTTCGCCGAAAGTGCATAAGTGCCTCTTTCGGTGATCTGTGGTCAGTCCGGGTGTTCAAGCTGCGCAAGACGTTTCTGGCGAGACCGGCTTTTCTGTTCCGCTTTTCCTCCCCATTTGCTCGGGTTAGCGCGACTCGCTTGAAGCTGTTCAATCAAAATCGGTCCGTAAGTGTGCGGATAGTCTTTATCAAAAATATGGCACATATTGTGCGGCAGTCTTTGAAATCGAAATGTCGTTTGCGTCATTTGCTCTTCGTTCTCAATGATTTGTTGAAGCGTTTTTTGGTCCCACTCTCTGGGGTTTTCCTTTTGACGCTCTACCCATGTGTTAAGTAACGCACGTGCGGCCTGTGTATCCGAAATGTAAAGGCTTGCGCTGTTCAACTCGCCGTCCGGCAAAATATTGGCTGCCATATCTCCGTCATATTGTGAAAGGTATGGCCAAGGATCTGCATGAATAACTGCATCTACATCAATATAAAGGAGGGGGCCTGACAGCCGCTGCCGCGCGTCAGCAATAATCTGAGGTTTCATAGCACAATTGGCGACCCAATCGCCTTTTGGGGGAACCACTTTCAAGTCGATTTTCAGGCCAAGCTTTGCGGCTGATCTCACAAAACGTTCTGCCTCCTTGCGATAGAGGGGGTCATCGGTGTGGAACGCTACAATTGTTCCTCTTTGTTCCTCTAGTTGCGGAACCTTAAGGTTATATTGGTCTAGTACGCTGTCAAAAGAAGGATATCCCCAATTTTGGGCATATGCTTCGATCTCAGGGAACAGTTGAATTTGCTGATAAGCCCGTTTCAAACGTTCGGGTTGAGTCCATGCAGGTTTGGCAAGCACTTCAACTGGACGAATGCCATTAAGAGCGACCGAAAGCTTTTTTGGTACACTGGCACTATGAAAGTCTGCAAAGGGGCGTTCTAAAGGAAAGCCTGTAGCGAATTTCAGAATAGAACGTAGTTGTTCCGGGTCGCGTACAGTCTGCTCATAGCTTGTGAACAAAATACGTTTATCTGATGTTTCTCTGAGAGCTGTTAGTTCTTCAAAACAGGGCGCCACGCCCGGGTAGCAGAAGGCTTTGGTCCTGCCGGAAATGAAAAACTGGTAATCAGCGCCTTGGAAATGCTGAGTAGGAACACTCTTGTGTTTTGATGAAATCAAATCGCGTGGATCGCGGAAATTCGCGAGGAACCAAAGATCGCGCTTGTGAAGGTCTTGTGCGATTGTGTCGACGTTGAAAAGGTCAAGAGGCCTTTTGGTCGCGATGAAGGGCGCTGAGCATTTCTTCGTCTTTCCCGCCCGCATTTCACTCGCTGGCGCGAATACCTGTTCCAATGACGAGCTACGGATCATTTGGTAAAGCATTGTAGTGCCACTACGAGGGCAACCACAGAGTATCAGATGTCGTTGCTTCTCTCGGGAGTATATTGATTTAAGCTTTTTAAGGATCACTGTACTCTGTCACCTTTTAAAAATTATTCTAACGCCTGAGGCGTATGGGGACCTGCGCGATGCAACATGTTTCATTTCTTAGGAACACTTCTAGTTTTCCTGAATGGGATTTGGAACTGATGTAACGATAAATCTTTCTGCAGGGTAGGCAAGTCTCTGGTTTTGGGCATTTAGTTGCCGGTCCTGTGGCGCGTGCTGTCGTGAACAGCCTAAATTTTTTCAGGACTGCCTAGCATGCCCGGTGTGGATTGGATCAGCTGGACCATTCTGGCGCTGACCGTGGTCGTGGGGCGCTCGTGAGTGCGGCAGGGGCCTATGCGCTTGGACTGCAGTGGGCGTCCCAACGCGTATCCTGAGAGGGGCGAGGTGCTCCCTTGCCAAGCTCTGTCCGGGATGCCGCAGGACGCGGGGACCTCAGGCCAGCACGGCCGAGTTTTCCGTGAAGATGTCGCGCACCCGGGCATCTAGTTTCGGATCGGTTATTTCCCAGGGGCCGCATTGGTCACGAAAGATGCGCAGGACATTTCCGGAGACTTTTTTCAGCACGACAGGTGAGGGCACGATGCGCCCGATTTCGCTGATGCTCGTGGTCAGGGTGTGCCCGAAGAGATAGCGATCACTCGACAGGCGGCTCATGTTCAGGATCATGAGGCCCAGATCGGTGTCATCGCCTGCCAGTCGCGAGTTCCGCAGCAGGTGCAAACATCCGGAATTCAGTATGGCAATGGATTCGTGTTTGTGGACCTGCTGGCCCAGAAAGGCGCCGTGACGTCGACGCAGGGTTACCAGAGATTTGACGAAGGTCTTTTGATTGCGCTGATAGATGCGCATGTAACTGGCAATGAGATAGCGCTGGGACGCCCCGGTGCGATGAAAGGCGATGTAGTCTCCGCAGCAGCTGGCCAGTATCTGCTCGTCACGAATGCTGCGTGCAATCGATAGATTGAACGCGTCCTGCAGTTCCCCTTCCAGCCGCGTGGGCGGGGTCTGCTGTTGCTGAACAGCGCGTTCGACTGCCAGAGGTTCTGCAAGCAGCATATCCAGGTTCACATCGAGCGCTGAGGCAATGCGATTCAGGGTACGTGCCGAGGGAAAGCTGGAGCCGTTGAGATATTTGTTCAACTGTTGGCGATTGATGCCGATGATCCGTGCCCCCTCTGCCAAGGACGCGTATTTCTGCAGAAGTGTGCGTAAATTCTGAGAAAAGTACTGGGAATTCATGGAGACCTCGTAAAAAACTGCCATGTTAGCCGCGGGAACCAACGAGAGTGCGACTGAAGATAGCTATCATGAAGACCTGAAATGGTCGAGACAAGAACGCGGAAAACTCAGTAGAAGTCTCCTTTATCTTACGATTTGGAAAAGATTTTTCCTTTTTTCAAGGGGGCTCGTTGTTTTGATGTGTGCAGCGTTGGGGGGAGTTGCCGTTGGTGGCAAAGACGGCTTTTATCGGTCTTGTGACCGGCGACTGTTCAGCAAAAATGTCCCCGTATTTCGGGACGAAATGATTTTTTTGACCGCGCTGTCACTTTTCTTTGATTCCGCGCTTGACGAGCCTGCGCGGCGGCCATAGAACGCCCCTCACGTTCGGGGCGACCCGGACGGGTAGCGAGCGGTTGTAGCTCAGTTGGTTAGAGTGCCGGCCTGTCACGCCGGAGGTCGCGGGTTCGAGCCCCGTCAACCGCGCCACGCTGCCCATATGCCCCTAGGGGCCGTCGAAAGACACCTGCCGAAAGGCATGCGCGGTTGTAGCTCAGCTGGTTAGAGTGCCGGCCTGTCACGCCGGAGGTCGCGGGTTCGAGCCCCGTCAACCGCGCCACTTTCCTCCTTGAATGACATTCCTGAGAATAAAGACGCAGCTTGCTGTGCCCGCTGACTTTGATCGCGCCTGCCTGTGGTGCGCCTCCCGCCCTCTAGTCGATGCTGTAGGGCAGGATGTCACGGTTGTTCGGATCAATCCGAAGCCGGTGTTCTAGCGGCGGAACAGAGCGCTGATGGCAGTTGCGTCGTTCGCAGATCCGGCAAGAGATCCCGATCGGTTCAAAAGCGGCAGGTTTGGTGACGTCCAGATCGTCGGCATAGACGAGTTCCGAGGCATGGGTGACTTCGCAACCCAGACCGATGGCGTAGCGCCGTACGGGCGCGTGGAAGGCGCCTCCGGGCTTGGAGATATCGCGTGCGATCGAAAGGTAGCGCACGCCGTCGGGTGTCTCGGCCAGCTGGCGCAGGAAGTGTCCGGGGCGCTCGAAGGCCTGATGGACGTTCCAAAGCGGGCAGGCGCCGCCGTAGCGCGCAAATTGCAGCCGTGTGGCTGAATGGCGTTTGGTAATCGTGCCGGCCTGATCGACGCGGACGAAATAGAAGGGAATGCCTTTTGCGCCGGGGCGCTGCAGCGTGGACAGCCGATGGCCGACCTGTTCGATGGAGGCCCCGAACTGTTCGGCGAGAATCTCGAGGTCGTGACGCGCTTCCTGCGCGCGGGACAGGAATTCGGTGTAGGGCAGGAGCGCCGCACCCGCAAAATAGTTGGCCAGCCCGATGCGGGCGATTTGCCGGGCGTCTTCGGTTTGAAACCGTGCCAGATCCAGGGTGGCATCCAGCAATTTCCCCTGCGTGACCAGCGCCAGCTGGTGCAGAATCTGAAAACTGCGCGTCGGCCCTGAGGCGCGGGCGGAAATCGTCAGCTCGCGTCGTTCCGGGTCGAAATGGCGCAATTCCTTATCGCCGCTGCGTAGGGTGATCCCATGGCGACTCAATGTGTCGACGGCGGCTTTCACCACGCTGCGATGATCGCGGTGCGAGCGGGCAAAGTTTTCTGCGGCGCGGTCCACGGCATCGATATAATTGTCACAATAGTGAAAGAAGTCACGCACCTCTTCCCAGGGGCTGGGTCGGGCCGGGCTGTCTTCGCGATCCAGCGCCTCGTCCATGGAGGCCAAGCGCTCGGTGGTCTGCCGATAGGCGCGATGCAGTTCCAGAAAAGCCCGGGCCAGTGCGGGCGCATTCGAGGCGGCCAGGCGTAGATCCGCCAGCGGCGGTGCGCCATCGGAAAAGACCGGGTCGGCGAGGGCTTCGCGCATGTCTGTGACCATCCGTTCCGCATCGCCGGAACTGAGTTCCGTGACATCAAAGCCGAATTCCTGCGCCAGCGCCAAAATCACGCCGGTGGAGACCGGGCGATTGTTGTTCTCCATCTGGTTCAGATAGGGCAGGGAGACCCCGAGCTTTTCGGCAAAGGCGCGTTGTGTCAGGCCAAGGCGGGTGCGGGTTTCGCGCAGTTTCGCGCCGGCGTAGAGTTTTTGCTGGGCCATCATTCCCTCACGTCACAAGGCTTTTGCAAATCAAGGTTTGCCACTGCAAATCGTGTGACGCAAGGGGGAGATGTGCCGGAGCGCGTGCTTAGCCGCGCGTCAGTCGCCGTTCGCGCAGCACGACCCAGAGCGCGGCCAGAATCGACGAGGCTGAGGCGCAGAGCATGATCACCAGCAGGGGGGTGGCCCCGCCTTCGACCGTCAGGACCGAGCCAGCAAGCGCTGAAAGGACCGCGCCGCCGCCAATGTACATCGCCCCGCCAAGGCCTGCAGCGGTCCCGGCCAGATGCGGGCGCACCGACAGCGAGCCTGCGATGGAATTGGGCAGTTGCAGCCCGTTGCCGAGGCCGACAAGGGTAATGAAGGCGAAGAAGCTTTCCACTGTCGCTTGGCCGGCCAGGAACAGCAGTAGGGACACGAAGATGCCCAGCGTGCTGACGCTGGCGCCAATCAGGATCATGGGGTTCATGCCCAGCCGGGTCGAGAAGCGTCCTGCCAGGAAATTGCCAAAGAAATACCCTACCGCGGGGGCTGCCATATAGAGGCCCAGATGGTCTTCGGACAGGCCAAAGAGGGTGCTGCCTACGAAGGGTGCGCCGCCGAGAAAGGCGAAATAGGCGCCGGAGGCCGTGGCCGCAGAGAGCGCATATCCCAGAAAGCGTTGTGAGCGCAGCAGCTCCGGGAAGCCTTTGAGCGTGTCGCGCATGGTTCCCGTGCTTTTGGGCGCGGTTTCGCCGGAGTCGAAAATTACCAGCAAAAGCAGAAGGACGCCCACGCCTATAAGCAGCCAGAAACAGCTTTCCCAGCCAAATTGCGCAGTAAGGATGCCGCCGACCGAAGGGGCGACCATGGGCACCAAAGACATGCCCATGGTCACATAGGCAATCATTTGCGCAGCCTCTTCGCCGGGGACCATGTCGCGGACGATGGCGCGCGACAGCACCATGGCGGTCACGATCCCGGCCTGCGCGGCGCGCAGGACCAGAAAAGCCTCTGCCGAAGGCGCGTAAATGGCACCCAGCGTGGCGGCCAGAAAGATGAGGATGCCGGTGATCAGAACGGGGCGTCGCCCGTAGCGGTCTGACAGCGGGCCGATGACCAACTGCAAAGCTGCGTTGACTGCCAGAAAGATTGCCACCGAAAGCTGCATGACGCGGTATTGTGTGCCGAAATGCGCGGTCATTTCCGGCAGAGCAGGCAGGAACACGTTGATGGTCATGGCGGCGAGACCGGCCATGAGCACAAGGGTGAAGATATGCGGTGGAGTGCTTCGGTCGAGGAAGCGCACCACGGGCTTGGAGCTGGTGTGTGTCGACATAGGCGCCACAATAGTTGCGCAGGGGTATGTGTCTACCGCGAATATGCTGCGCTTTGCGCACAGGGTGCCCCGCGTTTCTGGTGAATGTTTGCGGATTTGCATTATTCAGTGCGAATTGTTTGCATGATTTGCAAATCTGCCAGACTCTTCTTTGACAGAGAGAACTGCGCGCGTAAGGTGTTGCGGAAATGACGAGGAGGCCCCACCCGTGAAAGATATTATCAAAGAACTTCACGACCGCCGCGACGATGCCCGTCTGGGAGGCGGGCAGAAGCGCATCGACAGCCAGCACGCCAAGGGTAAACTGACAGCGCGCGAGCGGATCGAACTGCTGCTGGATGAAGGCAGCTTTGAAGAATTCGACATGTTCAAGACGCACCGCTGCACCGACTTCGGGATGGAGGCGTCGCAGCCCTATGGCGACGGTGTCGTGACAGGCTGGGGTACGATCAATGGCCGCATGGTTTATGTGTTTTCGCAGGATTTCACCGTTTTCGGCGGGTCCCTGTCGGAAACCCACGCCGAAAAGATTTGCAAAATCATGGATATGGCCGTGCAGAACGGCGCGCCTGTGATCGGGCTCAACGATTCCGGCGGCGCACGTATCCAGGAAGGCGTTGCCTCTCTTGCAGGCTATGCGGAAGTGTTCCAGCGCAACATCATGGCATCGGGCGTGGTGCCGCAGATCTCCGTGATCATGGGGCCCTGCGCCGGCGGCGCGGTCTATTCCCCGGCGATGACGGATTTCATCTTCATGGTGAAAGACACCTCTTACATGTTCGTCACCGGTCCCGATGTTGTGAAAACCGTGACCAATGAGGTGGTGACTGCCGAGGAACTTGGGGGCGCTTCGACCCATACCAAGAAATCTTCGGTCGCGGATGGCGCATTCGACAATGACGTTGAGGCCCTGTCCGAAGTGCGCCGTCTGGTGGACTTCCTGCCGCTCAATAACCGTGAAAAGGCGCCGGTGCGTCCCTTCTTTGACGAACCGGGCCGTTTGGATGCGTCTTTGGACACGATCATCCCGGACAATGCGAACACGCCCTACGACATGAAGGAAGTGATCCATAAGATTGCTGATGAGGGTGATTTCTACGAAATTCAGGAAGAGCACGCCAAGAACATCATCACCGGCTTCATCCGTCTGGAAGGTCAGACGGTCGGTGTGGTGGCAAACCAGCCTATGGTTCTGGCTGGCTGCCTTGACATCGATAGTTCCAAAAAGGCCGCACGTTTTGTGCGCTTCTGCGACGCGTTCGAAATTCCGGTGCTGACACTGGTTGACGTACCGGGCTTCCTGCCGGGAACCAGCCAAGAATACGGCGGCGTGATCAAGCACGGTGCCAAGCTGCTGTTCGCTTATGGCGAAGCAACCGTGCCGAAAGTGACCGTGATCACCCGCAAGGCCTATGGTGGTGCCTATGACGTGATGGCGTCCAAACACCTGCGCGGCGATTTCAACTATGCCTGGCCGACTGCCGAAATCGCTGTGATGGGCGCAAAAGGCGCGACCGAGATCATCCACCGCGCCGATCTGGGCGATGCCGCGAAAATCGCAGCTCATACGCAGAACTACGAAGACCGGTTTGCCAACCCCTTCGTCGCGGCAGAGCGTGGCTTCATCGATGAGGTGATCCAGCCCCGTTCGACGCGCAAACGGGTGGCCCGCGCCTTTGCCAGTCTGCGTAACAAGCAGCTGAAGAACCCGTGGAAAAAGCACGACAACATTCCATTGTAAGCCGGGGCTGAGCTGATGGCCCGCGATGGCTGGCATATCCTGAAGGAGGAGGGCGCGCTGACGCTGGCGCGCCGCCTTCCGCCGCAGTTCGATTTCAGCGTGACCACGCGGATCGAAGGCGGTGCCGGGCTGCGCAAGACGCGGCTTGCACGTCAGGTGCGGCAGGACATGTGGCGGGCCCTGCAAAGCCTGCGCGGTTTCGCGCCCGTGGTGCAACTGCACGAAGTGGGCGCGGATTTGGACATCACGGCTGGCGGCGCGGTCGCCGGACGTTTCCCGAAAACGCAATGCGAAACCCGTCTTAGCGCGGTTTTGAACGATCCAGACCGTCGCGCCCGCTGGGTGCGCCATGCCGCACAGGAGACCGCAGGATGACCCGCCACGTGTTGCCAGTCGCGCTGACGTTCTGTGCGCTTGCCGCCGCCGGATATGCCGAGGCCCCGGTCGAGACCGAGGCCTTGTCGGTGCCTTCCGGGCAGCCGGTTGTCTTTCTGGAGACTGTGACAGACCATCCGGCCATGGGGCTGACGGCCCGCTTTCGCTTCGTGGCGCCGCAGTTGCCCACCTATATCGCGGACTTGCCTTATGAGGCGCTGGAGGCGGATATGGCCGCGCTCTGCGACAGTTATGCCCTGCCACGCCTGAGTACGCCCCAGCCGTCGACGATCGTGATTTCTCTGGCCTCTGAGCCGGTGCCCTTTGCCGACCCCGACCCGGATGTGACGCAGGTCTTCGAGGCCTACAGTCCGGTCGAGGATCATTGCGAATGGGAGGCCTTCTGACATGGCTCCCAAATTCCATATGTTTTCCAACGGCCCGCGTCCGGTTGCGCCCTTCTCGCATGCCGTGGAGGATGACGGCTGGGTCATTCTGACCGGTCAGATGCCGACCGACCCAGAGGCCCCCGACGCGCCATTGCCCGAAGGGATCGCGGCGCAGACGCGGCGTGTCATGGACAATCTGCTGCTTATTCTGGCCGAATTGGGGCTGGGGGCAGAGCATATCGTGCAATGTCGCTGTTTCCTGACAGAGTTCGAACGTGACTATGCCCTGTTCAACGAGAGCTACAAAAGCTACTTCCCGGCAGACCGCTTGCCGGCACGCACCACAGTGGGCGTGACTGCACTGGCGGTGGGCGCGCTGGTCGAAATCGACCTGATCGCGCGCCGACCACAAGAGGGAGAACGCTGATGGCGCGTGACTACATGACCAAACACAAGGGCTTTCCTGGACGGTTTCCGGGGTCCGATTTTCAATACACCATCCGCCGGGCCAATCCCAAAGGGGTGACGCCGCTCAAGGCGCTGGAGCGCTATAAAGACCGCAAGGCGATGGACAAACGGGTGGATGCCGCTTTCATGGAGGCGCTTTGGACCTATTTCGGGGAGGAGCCCTTCGAGCGTGGCAATCTCGATGCAGGACGTCTGTCCTGGCTGTTCGGGCGCGAGGTCGTGCCCGCCGATCCCGAAGACTTCGATCCAGCCTCTTATGAAGCGCTGCTCAAGATCGACGTGTCGCGGGCCATGGCCTCTTTCCCGGACGTCTTTGCGGAAGGCGGCGATGCGGAAGAGATGCCGGACTGGGACGAGATGTGGAACGGAGACAATGAGAACTAAGATGGGCGGAATTTCGCTTGACCTGCAGGCATTTGCGCAATGCGCCGCCGGTTTGACCGGGCGGGCTCGCGCAGGCGTTGCGGGAGCTGCGAAGGCATCCCATCTTGCGGGTAAGTCGTTGGCAGGCAGCACTGCTGCGGCTTGTTCTGAAAACCGTTACCCTTCCCCTCCGGCGAGGCCCGTGTGTCCCCCACATGGTCCTCGCCGTTTTTCCGTCGGGCTTTTGAAAAGGTGCAAGACCCCTGCGCTGCAGCGGCGCATTTTTCGCTATGAGATGCACAATCGCTGGGGTAAAATCCCGGCATATGCAACAACATCAAGAGCAGAAACATGCGTAAATCTTTCCTCGTTCTGGCCTTCGTGTCCGTCTCCGCACTCGCTGGCTGCATGCAAACCGATGGTGAGCGTGCGCTCGCAGGCGCCGCAGCTGGCGCAGTCGTGGCCGATGCAACCGACAACAGCGCGCTCACTGGCGCGGCGCTCGGTGCACTGGCTGGCACCTATTGCGACGACGCGGGTCTGTGCCGCTGATAGCACCACGCTGACGCCTGTTGCGCGCCAACCGCGCGCCGGGCAAAGCCTGTGTCATAACCGAATGAAAAGCTCCCCGGGCCAGCCCGCCCGGGGGGCTTTTTTCGTGACCGAAACTGTTGTGCCGACCTGCGGCGACCGCTTTGCGAGCGGTTGGCGCGGTGCGGGCAGGATTTAAGAAAGGGAGAGGGCAGGACATGTTTGACAAGATCCTGATTGCGAACCGCGGCGAGATCGCTTGCCGGGTGATGAAAACCGCCAAGAAGATGGGGATCAAGACGGTCGCTATCTATTCGGATGCCGACAAGCACGCCTTGCATGTGCAGATGGCGGATGAGGCCGTGCATATTGGCCCGCCGCCAGCCAATCAGTCCTACATCGTGATCGACAAGGTGATGGACGCCATCCGGCAGACGGGCGCGCAGGCCGTGCACCCGGGCTATGGCTTCCTGTCCGAGAACTCCAAATTCGCCGAGGCGCTGGCCGCCGAAGGCGTCGCCTTTGTCGGGCCGCCGAAAGGTGCGATCGAGGCAATGGGGGACAAGATCACTTCGAAAAAGCTCGCTCAGGAAGCCGGCGTGTCGACCGTGCCGGGCTACATGGGGCTGATCGAAGACGCCGATGAAGCGGTGAAGATTTCCAATGAAATCGGCTATCCGGTGATGATCAAAGCCTCGGCAGGTGGCGGCGGCAAGGGCATGCGCATTGCCTGGAACGACACTGAGGCCCGTGAAGGTTTCCAGTCCTCCAAGAATGAGGCGGCAAGCTCCTTTGGCGATGACCGGATCTTTATCGAGAAATTCGTCACCCAGCCGCGCCACATCGAAATTCAGGTGCTCTGTGATGCCCATGGCAATGGCATCTGGCTGAATGAGCGCGAATGCTCCATCCAGCGCCGGAACCAGAAGGTGATCGAGGAGGCGCCGTCGCCCTTCCTTGACCCCGAGACGCGCAAGGCTATGGGCGAACAGGCCGTCGCTCTGGCCAAGGCCGTGGATTATACCTCGGCGGGGACAGTGGAATTCATCGTTGATGGCGACCGTAATTTCTATTTCCTCGAAATGAACACGCGGCTTCAGGTGGAACACCCGGTGACCGAGCTGATCACGGGCATTGACCTTGTCGAACAGATGATCCGTGTCGCCAATGGCGAGCCGCTGTCGATCACCCAAGACGATGTGAAAATCAACGGCTGGGCGATGGAAAGCCGGCTCTATGCTGAAGATCCCTATCGCAACTTCCTGCCGTCCATCGGGCGTCTGTCGAAATATCGCCCGCCTGCGGAGATCGTGTCCAAGACCAACATCGTGCGCAACGACACCGGCGTCTATGAGGGCGGCGAGATCTCGATGTATTACGACCCGATGATCGCCAAGCTCTGCACCTGGGGGCCGGACCGGTCGGCAGCGATTGAAAATATGCGTAACGCGCTCGACGCCTTCGAGGTGGAAGGCATCGGACACAACCTGCCGTTCCTGTCCGCCGTGATGGATCATCCGAAATTCGTCTCTGGCGACATCACCACCGCCTTCATTGCCGAAGAGTATCCCGAAGGTTTTGAGGGGGTGGAACTGCCCTATGGCGAGCTGGAACGCATCGCGGCGGCGGCGGCGGCCATGTATCGTGTCGCGGAAATTCGGCGCGCCCGAATTTCGGGGCGGATGGACAACCACGAACGGGTGGTGTCGAATGACTGGGTTGTCCAGATCGGCGATCAGGATTTCCCGGCACATATCGAAGCGGACAAGAACGGCTCGACCGTGTCCATCGGTGACACCAAGCACCGTTGCGAAAGCACATGGGCCCCGGGCGACACGCTGGCGCTGATCGATATGGAGCACGGGACGCTGACGCTGAAGGTCAGCAAGATCCCCGGCGGC
The DNA here is from genome assembly GCF_963675965.1 of uncultured Celeribacter sp. Lineage (NCBI taxonomy): Bacteria > Pseudomonadati > Pseudomonadota > Alphaproteobacteria > Rhodobacterales > Roseobacteraceae > Celeribacter > uncultured Celeribacter sp. The sequence goes on along the minus strand of NZ_OY780935.1, from coordinate 989,096 downwards.
TTCCGCATCCGCAGCCGCGGCGCGGACCTGAAGGTCTATGTGCGTTCACCGCGCGCCGCGGAGCTGAGCAAATACATGATTGAAAAGCTGCCGCCGGACACGTCGAAGCTGCTCTTGTGCCCGATGCCGGGACTGATCGTCAAAGTCGACGTAAATGTTGGCGACGAGGTTCAGGAAGGGCAGGCGCTTTGTACCGTCGAAGCAATGAAAATGGAAAACATCCTGCGTGCAGAGCGCAAAGGCGTGGTGTCCAAGATCAACGCGGCGCCGGGCGACAGCCTTGCCGTTGACGAAGTGATCATGGAGTTCGAGTAACACCATGGTGGAGGCCGTTCACATAGCTCCAGTCAGGCGGCGTCAGCCGTCTGCGCGGGCGGCCTCTTTCGCTTCGCGGATTTCCTGCTGTCGCAAGGGGGTCCGGTCAATGGCCCCGATGATTTCCCGCACATCCCAGGGGCTGGGCTTGCGCAGCATGACGCGTCCGTCCTTGTCGACGATCACCAGCGCAAACCCACGCGGCCGCAATTCGCGGCGCATGGCAGAGCGGGCATCGGGATCGGTGTCGGTGAAGATGACCACATCGCGTTCGATCAGCGCAGCCGGGCGTTCGTGCAGCCGTTCGATCTGTTCGCGAAAGCTTGGGTCCAGCGGGCTGTCGGCAAAGACGACCAGAACGCGCGCGGCCCATTTGAATTGCGTCAGTTCTGCCGTGTCCGCGCTCTGGATCACCAGCGCAGGGGCGGGAGTTTGGGCCGGGGTCAACTCCGGCGATGGTTGCGTGGCCTGGGCCCAAGCACTGGGGCTGATAAGAAGCGCTGCAAGCGCTGCGACATAAAGTTTTTTCATCGGTCCTCCCGCTTGCTCTCAATATAGGGGTGCGGAGGGCATAAACCAAGATTGATAGGCTGCCCGTATGGCCCTTTGACGCGGGACGGTCTTGCTAGGAGAGGAGCCGCTTATGACAGACAGGAAAAAGTGGGAAGAGCTTGCCACCAAGGAACTCAGAGGCAAGCCTCTGGAGAGCCTGCAATGGGAGACACTGGAAGGCATCAAGGTCAAGCCGCTCTATGCCGAGGACGATCTGGACGGTATGACCCATCTAGGCAACACGCCGGGGGTGGCGCCGTTCACCCGTGGCGTCAAAGCCACGATGTATGCCGGGCGGCCCTGGACCATTCGTCAATATGCGGGGTTCTCAACGGCTGAGGAATCCAACGCGTTCTACCGCAAGGCACTGGCCGCAGGACAGCAAGGGGTTTCCGTGGCCTTCGATCTGGCCACCCACCGCGGCTATGACAGTGACCACCCGCGCGTGGTGGGGGACGTTGGCAAGGCCGGTGTCGCCATCGACAGCGTTGAAGATATGAAAATCCTGTTTGACGGCATCCCGCTCGACAAAGTGTCGGTGTCGATGACCATGAACGGGGCTGTGATCCCGATTCTGGCCAACTTCATCGTGACGGGCGAAGAGCAGGGCCATGATAAGGCGGTTTTGGCCGGGACCATTCAGAACGACATTCTGAAAGAGTTCATGGTGCGCAACACCTATATCTATCCGCCAGAACCTTCGATGAAGATCATTGCCGATATCATCGAATACACCTCCAACGAGATGCCGAAGTTCAACTCGATCTCGATTTCCGGCTATCATATGCAGGAAGCGGGCGCGAATCTCGTGCAAGAACTCGCCTTCACGCTGGCGGACGGACGCGAATATGTGCGCACGGCGATCAACGCCGGCATGGACGTGGATAAATTTGCGGGCCGGCTGTCCTTCTTCTTTGCGATCGGCATGAATTTCTTCATGGAAGCCGCGAAACTGCGGGCGGCGCGTCTGCTTTGGGCGCGTGTGATGGAAGAATTCGAACCCAAGCTCGACAAGTCGAAAATGCTGCGCACCCACTGTCAGACCTCTGGTGTGTCACTGCAGGAGCAAGATCCCTACAACAACGTGATCCGCACCGCCTATGAGGCAATGTCGGCCGCGCTGGGCGGCACCCAGTCGCTGCACACCAATGCGCTGGACGAAGCCATCGCGCTGCCGACCGAATTTTCGGCGCGTATTGCCCGCAACACCCAGCTGATCCTGCAGGAAGAAACCGGCATCACCAATGTTGTCGACCCGCTGGCAGGCTCCTATTACGTCGAAAGCCTGACGGCGGAACTGGCCGAAAAGGCCTGGGAGCTGATGGAGGAAATCGAGGACATGGGCGGCATGACCAAGGCCGTCAATTCCGGGATGCCGAAGCTGCGCATCGAAGAAACTGCCGCCAGACGCCAGGCCAATATCGACCGTGGCGATGAGGTGATCGTTGGCGTCAACAAATATCGCAAAGACAAGGAAGATCCGATCGACATTCTCGACGTGGACAACGTTGCGGTGCGCGAATCTCAGGTTGCGGCGCTGGAACGGATCCGCGCCAGCCGGGACAACGCCAAGGTCGATGACACGCTGGACGCGCTGGAAGCTGCGGCCAAATCCGGCGAAGGCAACCTGCTTGCGCTGGCGGTCGAAGCCGCCCGTGCCCGTGCAACCGTGGGAGAAATTTCTATGGCTATGGAGAAAGCCTTTGGCCGTCACCGTGCCGAAGTGAAAACACTGGCCGGTGTCTATGGCGCCGCTTATGAGGGCGACGAAGGTTTTGCCCAGATCCAGAAAGACGTCGAAACCTTTGCCGAGAAGGCGGGTCGTCGTCCGCGGATGCTGGTGGTCAAGATGGGGCAGGACGGTCACGACCGCGGCGCCAAGGTCATCGCCACTGCCTTTGCCGACATCGGTTTTGACGTCGACGTTGGCCCGCTGTTCCAGACGCCGGAAGAGGCCGCACAGGATGCCATCGACAACGATGTGCACATCGTTGGCATCTCTTCGCAGGCCGCCGGTCACAAGACGCTCGCGCCCAAGCTGATCGAAGCGCTGAAGGAGCAGGGGGCAGAGGACATTATCGTGATCTGTGGCGGCGTGATCCCGCAACAGGACTATCAGTTCCTCTATGACGCAGGCGTCAAGGCGATCTTCGGTCCGGGAACAAACATTCCCTCTGCGGCGCGTGAGATCCTCGATCTGATTTCCACGCAATAACTTTGACGTCACAGGGTGAAGACATGAAAAGGGCCGGAGGATGTTTCCTCCGGCCCTTTTCGTTTTCGGATGTCAGCCCATGTGTTACTGAGCGGCGCTCTGCACTGCAGGAGCGGCCAGCTCTTCATCCTGTGATTTCTTGTCAGTGGCGGCAGGTGCCACTTTCAGAACGACAAAGCCGATGATCGCGGAGATCACGGAGCCGGACAGCACGCCGATCCGCACTTCGTTCATGTGGAAGGCATCCTCAAAGGACAGCCCGCCGATGAAGAGCGACATGGTGAAGCCAATGCCCGCAAGCGCGGCCACGCCGTAGATGTGCAGCCAAGTGGCGCCGAAAGGTTTTTTTGCCACGCCGAATTTGACCAGCAGCCAGGCCATCCCGAACACACCGATCTGCTTGCCGAGAATCAGGCCCAGAGCGATGCCAAGCGGCAGCGGCGAGAACACGTCCGCCATGGTCACACCGGTCAACACCACACCCGCGTTGGCGAAGGCGAAGATGGGTACGATCAGGAAGAACACATAGGGACTCAGGGCGTTCTCCAGAGCGTGCAGGGGCGATTTGCCCCATTTGTCCTTGAGCGGGATGAAGAAGGCGGTGATCACACCGGCCAGCGTTGCATGGACCCCGGATTTCAGCACGAGGACCCAAAGCACCGTGCCCAACAGGATCATCGGCGCAATGCGGTGAATGCCCGCTCGGTTCAGCAGATACATGATGAACAGCGGGATCACGGCAAGGAACAGATAATCAAGGTGCAGATCGGCCGTGTAGAAGAAGGCGATGATCAGGATGGCACCAAGGTCATCGAGAATGGCCAGTGTCAGCAGGAAAACCTTGAGAGACGACGGCACCCGGTCCCCGACCAGAGCCAGAATGCCCAGGGCAAAGGCGATGTCGGTTGCGGCGGGAATGGCCCAGCCGCTATGGGTTTCGGGCGACGACAGGTTCAGGACGATGTAGATCGCTGCAGGCATGACCATGCCGCCGACGGCTGCCATACCGGGCAGCACCACATCGCGCGGGTTTTTCAGCTTGCCTTCTAGGAGCTCGCGTTTCAGCTCAAGGCCGACGAGCAGGAAGAAGACGGCCATCAGGCCGTCATTGATCCAGAGGATCAGGGGCTTTGACAGCCCGCCTTCGCCGAGGGTGACGGAAAAATAGGACGAGAGAGCCCCGTCGTAGATTGGGTAGAGTGAGGAGTTTGCAACGAACATGGCGGCCACGGCAGCTACCATAAGAACGATGCCACCAGAGGCCTCACTGTCGAAGAACTGTTCCAATTTGCGCAGGAGCATTGTCTTTTTCTGTTCTTTCCTGAAGGTTGATTTAGGTTGAGGGTGACGTGCGTCCTCTCGAAATGGGGGCGCGAGCGGTATGTTTCAACATGGGAACGCACGGTTTTGTGAAGGATATTTAGAATGCCCTATAGAATTGACCACCTTGTCGTGACCGCCGCCGACCTGAACCAGGGGCGGAACTGGGTTGAAACACTTCTGGAGACGCGGCTGGAAACGGGCGGACAGCACGATGAAATGGGGACCCATAACTCCGGGGTGCGTCTGGATCCGAAAACCTATCTTGAGGTGCTCGCCCCGGATCCGGAGGCAGAGGCCCCGGCCTGGCACCGTTGGTTTGACATAGACAATGTCGGCGGCCCGCCGAAGCTGGGCAGCTGGGTGGTGTCCTGTCCGGACCTGGAAGAAGCCTGGGAACGCGCCCCAAGCGATGTCGGGCGCATCATGTCGTTTCGGCGCGGCCCCTATATCTGGCGCATGATCGTGCCCTGGTCCGGGGTTCTGCCGTTTGACAACTGCTTTCCGGCGCTGGTCGAATGGCATTCGCCCCATCCGACGTTGTCGCTGCCCGAGGCGGGGCTGTCGCTGCGGCGGCTGCGGATCACCCATCCGAACCCGAATGGGTTGCGCGCGGCGCTGTCGCCCTTTGTTTCTGCCATGGAGCATGTGCGCATTGTCGAAGGGACAAAACCGGGGTTGAGCGCCGAAATCGGTACCCCGTCAGGAGAGGTCTGGATCTCATGAAAGAACGCAGCACGTTGCGCGTCGCACGGGCCACAGATGCCGCGGCGCTCAAAGCCATCATGGCCCCGGTCATCGCCGGTTCGACAGCCTCATTTTCCTCCGAAGAACGTTCGGAAGCGAACTGGAGCGCGATGGTTGAGGATCGCCTCGCGCGTCGCCGCGCCTTTTACGTGGCCGAAGTCGCGGACGATGTGGTCGGCTATGCCACCTATGATCAGTTCCGCCCGGGCAACAATGGCTATCGCTTTACCATGGAGCATTCCGTCTATCTGGGCGAGCGCGCGCAGGGGCACGGGCTGGGCCGTATCCTGATGCTGGCGATCGAAGAACACGCGCGTGTTGCCGGGCACCATTCGATGGTGGGGGTGATCGATGCCGACAATGCCGCATCCATCGCCTTTCACAGGGCTTTGGGCTATCGCGAAGCAGGCCGGATGCCGCAGGCCGGGTTCAAGTTCGACCGTTGGCTTGACGTGCTGTTTTTACAGAAGTTTTTGTAACGAAAATGTCTTGGCTCCGTGATGAATTGTCGCCTGACAGCGCCGGGTTGTCGCGATAGAATGGTGCTATGTCGATTTGGACCCGCATATTAGATGCGCTTAATGCGCTGCGTTCCGGTGAAAGCCTGGCGCGTGTCTTTGATCATCTGCGCTCGGAACCGGAACAGCGTGTCGGCTTTGCCATTGCGGTGATCGGGCTGGGGGCCAAGATGGCCAAGGCCGACGGGCTGGTGACCCGCGATGAGGTCACCGCCTTTCGCGAAGTGTTTCAGATCGCCAAGGAAGACGAAGCCGCCGCAGCCCGTGTTTTTAATCTGGCGCGTCAGGACGTGGCAGGCTTTGAGGACTACGCCAGAAGCGTCAAGAAAATGTATGGCGACAATTGTCAGCCGCTTCTCGATCTGCTCGATGGTTTGTTCCATATCGCCATGGCCGATGGGGAATATCATCCGGGAGAAGACGCTTTCCTGACACGCGTGGCGGAAATCTTTGAGATTCGCGACCATGCCTTTCGTGCCATGCGGGCCCGTTATACTCCCGATGCGGAGCGGGATCCCTATGACGTGCTGGGGGTTGACCCCTCAACACCCTTGCCGGAAATCAAGGCCGCCTACCGCGCGCTGGTGCGCGAAACCCACCCTGATCGCATGATTGCACGGGGCGTGCCGGAAGAGGCTGTGCAACTGGCCTCGGACCGGCTGGTCGAGATCAACGCAGCCTGGGAAGAGATTTCTTCAGACCGGGCGGCGTGATGCGCATCGCCACCTATAATGTCGAATGGTTCGATGCGCTCTTTGACCGCAATGGTCGCCCATTGGCCGATGGGCATTGGTCGGCACGCCACAATGTCACCCGTGAAATGCAGCTTGAAGCACTGGGCATCGTCTTCACAGCCCTTGATGCCGATGCGATCATGGTGATCGAAGCCCCTGACACCAACCGCCGTCGGGACACGGTACGTGCTCTGGAGCGGTTCGCCGAATGGGCCGGGCTGCGGGCGGTTGCGGTGGAGATGGGCTATGTCAACGAGACCCAACAGGAAATCGCGCTGATGTATGACCCGCTGGTGCTTACGGCGCATCACGATCCGCAGGGCGCGCCCGCAGATCTTGGCGACAGCGGCGAGGCGCCTGCGTTCAATTCCGTCTACCATATCGATCTGGATTTCGACCGGACCCGCGATCCGATCCGGTTCTCCAAACCGCCTTTGGAATTGGCCATGACCCATCTCGACACGGGCTTTGCCTTTCGGATGATCGGGGCGCATGTCAAATCCAAGGCCCCGCATGGTGCGCGCAACAGCGATGACGTGATCCGCATTTCCATCGATAACCGTCGCAAGCAACTGGCGCAATGCATGTGGCTGCGGGAGCGGGTCGAGGCGCATTTGCGCGACCAAGATCCGCTGATCGTGCTGGGGGATCTGAACGATGGTCCGGGTCTGGATGAATATGAAAAGCTGTTTGGACGTTCCGGGGTCGAAATTGTCATGGGGCGTGAGGATCCGGATGTGCCGGCGGATATGCGCCTTTACGATCCACACGCCACGCAGATGCTGTCGCAACGGGTGGGACCGGCGCTCTCAACCGCGCGGTTCTACATCGAACATGAACATCGCTATCTGTCTGCACTGCTGGATTATATCATGGTGTCGCGCGATCTGACGGAGGGAACTGTCTGGCGGATCTGGCATCCCTTTGACGACCCGGTGTGCTATCAGACGCCGGAGTTGCAGCGTGCGCTTCTGGTGGCGTCCGATCATTTCCCGGTGACGATTGATCTGGAAATTCCCCCTTCTGATGGTGATCAAGCAGGGTGAAAATCGGCGTGAAATGTCTTATATTGAGACCATGAAACACGTTTTGTCTGTTACGATTGCTAGTTTGTGTCTTGCCGCCGCGCCTGCGGTCGCCCAGGACAATGCCCCATCCACAGCCCCCTCTGAGGAACTCTCAGAGGGCTGGCAAATGCTCCGCGAGGGATCGCGGCTTTTGATGGAGCAGTTCTTTCAGGACATGGAACCCGCTCTGGAAGAGCTGGAGGGATTTGTGGACGACCTGAGCCTTTATGAGGCCCCTGTAATCCTGCCCAATGGGGATATTTTGATCCGGCGCAAGCCCGAGGGGCCACGGGCGGCGCCAAACCCGATGCCGGAGGATGGTGACAGCATCGATCTGTAACAGACGACACACAGGCCTGCGCCAAATCGCAGGCCTGTGTGTGGGGTCAGTGGCGCGCGTGTTTGATTTCGGATTTCGCGCCCAGGCTGCTGGCCAGCGATTCAAAACGCGCCTTCGCAACCTCCCCGAACAGGTCTTCTGCCTCCGGGCGCAGGGTCAGGATCAATTCCTTGCGTTTGGGGAAATAGGTCAGCCGGGCCAGTGTGTCCGGGGCTTCCACGGCAAACATCGCGCCAAAGCGCATCGCCTTGCCCAGCACCTCTGCATCGCGGATTTCGCGGTCCGACAGCATGCCGATCAGATCGGCAAAAGGCGTGCCATCGCGTGAGTTCTTGTAGCGATGCAACAGTGCCAGCCCGAGGAAAATCCGTTCTTTATGGGTCAACCCGCCCAGATTGGCACGGGTCGCATTGTCGAAACAGACCTCGGCCCGATAGTCGGGGTGGGCGCGCCATGTCACATCGTGCAACAGGCAGGCGGCGCGGATCAGCCGCATCTTTTCATATTGCCGCGCTCTAAAGATCGGTTCGATGAATCGATGTAGCTGTTTGCCGAAACCGGGCAGACGGGCGTCTTTCATTTCCGAGAACCGGCAGGCCTCGATCAGCGGGTCGCGTTCACGGATGCTTTGGGGCATCTGTTCATAGAGCATGCCTTCGCGGATGCCATAGGAGGATACGCAGATTTCCTTTGGATGGAAGGTACGCACCAGTTGGCGCAGCACTTCGGACGCAATCGGCACGAGCGCCATGCGGGTGGAAGAAGTGCCGGTCTGGGCGCGGATGTCCGACATGTCATTCTTGCGAATGAACTTGATCGTATCGGTGACCGAGCGGCTGGACATGCGGTATTCATGCAGCACATGCAGCGGGTAATTGCGGCGCAGCATGTCGATGCGGGCAATCGCACGCCAGGACCCGCCGACCAGATAGATCCGTTTGTGTTGCGTGCCCATTTTCTCCGCGAGGTCTTGCATGATCGGGCGAATGTGGTCCTTCAGACCTTTGCGACCGCCTTTGAGACCCTGCAGTTTCAGTGGGCCGAGCGGCGAGGTGACGCGTGCGCCCACCTCGCCATTGGTCACCACGGCAAGCTCCATCGAGGAGCCGCCAATATCACAGACCAGACCATCGGCCTCCGGCCAGCCAAGCAGCACGCCCTGTGCGGACAGGCGCGCCTCTTCCTCGCCGTCAATAACCCAAAGGCTGAGGCCGGTCTCCTGCTCTATCTCCTCCCGAAAAGCAGGACCGTCCTCAGCCTCCCGCATCGCAGCCGTGGCGACAGCTGTGAGCGGGGGGATTCCCATGCCGCGCGCCAAAGTCTGGAACCGCTTGATCGCGGACATGGCACGCAGCTTACCTTCGGGATTCAGGCGCCCCGTCTGTCGCAGCCCGGCGCCCAGTCCACACATGATTTTCTCATTGTAGAAATAGGCAGGACTGCGCGCCGCGCCGTCAAAGACGACAAGACGCACGGAGTTCGACCCCACATCAACCACGCCGACACGGGACAGCGCCCGGGCATCTTCATCCAGAAACAGCGGACGTCCGAAAACGCCCCAATCGTGTTGCGTCATCTCGGATCCCGGGACATCCATCGGTGTGGTCACGTTTCATCCCCTAGTGTCGATGGAGACACTGCCAAAAGCGGAGGCCTCCTGTCAATTGCCTGAAAACTGTGCAGAAAGAAAAAAGTGAGTATTCAGCGCTCGTCCTGATCCAGAAGCCTTGCGGCAAGGCTGCGCGAAATCGGTTTGAGCTCTTTCAGCGCTTCGCGGTCGAGGCTGTCGACCAGATCGGTCAGCGCTTCGGTCGAACGTTCCATGCGTTTGACCAGCCAGGAAATCAGCGCATTGGGCACGACGATCTGGCGGTCTTCGAACTGTTTGACCAGCATCGCGGTCAACAGCATGTCGTCGGGTGGATCAATCCGTGCAAGCGCCGTGCCCTGCATGCGTGAGGCCAGATCCGGCAGGGTCAGCGGCCAGCGATTGGGCGCGGTGCGGGCGGTGATCAACAGTCGTCCGCCTTCGGCCAATGTCAGATTGTGCAGGTGAAACAGTGCCTCTTCGGCGGTGCGTGGATCGGCCTGTTGGGGCAGGGTGTCTGCATCCTCGATCACGACATAGCGTTGTGCCGCGATGGCGGGGACATCTGTGGTGGCCAGATCGGCCGCGGGCACGATGGCTGCGGCGCGATCGGCGGCCCAGACATGGGCCAGATGCGTTTTTCCGGAGCTTTTGGGACCCACCAACGCCAGCTTTCCTGAGGGCCAGTTCTCGGCGTCGTCCAGAGTGGCCAGAGCCACCGCGTTGGAGGGAGCGACAAAAAACGCATCGCGCCCCAGCGCTTCGCGGGTGGGCAATTCGAAGGTCAGTTGCTCGGCCATTCTGTCAGCTTTCGTCGTCCGCCACCGTTTCGGGCACATCTTCCGGCAGCGGCGCGGCATCGTCGGACAGCCCTCTGTAGAGGCGACTGTTCTGATATTTTTCAAAGCCGAAACGCGCGATGACGCCGAATGCGGCGGCGACCGGTACGGCCACCAGCATACCGACAAAGCCGAACATGGTGCCAAAGGCGGAGAGGGCGAAGATCAGCCACACGGGATGCAGGCCCACCGAGGAACCGACAAGGTTCGGGGTCAGGATGTTGCCTTCGACAAACTGGCCGATGGCGAAAATGCCCACCACAGCGGCAATCCAGTACCATTCGCCCCAGAACTGGAACAGTGCGAGCCCGATCGACAGAATGCCTCCGACGATGGCCCCGACATAGGGAATAAAGGTCAAGGCGCCGGCAACCGCCCCCGCGACCAGTCCGAATTTCAGCCCGACCAGCATCAGCGAGGCGGCATAGAAAGTGCCAAGGATCAGGCAGACAGTGCCCTGTCCGCGAATGAAAGAGGCCAGCGTCCGGTCAATGTCACTGGCCAGTTTACGGATGACCGGCGCATGATCGCGCGGCAGAAGCTTGTCAATTTCTGCGACCATCCGGTCCCAGTCCATCAGCAGGTAGAAGGTGATGACCGGCACCAGCACCAAAAGCATCAGAACGTTGAACACAGACATGGCGGAGCTCAGCGCCCCGGACAGCAGTGCGCCGCCTTTGGATTTGATGGTCTCGCCGATTTGCAGCAGGGTTTGATGCAGCTGGCTGTCCTGATCTAGGATGGTCGGGAATTTTCCTATCAGGAAGGCCTGCAGATCGTCGAAGAGCTGCGGTGCCGTGTTCACCAGATCGGTTGCCTGTTTGACCAGCGTCGGGATCACCAGAAGTACCATGAGCACAAAGAGCACCGCTGCGACAACGGTGATCACCAAGGTTGCGGCGACGCGGTTCAACCCCCAGTCTTCGAGCCTGTCAGCAACCGGATCGAGCATGTATGCCACGGCCATGGAGAGCACGAAGGGCAAAATGACATCGCCCAGTAGCCACAACAGGGCGAAGAACACCGCTGCGGCGACGCTCCAGTATTTCATCTGATCGCGGACAGGTAGTGCCATGTTACCCCTTTGCCTTTGCTTCCATATCGCCTGAGGCCCCGCAGGTTTCAAGGGGAAGCGCCCTGTTGCAGGGCAATTGTCCATGCGCTTTGTCTTGTATGGTGCAAAGTGATCGCATAGACCGTGGCAAAGCTATCCGATATCTGAGGGCATCGCCAATGCGTCTGTCGCGCTATTTTCTTCCCGTTCTGAAAGAAACCCCTGCCGAGGCGCAGATTGCCTCGCACCGTCTGATGTTGCGGGCAGGCATGATCCGGCAGCAATCCGCCGGGATCTATTCCTGGCTGCCGCTGGGCTATAAGGTGCTGCAGAACGTCGAACGCATCGTGCATGAGGAACAGCAGCGCGCGGGTCACATTCCGCTTTTGATGCCGACCCTGCAATCCGCCGATCTCTGGCGCGAAAGCGGGCGCTATGATGACTATGGCGAAGAAATGCTGCGGATCACCGACCGGCACGGGCGTGATATGCTCTACGGGCCGACGAACGAGGAAATGATCACCGACATTTTCCGCTCCTACGTCAAATCCTACAAGGATCTGCCGCTGACGCTTTATCACATCCAGTGGAAATTCCGCGACGAGATCCGTCCGCGGTTTGGTGTGATGCGTGGGCGTGAATTCCTGATGAAGGACGGCTACAACTTCGACCTGACTGTCGAAGATGCGCTGCACAGCTACAACCGCCATCTCGTGTCTTACATTCGCACCTATGAGCGCATGGGGCTTCAGGCCATTCCGATGCGGGCAGACAGCGGCCCGATCGGTGGCGACGACACCCATGAATTCCTCGTGCTGGCCGAGACCGGCGAATCCGAGGTGTTCTACGACAGCAAGGTGACCGACATTCAGCTTGGCAAGCGTGAAATCGACTACGACAGCGTGGAAGAATGCAAGGCGGTGATGGAAGAATTCACCGCGCTTTACGCGCGCACCGATGAAACCCATGACGAGGCCCTGTTCAACGAGGTGCCCGAAGAGCGCCGCCGCGCCGCGCGCGGGATTGAGGTCGGTCAGATCTTTTTCTTCGGGACCAAATATTCCGAGGCCATGGGCGCCACCGTGCAAGGCCCGGATGGCAAGCCGGTTCCGGTTCAGATGGGGTCGCACGGCATCGGCGTGTCGCGCCTGCTTGGCGCTCTGATCGAGGCGAACCATGACGACAAAGGCATCATCTGGCCGGAAGGTGTGACGCCGTTCCACGTCGGGATCGTCAACCTCAAGCAGGGCGATGAAGAGGCTGACGGCGCGTGTGAAGCGCTGTACAAATCCTTTGAGGCGCTGGGCCTCGAGCCGCTCTATGACGACCGTTCCGAACGCGCAGGGGCCAAATTTGCGACCATGGATCTGATCGGTCTGCCCTGGCGCATCACAGTTGGGCCGCGGGGCCTCAAGAATGGCGTGGTTGAAGTGACCAGCCGCCGCACCGGTGAAAGCGAAGAGATGACGCCGGAAATGGCGATCGAGAAAATCGCCAAAATCTACGCGGAACTCTAAGGTTCAGCCCACCGAAGGCGGGTCTTTCAGAGCGTATTGCGCAGTGCCGGCATCGCCATATAGGCGGTGCCGGTTTCGTATTGCGGTGGACGCCGCCCTGATTTGCTCGCCTTGAGCGCGATATGTTGGCGGAAATCCGGTGCGATGCGCGGAATTCTGCACGTCTCACGGGTATTTGCTGGCGGCGGTTTGAGCAGTTTCGGCGAATCCCTTTAGCCTATTTCGCAAAGAAATCCGCAGAAGACGGAAGAGAGGCAGAAATGTGGAGAGCACTCACCTTGGCGGGGGGCCTCTTGGGCGCTGCGGTCATGTCGCAGTTCCCGGAATTCACACAACAATACACGCAGCGACTGAGCGGGCGTGTCGATGCGCTTGAGGTTGTGATCAGCGATTTCGATACCTCTGCGAAAAAAGCGGATATGAGCCGTGAAGAGGCGCTGGCCTCAATGGGCGGGTCCGTATTCCTGGAAAATCGCCGGCGCGACATGCGACAAACGATCGCCCGTCATTCCAATCTGCGGGCAGATTTGCAGGAATTGCGGGGGGCGTCGGCGCTGGAACGCCTGACCATGCCGCAAAGGGTCACCGATACAGAGCTGGCGCTGGCGACATGGCGCGATTTCACCCCGGCTTTGCCGCTGACGCTTGCCGGGGGCATCTCGGCGCTGGTCGGCTACGGGCTGGGCTGGGCTGCCGTTGCGGCCTTGGTCTGGGGCATGCTCTGGCCGTTCCGCCGCCGCCGGTCACGCAGCGGGTTGAGGTTTTGAAAGGCGTCTCCGTGCCCTTTCACATTCGATCACGGAGGTTTTTCCTTGGGGCTGCGACGCAGGCTTGACCTTTGAAGCGGCAAAAGGAATGGTCTGGCAACCAATTCAAGGAGCAGCCAGACCTCATGGACGCGGCCAGATCAACCAAGCCTTTCTCTCGTTTCGAATGGAAAATTGCCTTTGCCTATCTGCGCGCGCGCCGCGAAGAGGGCGGGGTGTCGGTGATGACATGGATCTCGCTGATCGGGATCACGCTGGCCGTGGCCGCGCTGATCATCACGCTGGCTGTGCGGACCGGATTTCGGGCGGAATTCGTGGACACCATCCTTGGCTCGAACGCCCATGTGACCGTTTATTCGTCGATGTATATGGATGAAGACGGCCAGGCTGGACGCGAAATCACCGATTATGACACATGGGCCGCTGAGCTTGCCAAAGTGCCCGGTGTGGTCCGGGCCGCGCCTCTGGTGCGCGGGCAGGTCATGGCCAGCGCGCGTGGCAGCAACGCCGGGGTCGAGGTCTATGGCATCTCTGCAGACGATCTGATGACCATTCCGCGGGTGGCACAGCATCCCGATCAAAGCTGGGGCGACGTCACACGGTTTGACGATGGCATCGCCATCGGGTCCGGGGTCGCGCGGGAACTCGGGGTTACGGTCGGGGATCGTATCAAGCTGATTTCCCCCGATGGTGCCAAGACCGCCTTTGGCACCAGCCCGCGGGTGTCGTCCTTCGAGGTGGTCTATATCTTTTCGGCCGGGCGCTATGACATCGACAAGACCCGTGCCTATCTGCCCTTTGCCGAGGCGCAGACCTTTTTCAACCGCCAAGGCACAGCCGATGAAATCGAGGTCATGGTCGAACACCCCGAAGACGTGGACGACATGAGCCAACCTTTGCTGGCGGCTGTCGGGGACAAGGGGATGGTCTGGACCTGGCGGGACGCGTCCGGTTCTTTCCTGCGCGCGCTCGACATTGAAGACAACGTGATGTTCGTCATCCTGTCCGTGCTGGTGCTGATCGCCGCGATGAACATTGTGTCGGGGCTGATCATGCTGGTCAAGAACAAGGGCCGCGACATCGGCGTGCTGCGCACCATCGGTTTGACCGAGGGGTCGGTTTTGCGGATCTTCTTTATCTGCGGCGCGATCACTGGCGTTTTGGGCACGGTGTTCGGCGTGGTTCTGGGGTCGCTGTTTTCGATCTATATCGATCAGGTTCTGGGCTTTGTGAACTGGCTCAATGGGGGCAATGCTTGGGACCCGTCGATCCGGGGCATTTATGAGCTGCCGGCGGAGCTGCGACTGGTCGATGTGATGAAGGCGGTTTCTCTGTCGCTGGGATTGTCCTTTGTGGTGACGATCCTGCCGGCGCGACGGGCGGCCCGGATGAACCCTGTGGAGGCACTGCGCTATGAATGAGACCACGGCAACAACGATGGCAACCACGGCGGCGACGGCGAAGCCGATGCTGGCCCTCTCCGGCATTGTGAAAACCTATAATGCGGGCAAGCCCAATCAGGTCGAGGTTTTGCGCGGCATCGATCTGAACGTATCGCGCGGCGAAGTCGTTGGGCTGATCGCGCCGTCGGGGGCCGGCAAGTCGACGCTGTTGCACATTTCGGGACTGTTGGATCTGCCTGATGCGGGGCAGGTTGCGATTGCCGGGGAAGATATGACCGGTCTCAGCGATCGTCGTCGCACAGCGGTGCGGCGCGCGGGTGTCGGGTTCATCTATCAGTTTCACCACCTGCTGCCGGAGTTCACGGCTCTGGACAATGTGGTTCTGCCGCAGCTCGCCAATGCAGTGCCGCAGGCTGAGGCTGAATCGCGGGCGATGGATCTGCTGGACAAGGTCGGCGTTTCCACACGCGCAGCGCACCGCCCGGCGGCTCTTTCAGGTGGGGAACAGCAACGGGTTGCCTTTTGCCGCGCTTTGGCGAACCGTCCAGGACTGTTGCTGGCCGATGAGCCGACGGGCAATCTTGATCCGGAAACCTCGGCGCGGGTGTTCGATGTGCTGATGGAGCTTGTCCGCGAAGAGGGTCTTTCTGCGCTGATCGCGACCCACAATCTGGAGCTGGCGGCCAAGATGGACCGCATGGTGCGTCTGGATTCGGGGCGGGTGGTGCCTGCCTAATCCGTTGGTTCGGATCAGCCTGCCGCGAAACAACCCGGCCAATGGCCGGGTTGTTCGCATCAATTAAGAAGGTCTGATAGGATGCCGATTGCAGACACCACTGTCGCCGTATCGCGGGCCACCTTATAGATCTGATCGTCGTAGCGGACATAGTCATAGCCGTTTCCAGGGCGGGGCAGGCGATAGCGGTCATAGTCCCGGACGATAACATAGCCATCGGGCAGGCGATCTCCGCGACCGTACATCATCTTTTTCATGTGACCCGGCGGGATTTTCCCGACACCCCAGCCCTGACCGTTGTTATGGCCATTGGGTGCGGCCAGAACAGGGGCCGCAGTGAGGGCCGCCAGAACGGCCAGAATCGGTTTGGTCAGCTTTGGCATCAGTGCCTCCATGCGTCGTTTCTCAAGAAGATAACGCTACGGAAGGCAAAGGGTTGCCTGAAGATTTCGCGCCCCGGCCAGATCTGCGAAAACCTGCCGATCTTGCATAGAACCGCCGACGAAAAGAGGGCCGCCCGAAGGCAGCCCTGCTTGTCTTCTGTGCGGTGTGTCTGGCTTCAGACCAGCCGGGAATTTTCCTTGGCCGCCCGGATGAAATCGCGAAACAGCGGCGCCGGGGCGAAGGGTTTGGACTTGAGTTCGGGGTGGAACTGAACACCGATGTACCAGGGATGATCCTTGGCCTCGACGATTTCCGGCAGGCGCCCGTCTGGCGACATGCCCGAAAAGACCAGACCGCATTTTTCCAGCGGTTCGCGGTATTTCGTGTCGACTTCATAGCGGTGACGGTGGCGTTCCTCAATCTCTGTGGTGCCATAGACCTCGGCCACTTTCGAGCCCTCTTTGAGGACCGCAGAGTAGGCGCCCAGACGCATCGTGCCGCCCTTGTCGTCATCGGCCTTGCGGCGCACCGTGTGGTTGCCCTGCACCCATTCTTTGAGGTGATAGACCACCGGCTCGAACCGCTTTTTGCCGGCTTCATGGTCGAATTCCTCGGAGCCTGCGGTGGTGATACCTGCCAGATTCCGGGCCGCTTCGATCACGGCCATCTGCATGCCAAGGCAGATGCCCAGATAGGGCACGCCGCGGGTGCGGGCGAATTCTGCCGCTTTGATCTTGCCCTCGGTGCCGCGTTCGCCAAAGCCGCCGGGTACGAGGATGGCATGGTAACCTTCCAGATAGGGGGCCGGATCTTCATGTTCGAAGATCTCCGCATCGATCCATTCGGCCTTCACCTTGACGCGGTTGGCCATGCCGCCGTGGGTCAGCGCCTCGGCGATGGATTTATAGGCGTCTTCGAGTTGCACATATTTGCCGACGATGGCCACTTTGACCTCGCCTTCCGGGTTAAAGATCCGGTCGGCCACGTCGTGCCATGTGGACAGGTCGGGTTTCGGAGCCGGGGCGATGCCGAAGGCGTCGAGCACAGCTTGATCCAGACCTTCGCGGTGATAGGCGAGCGGGGCCTCATAGATCGATTTCAGATCCGGCGCCGCAATCACATCGTCTTTGCGCACGTTACAGAACAGGGCGATCTTTTCGCGTTCCTT
This sequence comes from uncultured Celeribacter sp., assembly GCF_963675965.1. Lineage (NCBI taxonomy): Bacteria > Pseudomonadati > Pseudomonadota > Alphaproteobacteria > Rhodobacterales > Roseobacteraceae > Celeribacter > uncultured Celeribacter sp. Next base: position 971,832 of record NZ_OY780935.1, on the reverse strand, counting down.
TTCCGGGATCGGATGTTCGGAGCGACAGACCAGCACATTCGGCTGGAGGCCAATGGTGCGCAGTTCCTTGACCGAGTGCTGGGTCGGTTTGGTTTTCAGTTCGCCGGAAGCGGCAATATAGGGCAGCAGAGTCAGGTGCATGAAAATGCACTGGCCACGGGGGCGATCCTGAGCGAACTGGCGGATGGCTTCGAAGAAGGGCAGACCTTCGATGTCGCCGACCGTGCCCCCGATTTCGCACAGCATGAAATCGACCTCATCGTCCCCGACCGCAAGGAAGTCTTTGATTTCATTGGTGACGTGCGGGATCACCTGAATGGTCTTGCCCAGATAGTCGCCGCGACGCTCTTTTTCCAGAACATTGGTGTAGACCCGCCCGGAGGACACCGAATCCGTCATGCGGGCCGAAACGCCGGTGAAGCGTTCGTAATGCCCCAGATCCAGGTCGGTTTCTGCCCCATCGTCGGTCACGAAGACCTCGCCATGTTCAAAGGGCGACATCGTACCCGGGTCGACGTTGAGATAGGGGTCGAGCTTGCGCAGGCGCACGGAGTAGCCGCGGGCCTGCAGGAGGGCGCCAAGGGCGGCCGATGCAAGACCTTTCCCAAGAGAAGAAACAACACCGCCGGTGATGAAAACGTAGCGTGCCATGGGGTCAGGGGGCTCCCGTGATAGTCAAAATTCAATCGAACATGCGGTTCGAAGTGGCGTTCGAAACAGCACGTATCACGGGATTTAAGGGTTATCAGATTCGGTCGTCCCGCGCAACCAAACCGCAACATGTTGAGGGGAAAATCCCCTCAACTCCCAAGGTTTTGTCGTGGTTGTGGATGGTCAGTCGGCGCGCGGCGGCGCAGCGGGTGCATCCGAGGTGCTCGGCGGCAACAGGCTGCCACCGTCAGGCAGAGCTGGCGTGTCATCTTCTGCGGCGGGCGCGGTCTCTTCGATCGCGACGCCGTCCATGACCGAAGACGTCGCGGCATCGCGCCGGGCGAGAACCGTCAGGGTCAGGGAGGTGCAGATAAAGGCAATCGCAACGATCCATGTCAGCTTTGCCAGCGCCGTCGCGGCTGCGCGGCCGGTCATGACGTCTCCGCCGCCACCGCCCATACCAAGGCCGCCACCTTCGGAACGCTGCAAGAGCACAATGCCAATCAGGCAAAGCGCGAGGATCAGGTGGATGACGAGAATGACATTTTCCATGGATCAGGCCTTTGGGTCGTTCGATGGGGCTACTTAAGGGCTTCGGCGATATGACGCAACCCCACAATCGGTGGGAAGTTTGGCACACTGTGACGCAAGCCTACGGGGGCGACAAGCGAAAGCCGCCCTTTGTGCGCGCAGGGGCCGGCAGAGAGGTGGATTTGGGCTGGTACGCGCAAGCTGTTGCAGGCTAGAAACCGGTTATGATGACGACAGATTTTCAGATCCGCCCCGCCGTTCTTCAGGATGCCACCGCTATCGCCGAGGTGCAGGTGGCCGTTTGGCGCACCGCCTACCGGGAGATTCTGCCCGGCGCGCTGATTGACCGTATGACTGTGCCGGATCGTGAAAAGGGTTGGATCAAAATCCTTGAGACCTACGAAGAGACCGGGCGCGGCGCGGTCTTTGTCGCAGAATGTGAGGGGCGTGTCGTGGGCTTTCTGTCTTGCGGCGATCAGCGCGACAATGATCTCACGGCAATGTATAACGGCGAGATCTCGGCCATCTATGTTGCCGACGAGATGCAGCACAAAGGTGTCGGCACCGCGCTGATGGCGCGGGGGGCGCAAGCGTTGCAGAAGATGGGCCATGACGCGCATGGTGACCGCGACGGTCGTGGTGCCCGTGCCGGGGTGGCGCTCTGGGTCTTGTCGGAAAATGCGGGCGCCCGCGGATTTTACGAAGCCCTCGGCGGCACAGTTGTGGCACGCCGCTGGGACAATCAGCCCGAAGGGGCGATGAACGAAGTGGCTTATGGCTGGGCCGATCTCGCGACTTTGATGGTGGAATCGCACCGGCTGAACTGAAACGGCCCAGATTATGGTTTCATCACCCGGGACAGATCGCTATACAGCCACGGGTTTCATCCGATCATAAGGACTCACTATGGCTAACGTCGTCGTTGTCGGCGCCCAATGGGGTGACGAGGGAAAAGGCAAGATCGTGGACTGGCTTTCGGAGCGTGCAGATGTCATCGCGCGCTTTCAGGGCGGTCATAACGCGGGCCACACGCTCGTCATCGACGGAAAGGTCTACAAGCTGAATGCACTGCCTTCGGGTGTGGTGCGCGGTGGCAAGCTGTCGGTGATTGGCAACGGTGTCGTGCTCGACCCGTGGCATCTGGTGGCGGAGATCGCAAAGATCCGCGAACAGGGCGTTGAGATCACGCCCGAAACGCTGATGATTGCGGAAAACACACCGCTCATTCTGCCGATCCACGGCGAATTGGACCGCGCCCGCGAAGAAGCGGCCTCCAAAGGTACCAAGATCGGCACCACCGGTCGCGGCATCGGCCCGGCCTATGAAGATAAAGTGGGCCGCCGCTCCGTGCGCGTTGCCGATCTGGCCGACGAAGAGACGCTGATCGCCCGTGTCGACCGCGCGCTGCAGCACCACGACCCGCTGCGCAAAGGTCTGGGCATCGAGCCGGTCGATCGCGATCGCCTGATCAAGGATCTCAAAGAGATCGCTCAGGAAATCCTGCCTTATGCCGCCCCGGTGTGGAAGGTGCTCAATGAAAAGCGCAAGGCGGGCAAGCGTATCCTGTTCGAAGGGGCGCAAGGCGCACTTCTGGACATCGATTTCGGGACCTATCCCTTTGTGACCTCCTCCAACGTGATTGCCGGTCAGGCGGCCACGGGCGTGGGCATGGGGCCGGGCGCGATCAACTATGTTCTGGGCATCGTCAAAGCCTATACCACCCGCGTGGGGGAAGGCCCGTTCCCCACCGAGTTGGACGATGAAGATGGCAACCGTCTGGGCACCCGTGGTCATGAATTCGGTACGGTGACCGGCCGCAAACGCCGCTGCGGCTGGTTCGATGCCGCACTTGTGCGTCAGACCTGCGCGACCTCCGGCGTGTCCGGCATCGCCTTTACCAAGCTCGACGTGCTGGACGGGTTCGAGACGCTGAAAATTTGCGTTGGCTATGAGCTGGACGGTGAAACGCTCGACTACCTGCCGACCGCCGCCGAAGAGCAGGCGCGGTGCGTGCCGGTGTATGAGGAAATGCCGGGCTGGTCTGAATCGACCGAAGGCGCGCGCAGCTGGAACGATCTGCCGGCCAATGCGGTGAAATACGTGCGCCGCGTCGAAGAGTTGATCGAATGCCCGGTGGCCCTTTTGTCGACCTCGCCGGAACGCGATGACACGATTCTGGTGACCGACCCCTTTGCGGACTAAGTATCCCGCGTCAGGACAAACCGTTTGAACTCTGTCGGCTTTCGATCCAGTTTTGATCGGAAGCCGATTGTTTATGAAAAGGACCCATCATGGCTATGAGCTACACGTCCCGCCGCCGTCTCGCCTTGTTGATCCTGGTCCTGGGTCTTCCGGGCTACATTGTGGTTGCGGTCACGGTGATGAGCTTTCTCGATCGCCCGCCGCTTTGGCTGGAGCTGGCGATTTATATCGGGCTTGGGGTGCTTTGGGCAGTCCCGCTGAAACGTGTGTTCATGGGCATCGGGCAGCCGGATCCGGACTCCTCAGAGGATTCGTCGGAATAGGCCTGCACAGAACTGAAATGCCAGTTTTGACAAGAACAAAGGCCGCCCTTGGGCGGCCTTTTTGATGTGATAATGACAGATCGCTTAATGCGGTTTGAAATGGGTGGTCGGCGCCACGGCGAACTGCCCACGGGCCACTTTCTTGATCTTACCCTGACGCAGTAGCTTGCCGAAGGCCCGTAGGCGATCTTCATGGGGAACCTCTGCGGGGATCACCTTGCGGACCGTACGCATGATTTTCGGGCGCACAACCGCTTCGCGATCCTCGACGAAATACAGATAGGCTGCGGCGGCTTCGATCACATCGGCCAGATCCACGGCCCCATTCGCTTCGGCGAACTCCCGAAAGCTCATGTTGGTATCCAGAGACGTTGCCTCGGACAGATCGTCCTGAAACTCTTCCTCTTCCTTCAGCGCCAGAGCGGAACTCGACAGTCGGCGCGGTTGGACCGGTTTCGCGGCGGTCTGCGCCACAGCGGATTTCGGATCATCAATGCGCTGTTCTGATACCAACATCAACGGCGGCAGGTTGCGGCGCGTCGGGGTCGCCGGGCTTGCCGGGCGGCTGGGTTTTACAACCTGAGCCAAGTCTTCTTTATAGGCTTCGGTTTCGTCTTTGGGGGCTTCCGTATCGGGCGTATGCGACTTCTCGGCACGGATGGCCCCCACGGCGGCCTTGAGATGCTGGATCGCGTTGCGACGGCGGGTGTTTTCGCCCTTGGCCATTTCCTTGTCCGTTTCGTCCATCAAGCGGGACATGGAGGCCTCGGAGGCGTCGAACACATTGCGGGCATCATCTGCGTCAGAAGGCGCGGAGGGGGCTGTGGCCAGAGCTGCGTCCAGATCTGCAGTCAGATCGTCGGATGTGGTGTTCTCTTCAGTGGCCTCAAAGGGGTCATCGGAAAGATCGGCAGCGAGATCGTCGTCGATCAGATCGGGGGCGATTTCTGGCGTTTCACTGATGGTGTCGTCTTCGGTGATCGCAGCCAGATCCTGCAGCAGATCCGCATCGGGATCGTCCAGAGCCGCGCTCGGCGCGACGTCGCTGTCCAGATCTAGGCTGTCCAGATCCAGTTCGGCACTGAGCGCCTCGGTCAACTCCAGGTCTTCGTCCAGCGCAGCTACGTCGTCTGCCGCCTCTCCCGCGGTTTCATCCGTTTCAGGCGCAGGGGCCTGCGGCGCGGCGGCTTCGAAATCTGTCCGGCGCATTTTGACCACGCGGACGCGGCGGCTGGGCGCCGGTGCTTCTGCTGCATCGTCTTCAGACTGCGCTTCGGCGTCCGCGATGTCTGCGGCGAGATTGATGTCAGGCGCGTGGGCGTCGGCGGTCTCTGGTGTTTCCGCCTCGACTTCGTTGGTCTCGACAACGGGGTCCGCGATTTTGGCGGCGGGGCCTTCCTCGGGGGGCAGCTCTAGTGCTTCGTCTTCCTCAACGGCTTCTTCAGCCACGGGCGCTCTCTCTGTCACGGCGGTCTCAGTTGGCGTGTCGCCCAGAGAGACTTCGGCGATTTCGTCCGCTTTGGCTTCGTCATTAAAGCCGTCTTCCAGCTCCGGATCGGCGTCGAGGTCATCCTCTGTTCCCTCAGTCGGCTGAACCGTCGCAGTGGGCAGCTCGGCGATCGGTTGATCCTCGACGAACTGGGCTTCGCTGCGCTGTGCGACGGCGGCGCGGATGCGTTCCAGTTTGTCAGCGATTGAGGCCGTGCTGGTTTCGGCTGTGGCTGCGGATGCTGCGAGACCGGCCGCGTGTGCGGCCAGAGCAGTGGCCGAAGCTGTGCGCGGTTTGGCGGCGGCAGGTTCCGGGGTCTCTGCCTGTGCTGCCGCGGGCTGGGGGGGCTCTCTAGGTGTTTCTGCGCGGGACGGGGCAGCTTGGGGGGCAGGAGCAGCCGGAGCGGGCTGTGCCTCTTCCTGATCCATCTGGCGCAGAACAAGGCCGTTGTTTTCGACCCGCGATTCGATGCGGCGCTTGACCTCTTTTTCGGCCAGAGACTGCAGCATTTGCGGATCCGGCGTCGGCGGTTCAGCCCCGAAGAACCGGTCATCGGCTGCAAGGTCGCGGAAATACTCGGCGATGGACCGCATCGCAGAGAAAGGATCGTCGAATCCTTCCAGCGTACAGGAGAATGTCCCATAGGATACGGTTAGAATCTTATTGTCGCTTGCCATCCCAAAACTCGCTTTCTCGTCTTGCTCCGAGGGTATGATTGGCCGAAATTGGTTCGCAAATCAGAACAGAACAAGGAAAACGCCGTGATCATTTCCTGTCCGAAATGTGGCGAAGCGTCAAATATCTGCTCGAAACGGCGAGGAAAATCATGCTGAAAAGCAAAAAAACTGTGACTTTACTGGGGGGTGGCGAGTTCAATCGTGATACGCTTGTTTTCTTCATGAAATTCTCCTCAAAGTTGTGTGTTGCCGATGGGGCTGCAGACCGTGCGCTGGATGAGGGGTTTCTGCCCGATCTGGTGATCGGAGATTTCGACAGTATTTCCCAGCGTGCGCTCAAAGAGATCCCTCAAGAGCGCCAATTGCACATATCCGAGCAGGACAGCACGGATTTCGAAAAATGCATCACCCATATTGAGGCACCCCTGATCTATGGTGTCGGATTTACCGGCGCGCGCATCGATCATGAGCTGGCAGTGTATCATGTGCTGGTGCGCTATCCCGGGAAACGCGTGGTAGTCATCGGCAGTGAGGACATCTGCCTGCATGCGCCGCGCTCATTGCGGCTGTCTTTGGAGCCGGGAACACGGGTGTCCCTGTTTCCCATGGCTGCGGTCACAGGGCGCTCCACCGGTTTGCGTTGGCCGATCGAAGGGCTGAAATTTGCCCCGGATCGCCAGATTGGCACCTCGAATGAGGCGGTTGAGGCCGAGATCACGCTTGAATTCGACGGGCCGGGCATGCTGCTGATCCTGCCGCGCGCGGTTTTGCCGGAGCTGGAGCGCGGTCTGCGTCACGCAGAGCCGCACGGTGGGTAAGGCTTAGCTGCCGGTGGAGACCACGGGCACATCGGCGCGTTTTATCTGGATCCGTTCACGGTGGATCAGATAGAGGCCCGCAGCCACGATGATGGCAATCCCGATCCAGACGGTTGGTGTCGGAAAATCGCCAAAGACCAGAAACCCGACCAATGTGGAGAACGCCAGTTCCAGATAGCCGAGCGGCGCCACGGTGGCGGAAGGCGCAAGGCGCAATGCAAGGGTGAGGCACTGGTGGGACAGGGTAGCCGCCAGTCCGACGCCCAAAAGCCAGATCCAGCTGATCCCCTGTGGCATCACAGGATCGAGCATATTGCCGCGGCCTTCGTTGAGGAACAGGGCGGGCAGCGCAAAGACGAGTGCCACCAGAGCGGTGGAGCATTGCAGCGCGGCCGGGTCATAGTGCCGCAATGCGCGGGTCACCAGCATGTAGCAGGCAAAGCAGACCCCGGCGGCGAGCGGCAACAGCGCCACGGCTCCGAAGGCGACCAGCCCCGGTTGCACGACCACCAGCACGCCCAGAAAGCCGACAAGGGCCGCCAGAATGCGGCGTGGGCCAACGGCTTCGCCAAAGATTGCCCAGCCCAGAAACAGGATGATGAAGGGTTCGACAAAGGTGATGGCCAGAGCATCGGCCAACGGCATTTCGGCCACCGCCCAGACAAAGGCAAAGGTTGCGCCCAGGGTGAACAGGCTGCGCAGGCAGATCAGTGCCAGATCACGCCAGCTGTGCAGCAGCGGCTGTCTGAGCACAAGCACGACGGGCAAGAGCAGCATGGCCTGTATTAGAAAACGGGCGGTGGTGATCTGTCCGATCGGATGCAGGTCTGCTGCCAGTTTGGCGCAGGCATCGATCAGCGGAGCGATCGCGCAGTAGCCGATCATCATGAACATGCCAAAGAGGGGACGATCCTGTGTCATGCTGCTTTGTGATCGGAGGATGTGCGGTGCGCAAGCTTTTTCGCCTTCAGGCGTCGGGGCGGCTCAGCACATAGGCGGACCCGGCGGCGATCAGCGCAAAATGCAGAACACGCAGCGCAATGTGCATGTCCAGAAAACAGGCCAGAACGAAGGACCCCGCCATCATCGAGACTGACAACAGCTTGATGCGCCGGGGGATGGCGCCGGTGGCCTCCCAGTCGCGAATGGTCGGGCCGATCCGCGGATTGTCGAGCAGCCATTGTCGCAGGCGTGGCGATCCCTTGGTGAAAAAGAACGCGGCGAGAATGAGAAAGACCGTTGTTGGCATCACCGGCAGGACCGCTCCAATGGCGGCCAGCAGGACGCAAAGGCAGCCCAGCATCAGATGGAGCAGTTTTCTCATCTGTTCGGTCATGCGGTCCGTTTCAGAAAATCGTGGGTCAGGATGCTGTCTACCATGTACGTCGCCGGCGGGCGCTGTCCATCTTCTCTTGCATATCTCCGGCGCATTTCCCCTGTCAAAAAGGCCATTTGCCGCATATAAACGAAGTACTTACCTGTTTGGGTCAGATTTGACCCCATCTGCGAATGTGGAGCGACTGCCATGACCGATCCTCTGTCTGATCCTTTGGCCGACACCCTGACCCCTGATAATGCGGCGAAACTTGCGGCGGCCAGGGCCGCTGTGTCTGAGGTGCGCGACGGGATGCGTCTGGGTCTTGGGACCGGGTCCACGGCGGCCTGGATGGTGCGCTGCCTTGGGCAGATGGTGCGCGAAGAGGGTCTGCATGTGCTGGCCGTTCCGACCTCGCAACAAACCGAGGCGCTGGCCCGTGCCGAGGGCATTTCCGTGGTCACACTGGATGAGGCCAAGTGGCTGGATCTGACCATCGATGGCGCGGATGAGGTGGACGGGCATTTCAACCTGATCAAGGGCGGCGGCGGTGCGCTTTTGCAGGAAAAAATTGTCGCGACGGCGTCTGACCGGATGATCGTGATCGCCGATGCCAGCAAACAGGTGGCATGGCTCGGCACATTTCCCTTGCCGGTCGAGGTGATCCCCTTTGGCTGGCGTTCGACCAAGGGGCTGGTCGAGGAAAGCCTTGAAAGTCTCGATGTTCAGGGCGTTCGCTCCAGATTGCGCATGGAGGAAGAGACCCCCTTTGTGACCGATCATGGCAATTACATTCTGGATCTTGAGTTACAGCGCATCGGCAATGCGCGCCAGTTGTCCTTTGTGCTGAACCAGATCCCCGGCGTGGTGGAAAACGGCCTGTTTCTCGATATCTGTGATGAGGTGATCATCGGTCACGCCGACGGGCATGTGCTACGCCGAAACATCCTAGGGGATGCTGCGGACAAAGGGGCAGGCGACACCACTGAAACCGGCAATATCTTCGCCGACCTCGGCTGACCCGACGTCCGGCCAAGACCGCAGAACTGCAATGGACCCCGCGCTTTCCTGCGGGGTTTTCCTTTTGTGTCGGAGCGCTTACATCTGGGATCAACTTAGACTTCTTCTAAAAAGGCGGACAAATGGATTTCGACTATGATCTCTTCGTGATTGGCGGCGGTTCCGGCGGCGTGCGGGCTGCGCGGTTGACTGCGGCAGATGGGCATAAGGTTGCAATGGCCGAAGAGTTTCGCATGGGGGGAACCTGTGTCATTCGCGGCTGCGTGCCCAAAAAGCTGATGGTTTTCGCGTCGCATTATTCCGAATATGCAGAAGAGGCGGGCAGATATGGCTGGGATGTTTCTCTGGGTGATTTTGACTGGCCGTCCTTCCAGAAACGTCTGAAAGCTGAGCTGTCGCGGCTTGAAGGCATTTACACCCGCAACGCAGAAAACGCCGGGGTCGAGATCCTGCATCAACGCGCCAAGGTGAAAGACGCGCATACCGTCGTGCTGGCCGATGGCACGGAAAAGACCGCCAAGCATATTCTGGTCGCTGTCGGCGGAACGCCCTTTGTGCCCGACACGGTGCCAGGGATCGAGCATGCGATCACCTCGAATGAGATTTTCGACATCGAAACCCTGCCGAAACGTATTCTGATCGTCGGCGGGGGCTATATCGCCTGTGAGTTTGCCTGCATCTTCAACGGGCTGGGCTCGGACGTGACGCAGTTCTATCGCGGGGCGCAAATCCTGCGCGGTTTTGATGACGAGGCCCGCGGTCACATTGCCGAACTGATCGTGGAGCAGGGCGTGAAACTGCACGTCGGCAGCGATGTCGAACGCATTGAGAAACGCGACGACGGGCTGTGGGTGAAGGCCACCGATGGGCGCGAGGGCGTCTTTGATGTGGTGCTTTACGCCACCGGGCGCAAACCCAACACCGATGGGCTCGGGCTTGAGGACGCCGGTGTTGAGCTGGGTCGTGCCGGCGAAGTCAAAGTGGACGACTACAGCCAGACCAACATCCCGTCGATCTTCGCGGTGGGCGATGTGACCGATCGCATCCAACTGACGCCGGTTGCGATCCGCGAAGCCGTGGCCTTCCATGAGACCGTGTTCAAGGGCAATCCGATGAAACCCGACCACAGCAATGTACCTTCGGCGATTTTCACGCAGCCCGAATATGGTGCCGTGGGGCTGACCGAGGAGCAAGCTCGCGAGGAACGCCCGGTCGAAGTTTATTCCGCCGCTTTCCGCCCGATGCAAAACGCGTTCATCGAGAAAAATCACCGGGTGATGTTCAAGCTGATCGTCTGTTCGGAATCGCGCAAGGTTCTGGGCTGCCACATCATCGCCCCGCAGGCGGGGGAGATGATCCAGCTGGCCGGTGTCGCGGTGAAAATGGGGGCGACCAAAGAAGATTTCGACGCCACCGTTGCCGTGCACCCGACCATGGCCGAAGAGATTGTATTGATGAAAACGCCGACCCGCATACACAAGTGACGGGAAAGCGGACTGCGCGGACGGACTGCCCTTGAAAACCGGGGCCGGAACGAACAGGTTATAGACGAGCCTTGGCCCGACAGGTTGATCCTGCCGGGCCAGACCCATACGAGAGAGGAAGAGACCTTTATGGCCAGTAATAATGGCGGTCCCTGGGGCACGGGAGGCGGATCGAACCGTCCGACCGGGTCCGGAGGGGGAGACAAGCGCGGCGGCAACGGACGCCGTCCGGGTGACCAGCCGCAAATCCCAGAAATCGACGAGATGCTTTCCAAAGGGAATGAGTACCTGAAAGTGCTCATGGGCGGCAAAGGTGGCGGCAACGGTCGCCCGGGCGGCTCAGGCGGCGATGGTCCGGGGCTGTCCAAGGGCACGATCGGGCTGGGTGTGCTGGCCGCTCTGGCCCTTTGGGCCTGGTCTTCGGCTTATACGGTGCAACCCGAAGAAGCCGGGGTGGAGCTCTTTCTTGGCAAATACCATCGCACTACTGGCAACGGTCTGCATTTTGCGCCCTGGCCGCTGGTGACGGCCGAGACCGTGAATGTGACCGGGCAGCGGACTGAAAATATCGGTCTTGGTGCCACGGGCAGCGACAATGGCCTGATGCTGACCACGGATGAAAACATTGTCGACATCGACTTCCAGGTGGTCTGGAACATCAATGATCCGGCAGGCTTCCTCTTCAACCTTGCCGAGCCGCAGGAAACCGTTCAGGCGGTCTCGGAAAGCTCGATGCGCGAAATCATCGCGGCCTCAGAGCTGTCGCCGATCTTGAACCGGGACCGGGGGTTGATTTCCGACACGGCGAAAGGACTGATCCAATCCACCCTCGACGGGCTGGACAGCGGCATCAACATCGTGCGTGTGAACCTCGACAAGGCCGACCCGCCGCGCGAAGTGATCGACGCTTTCCGCGATGTGCAGGCTGCCGAGCAGGAACGTGACCGCCTGCAACGGCAGGCGGATGCCTATTCCAACACTGTCGTGGCGCGTGCGCGCGGTACGACGGCTGAGATTCTCGAAGCCGCGGAAGGCTATCGTGCCCGTGTGATCAATGAAGCCGAAGGTGAGGCCTCGCGCTTCTCCGCCGTGTTGACGGAGTATCGGGCCGCGCCGGAAGTGACGCGCAAGCGTCTGTATCTGGAAGCGATGGAAGAGGTCTATGGCGGTCTCGATAAGATCATTCTGGATGATGCCGCAGCTGGCGGGCAGGGGGTGCTGCCCTATCTGCCGCTCAATGAGCTGACACGCTCCAGCGGAGGGACGAAGTGATGCAAAAGCTTGCTATTTTGTTTGTAGCACTGGTCATTGTGCTGGTTGTTTTCCTGTCGTCGATTTTCATCGTTGATGAACGTCAAAAGGCGCTTGTTCTGCAGTTCGGTCAGATCAAGGCGGTGAAAGAGGAGCCGGGTTTGGCCTTTAAAATCCCGCTCATCCAGAACGTCGAATATTTCGATGACCGGATCCTGTCGCTGGACACCTCCCCGACCGAGGTCACCCCTTCGGATGACCGTCGTCTCGTGGTCGATGCCTTTGCGCGCTATCGCATTGCCGATGTCGTGACCTTCAAACAGGCAGTCGGCGCTGGCGGTATCCGCAAGGCGGAAAGCGATCTGGAAGGCATTCTGATCGACCGTATCCGTGCCGTTCTTGGCGCAGATGGGGTCACCTCGAACACCATCCTGTCGGCTGAGCGGTCCGCGCTGATGCAGCAGATCACCGATCAGTCTCGGGTGCGCGGTGAGGCGCTGGGCATTGAGGTGCTTGATGTGCGTCTGAAACAAACCAACTTGCCGGAACAAAACCTTGATGCGACCTTCGCGCGGATGCGTGCGGAGCGCGAACGGGCGGCCGCCGATGAACGCGCCCGTGGTGAAGAGGCAGCACAGCGTGTGCGGGCTCAGGCAGACCGGACGGTGGTCGAGCTGGAATCTGACGCGCGTCGTCAGGCCGAGATTACCCGCGGTGAGGCGGATGCAGAGAAAAACCGCATCTATGCCGAAGCCTATGGTGAAGACCCGGATTTCTTCCAGTTCTATCGCTCGCTGGACGCCTATCGTCAGGGTCTGAAAGGCAGTAATACCACGATGGTGGTGTCGCCGGACGGGGAGTTCTTTGACTTCCTGAAGTCCGACACCGGACGGGCGGCCCCGGCAGCCCCGGCTGCGGGTCAGTAAATATGGGCTTTCTGATCCTCGCGATCGGATTGGTCTGCGTTGTCGAGGGGCTGGTGCTTGCACTGGCCCCTTCGCGTATGGAGGAACTGTTGCGCACGCTCAGCGAGATGCGCCCGCAGGTCCGGCGCCTTCTGGGGCTGGGCGCTTTGGCGTTTGGCGTGGTTCTTGTCAGCCTGGCGCGGCTGGTTTTTGCCGTCTGAGGAGCCGATGCCATGGCCGGATCGCGGCTGGGGCCGGGAATGACGCCCCCTTGCCGGTTTTCCCCGCAATTGTCCCCGCTTCGTCCTTGTCACACCGCCCTCACATGCTGTTGACTGTGCGCGACTGACATTGAGTTGTGCCCCGCGTCACAGAACGCTACGCAAAATACAGTTGTTGCATCGCGCCATGCCGTGTCTGGCAGGGCAGCCCGAATGCATTAGACGGAGGATTTGAGACCTATGACACAGGCACCCGCCATTTCTATGAATTCCGGAGCGACACGCTCCCACTATCGTGCGATGTTCATCGCCCTGCTCGGGGCGATTGCATTGATGTTTCAGGTTGTCGCTGCGCAGGCACGCGGTGCGCCCGAGAGCTTTGCCGATCTGGCCGAGCGCGTCAGCCCGGCGGTGGTGAACATCACCACCACGACGGTCGTTGAGGCCTCGACGGACAATGCGCCGATCGTGCCCGAAGGCTCGCCCTTCGAAGATTTCTTCCGCGATTTCATGGATCGCAATGGTCAGGGGCCGCAAGGGCCGCGCCGTTCGCAGGCGCTCGGCTCCGGCTTCGTGATTTCCGAAGACGGCTATATCGTCACCAACAACCACGTGATCGAAGGTGCAGACGAGATCGAGATCGAGTTCTTCGAAGGTTTTTCCTTGCCGGCGAAACTGGTCGGGACCGATCCGAAAACCGACATCGCCGTTCTGAAGGTCGAAAGCGATGAGCCGTTGAAATACGTGCCGTTCGGCGACAGCGACGCCGCGCGTGTAGGCGATTGGGTCGTGGCCATGGGCAACCCGCTGGGCCAGGGCTTCTCGGTCTCTGCCGGGATCGTGTCGCAACGCGGTCGGGCTCTGTCGGGCGCTTATGACGACTACATTCAGACTGATGCCGCCATCAACCGCGGCAATTCCGGCGGTCCGCTCTTCAACATGGACGGTCAGGTGATCGGCGTGAACACCGCCATCCTGTCGCCCAATGGCGGCTCCATCGGCATCGGCTTTTCCATGGCTTCCAACGTTGTGTCGAAAGTGGTCGATCAGTTGAAAGAGTTTGGTGAAACTCGCCGTGGCTGGTTGGGTGTGCGCATCCAGGATGTGACTGACGACGTTGCCGAAGCCATGGGGCTGGATGAGGCCAAAGGGGCGCTGGTCACCGATGTGCCCGAAGGACCTTCGAAAGAGGCGGGCATCGAAAGCGGCGATGTGATCCTGAGCTTTGACGGCACAGAGGTGACCGACACCCGCGAACTCGTGCGCACCGTCGGTGAGACCGAAGTGGGTAAAGCCGTGCGTGTGACCGTGTTCCGCGATGGCAAAACCAAAACTCTGATGGTGACCCTTGGACGCCGTGAAGAGGCCGAAAATGTGGCCTTCCCTGAAGATGGTGAGAATGCCGCGCCGCAAGCGCCGCAAAGTCAGCAGCTGATGGGGCTGACCCTGCAGCCTCTGGATGACGCACTGCGCGAACAGCTTGGCGTAACCGCTGGCACGGATGGGCTGGCCGTGGTGGATGTCGATGAGACCTCGGAAGCCTACACCAAAGGCCTGCGCGCAGGCGATGTGGTGACCGAAGCCGGTCAGCAAAAGGTCGCAACGGTGGCCGATCTCGAGGCGCGCATCGGCGAAGCCCGCGAAGCGGGTCGCAAGACCGTGCTCTTGCTGGTGCGCCGCGCCGGGGAACCGCGGTTTGTTGCGTTGAGCGTAGATGACACCGATCAGGAGTAATTTGATCTGGGCAAGCGCGCCCTCGATCACAGGAGAAGGCGGCCTTCGGGCCGCCTTTTTCATTTCTCGGCCTGCGCCTGTGGTCCCAGCTTAGTTGTCGCGTGGCACAGCCTTGAGACCCATCTGGCGGGCGGCTGTCAGGGACAGCAGGTCACTGTTGACGCCGCGCGGCTTTTGATAGGCGCGGATGGCGCGTCGGGTGGCATGGTCGAGGCGACCATTGACCGTGCCGTAAAACAGTCCGCGGGCCTCCAGAGCGCGTTGGAGTGAGGCGACGAAATCCGGGGTCAGCTCATCCTCGCACAGGGCGATGAACCACATTTCCTGACGGTCCTGAAGGATCTGTTGCCGGGTTTCGGTGCGATAGACGGCGGGGGAAATGACGGTGCCATTGGCATCGGTGCGGGCGGGTTCCGCCAAAACTTGTTCGGTGACGGTTTCAATCACCGCCGGGCGGACGTGTTGCGCCACGCAGCTGTTCGGGTCAGATCCCGCCGGGGCATTGGGGGTTTCGGAGGCGCGCAGCAGCCGGTCTTCGGGGGCGCTCATCTGGCAGGCGCTGAGGACGGCAAGCAAGGGTAGGAACAAGGCGCCGCAGCGGCAATGGAGAAACGACATAAGAGGGGCCTGTATTGCAGACCCGTGCGGGCCGTTTGCGCCAGAGTAGCGGGAAAGCGGGCAGGGGGGAAGCGCGCGGATTGTGCGGCGATGAAGGTGTGGCTTCGAAAATGGACCGGCGTATTTTCGACCTTTCGCACAAATTTCAGACAAGATGCCCAAAACTTACCATTCTGCCACTCGAAATGGCAAATCATCGGCATAAGGTGTCGAAGTGGACTGACAGTCGCGACGGAATGACCCTTTTCTCTGCTCCGGCTGCGCGATAAGCCTGTGCCGACGCACCAGGATGCGAAGAAGAAGGACGGAAAAATGGTCAAAATCACCTATGTCGAATTCGGCGGAACCGAACATGTCGTTGATGTGCCTGTCGGGCGCACCGTGATGGAAGGGGCCCGTGACAATGGCATTCCCGGAATCGACGCCGATTGCGGCGGTGCCTGCGCCTGTTCGACCTGCCATGTCTATGTGTCTCCGGACTGGATCGACAAGCTGCCGGAAAAGGACGACATGGAAGAAGACATGTTGGATTTTGCCTTTGAACCCGATCCGGCCCGGTCACGCCTGACCTGTCAGATCAAGGTGACCGAGGAGCTCGAAGGGCTGCTGGTCAACATGCCCGAAAAGCAGATCTGATGCGGCTGCGGGCCGCGTTTCTGGCCCTGGCGCTGGGGGCCGTTTCCGGTTTCGGCGCCACTGCAGAAACGCAGCTGTCCGCAGACTTTGATAGTCCCACAGACCGCTACGGTCATGGCGCCGTGGCGGAATGGGCGGGGCTTGAGAACAAGATGACGGTGGACCGGCCCGGCACAACACCTCTGCCTGAACCACCACAGGGCTCAGTCGGCTGGACCTGACCGCGCAATCACTGGCTCGCGCCCGTCTGCATGGCGGATTTCGATGGCGATGGGTTTCAGGATCTTGCCTATGTCGATGCGCCGCATCGGTTGGCGGAGCTGGTCTTGGCCCACTATGACGGGTTCAGCAATCTCCATTTCGGAGAGACCCGGATTTTGGGCGGGCTGCGCGATTGCATGAGAGGGCCCCAACTGGTTCTGGCGCGTTTTGAATGGTCGGCGCTCGTGCCCTGTCGCCCGAAGGGCTGGCGCTGCGGGAAAGCCCCCTTGGGCATGAGACCTCCGCAGCCGCCTTTGCGCTGCCTTGGGCTGTTCCTGACGCCTTTCGGAAACACGTTCAGCGCAAAGTGACGCGCCCGGGCCGCAAAACATGCGTTTTCGGGCTGGTATCTTCGGCTGGGCGTGGCAAAACTCCGCCGCACATAACAAAACACGCGTCTAACACGACCTCCGAGGAGCCCGAAGCATGACCTCCCATGTTCTTACCGTCACCTGTGAATCCCAACGCGGCATCGTCGCGGCGATTTCCGGCAAACTGGCGGAGCTTGGTTGCAACATCACCGACAGTGCCCAGTTCGATGACCCGGGCACCGGCCAGTTTTTCATGCGCGTGAGCTTTGCCTCGGAAATCGGTTTGACGCGGGACGAAGTCATGCAGGGTTTTCAGCCCGTCGCCGAAGCCCTGTCGGCGCAATGGGCGGTCCATGATGAGGCCAAGAAGATGAAAGTCGTGATCATGGTGTCGCGCTTTGGCCATTGCCTGAACGATCTGCTGTATCGCTGGCGCATCGGGGCCCTGCCGATCGACATCGTGGCGGTGATCTCCAACCATATGGATTATCAGAAACTGGTGGTGAACCACGATATCCCCTTCTACCATGTGCGTGTCACCAAGGCGAACAAGCCCGAAGCCGAGGCCGAAATCATGGGCATCGTCGAAGAGGCGGGCGCCGATCTGATCGTACTGGCGCGCTACATGCAGATCCTCAGCGACGACATGTGCCAGAAAATGTCGGGCCGGATCATCAATATTCATCATTCGTTCCTGCCGTCTTTCAAAGGGGCCAACCCCTACAAACAGGCGTTTGAACGCGGGGTGAAGCTGATCGGGGCGACGGCGCATTATGTGACCGCCGACCTTGATGAAGGTCCGATCATCGAACAGGACACGATCCGTGTGACCCATGCACAATCCCCCGAGGATTACGTGTCTCTGGGCCGGGATGTGGAATCACAGGTGCTGTCGCGGGCGATTCACGCCCATATCCACCATCGGGTGTTCATCAATGGCAACAAAACCGTGGTCTTCCCGGCCTCTCCGGGCAGCTACGCATCTGAACGCATGGGCTGAGCGCTGGAACTGTGACCGGCAGCTGATTTGCGTACAGCACCTCCGGCAGCGGTTTCATGATGTATTAAACCTCTTCTGCCATCATGATCCCACGGGCCGTTACAGGCACGGACCCGTGGCGGAAGAAGGAAGCCCTCCGCCAATCGAACCTATGGGCGGGGGGCTGCTCGAATTTTCAGGATGTTTGGGACGTCCTGTGCGCTTCGGACGCAGGCAGACAGCCCTTTGGCTGCGGGAAGGCGCGCGGTTATAGTGCGCGCCAGCCGATGTCGCTGCGGCTGAACCCTTCGGGCCAATCGATCTGATCAATCATCGCATAGGCACGGTCGCGGGCTTCTTGCAGGCTGTCGCCGCGCGCGGTGACGTTCAGGACGCGCCCGCCGGTGGCGACGATCTGCCCGTCTTGTTCACCGGTTCCGGCATGGAATACCATGTTTTTGCTGTCTTCTGGCAGGGCGTCGAGCCCTTTGATCACCGAGCCTTTGTCATAAGTCCCGGGGTAGCCCTTGGCGGCCATGACCACCGTCATCGCGTGATCCTCGGCCCAGTTGACCTGCGCCTGGTCCAGCGTGCCCTCGGCGGTTGCCAGCAAAAGATCCAGCGCCTGCGCGCCCAGACGCATCATCAGCACCTGACATTCCGGATCACCGAAGCGGCAGTTGTATTCCACGAGACGTGGCTGGCCGTCTTTGATCATGAACCCCGCATAGAGCACGCCCTGATAGGGCATGCCGCGTTTTGCCATTTCCGCGACCGTGGGTTTGACGATCTCGTCCATCGCCTTTTGCACGACGCTGTCGGTCATCACCGGCGCGGGGGAATAGGCCCCCATTCCCCCGGTGTTCAGCCCGGTGTCGCCATCGCCGACGCGTTTGTGGTCCTGCGCCGTGCCCACGGGCAGAACGTTTTCGCCATCGCAGAGGATGAACCATGAGGCCTCTTCGCCGTCCATAAATTCCTCGATCACCACTTCGGCACCTGCGCCACCAAAGGCCCCGCCGAACATGTCGTCGATGGCCTCCAGCGCGGTTTGTTCGTCCATGGCGACGATCACGCCTTTGCCCGCCGCCAGACCGTCGGCCTTGACCACGATGGGCGCGCCCTGTTCGCGGATATAGGCCTTGGCCTTGCCAGCATCGTCAAAGCGCGCGTAGCCGGCGGTGGGGGCACCGGAGGCATCACAAATCTCTTTGGTAAAGCCTTTGGAGGCTTCCAACTGCGCGGCGGCTTTCGACGGGCCAAAAGTCAGAACGCCTGCGGCTCGCAGATCGTCGGCGACACCGGCGGCCAGCGGGGCTTCGGGGCCGATGATGACGAAATCAATCGCGTTTTCTTCGACAAAGGACACGACAGCTCCGCCGTCATTGATGTCGAAACTGGCGCAGTCGGCGATCTTGGCGATCCCGGCATTGCCCGGGGCCACGATCAGTTTGTCGCATTTCGGGTTCTGCATGACGGCCCATGCCAGGGCATGTTCCCGCCCGCCGCTGCCCAGAATGAGGATGTTCATCAAAGCTCTCCCGCTTCACCTTTGGTTGCGGGCGTTCTAAGGTCTGCAGGAAATTGACACAAGCACGAGCGCACAAATGTCCGAGCTTTTCGAAGATGACGGCCCCGAAGGGACCTCGAACGCCCCTGAATATTCGGTTTCCGAATTGTCGGGGTCGATCAAAAAGACGCTGGAAGGCGCGTTCGGCCGTGTGCGGGTGCGTGGTGAAATCGGGCGGGTGATGCATGCTCGCTCCGGGCATTACTATTACGATCTGAAAGACGACAAGAATGTCGTGGCCTGCAACACCTGGAAAGGGCAGGCCGCGCGGCTGTCGGTGCTTCCGGAAGAGGGGATGGAGGTCATCGTCACCGGGCGGCTGTCCACCTTTGGACCGCAGTCCAAATACAATCTGAACGTCGAAGAGATCGAGGTGGCCGGCGCCGGTGCGCTGATGGCACTTTTGGAGAAGCGCAAAAAGGCGCTGGCCGCAGAAGGTCTGTTCGACCCGGCCCGCAAGCGCCAGATCCCCTATCTGCCGGAGGTCATCGGCGTAGTGACCTCGCCCTCGGGGGCGGTGATCCGAGATATTCTGCACCGTCTGCGTGATCGTTTTCCGCGTCATGTGCTGATCTGGCCGGTGGCCGTGCAAGGGCAGAACTGCGCCGCCGAAGTGGCGGCAGGGATCCGCGGTTTCAACGCCTTGCCCGAAGGCGGTGCGATTGCACGGCCCGATCTGATCATCGTCGCCCGCGGCGGCGGATCGGTCGAGGACCTTTGGGGCTTCAACGAGGAAATCGTGGTGCGCGCTGCCGCCGAATCGTCGATCCCGCTGATTTCTGCCGTGGGCCATGAAACCGATACGACCTTGATTGATTTCGCCTCTGATCAGCGCGCGCCCACACCGACGGCCGCCGCCGAAATGGCCGTGCCGGTGCGGCGCGAACTTTGGGTCAACGTGCAGGAGCAGCGCGCGCGGATGGAGCGCGCTCTGTCGGGCGGGATAGAGTATCGCCGTCAGCGTCTGACCGATCTGGCGCGCGCTTTGCCGAAACAGGACCGGCTGCTGGATGGTCCGCGCCAGCGTTTTGATCAGGCCGAAGCACGTCTAACGCAGGCGCTGGTGAACGGTGTGCGCAACCGGCGGCTGGCTCTGTCGGAGATCTCGACCGTACTGCGTCCCAGCCTGCTGCAGGGCAAACTGGATCGCCGCCGCGATGCGCTCAGCTCGGCCAGCACCCGGCTGGCGCCTGCGCTGCGTCGCGGAACGGCGCAGTATCAACGCGACTATGACCGGCTGGCCGCCCGCTTCACCCCGGATCAGGTGACACGCATGACCCACCGAGCGCGGACGGATCTCGATGCCTTGACCGCGCGTTTTGCCCGCGCGGCCAGGACCCAGAGCGAGCGCTGGCGGGGCGAGCTGGACCGGCGTGGGGCGATGCTGGAGGCGCTGTCCTATCACAACACGTTGGAACGCGGCTACGCGGTGGTGCGTGATGCGAAAGGCGGGGTTGTGACGTCTGTGGCGAAGGCGGCGCAGATGCACGAAGTGCAATTCAAGGATGGGCGTGTCCAGATCGGGTTTGCCGGGAAGGGCGGCGGAACGCCCGGCTCTGCGCCTGCCGAGAAATCTGCCGCCAAATCAGCGCCTCAGAAGGCCAAGGCCAGCCCGTCCCGAAAATCCCCGTCCAAGACGGTGCCGCCGGAGCAGGGCAGCCTGTTCTGACGGCGGCTCCTTGCCGCGTCAGACGCCGACTTGCGGCCCGAGACAGCTCATGGGCGCATCCGTTTTGTGCGCTTCATAAAGCTCGGTGTCGCTGGCGCCCTGAAACACCGCTCGTAGTTTGTCCTGTTCCAGGAAGAACTGCCAGCATTGTGTCGGTCTGCCGTCTTCATAGTTGAAACAGATATTGTCGTTCTGTTCGAACCAATAGCCATCCATGCAGCTGTCCTGATCGAAGGCCCAGCGGACCTGCTGACCCGGCAGATATTCCTCGGCACCGTAGATCGTGCCGTTGGCAGAGAACGTCAGGGTCTTTCCAAGGGTATAGGCCTCGAATTCAGCGCCGGTCATCGGATCGGCGAAAGAAGGCAGGAGGGGCGTGCAAAAGGCAAAGGCTGTCAGCAAAATCGTCTTCATGCGCACACTGTGGCACAGGGGGACGAGTCGCTCCATTCACTTTTTTCCGCAAGACGCGGTCGGTTCGCACATGATCCGGTCCACGCGCGGGTCCATCACCTGAAACCACCGCGCCGGCCAGAGCGCGAGTGTTGCCATGACCGGCAAAGATCGCGGCAGGCACGGCATGTCCTCGGTCAGTTTTAGCGCGACATAGGGTGTCATCGGGCGGGCATGATGGTCGGAGTGGCGGGGCGCGTTCAGCATCAACAGCGCGGTGAACCAGTGCGGACTGTTCCAGGAATGGCGCGCCCCGACTGGTTCATAACAGCCTGCGGCGGTGTGCCTGCGACGCAGCCCGTAGTGCTGAACATAATCGGAGAGCATGAGCTGTGCCGAGGCATAGCCGCAGAGCAGGACATATTTCAGCAGCCCGACGGCACCACCGATCACAAAGGCCAGCGCGAGACAGGCCAGCCCGCCGCCGATATAGATCACATAGGGATGCAGATCGGTGCTCTGCGTCCGGGCTCGAAGACGGTTTTCGGCCCGCCATCCGGCCCGAAACGAGCCCAGCCATGCCCGCGGCAGGAAGCGATAGTAGCTCATGCCCTTGGGCGCGGAATTGGGATCGTCCTCGGTGGCGACCGCGCTGTGATGCACCTTGGGGTGGGCGCTGGCGTGATGGCCGAACAGCAGGGTGATGTAGATCCATGTCCCCAAACGGCGCAGCGTCGGATCGCGGCGGTGAATCAACTCATGGGCGTTGGAGTTTGAGACCTGTCCGAAAAACAATCCCATGCCCAGAAAGACGCAAAGCCGCTCCCAGAAGACCAGATGACCGTGGCTCAGCCCCCAGACCGCGAGGGGCAAGAGACCGAAATGCGCGAGCGCCAGAAGGGTGGAGAGGGCATTGGCTTCGGGAAACTCTGCTTCTGGCGTGTCGGGGTCGAGCGCCAGCGCCACCAGTTGGTCCAGAGAGGCGGCCAGCGCCGTCATGTAGAGCAGGCCGAGACCTGCCCAGATCCCACCCCAGAGCGCGCCTGCCGCGAGCAGCCCGACGGGCAGCAGGGTGGTGATCGCAAAATACCGTACCATATGGGGCACTCGCTTGGTCATGGACGCACCTTCACAAAATATGCATCACTATAGACCGGGACGCAGGCCAGCGACAGCAGGTCAGGGCGTTATCCGCATTTGAGCACGGAATTTTTGGGGGAGGAGAATCCGCATGCCGGGAACAGGGACGATGATGGGGGCGGGGCTGGTGGTCGCCGGATTGGCGGCATTGGGCTTTCTGCCCATGACCGCGACGCCGACGGGGCTGTTGCGCAGCGTAATCAAGACCCTGCCGCTTGTCATCTTCGCCGTGCTTTGCTGGATGGCGGGTGGGCCGCTGTGGCTGACGCTTGGTCTGGCGCTGTCGGCGCTGGGCGACTGGGCGCTGTCGCGGGACGGGGAGCGCGCCTTTCTGGTCGGACTGATCGGCTTTGCCTTGGCGCATGTTTGCTATGTCATTCTCTTTGTCGGTCTGGGTGGGGGTTGGTCGATCTGGATCGCGCTTGGTTTTGTATTGTTTGCGCTGTCGAGCGAGGTCTGGCTGGCGCCTTACACAGAGGATCTGCGCTGGCCGGTGCGGCTCTATGTGGTGTTGATTTGCGTGATGGCGATTCTGGCCTTTGGGGTGCCGTCGGACTATCGGCTGGCCAGCTGGGGCGCGGCGTTTTTTCTGGCCTCTGATCTGGTTCTGTCCCTGCAACTGTTCCGGATGCAGACGGGCACAGAAATTGCGCGCTGGGCCGGATATCTGCTCTGGATCCTCTATATTGCGGGGCAGAGCCTGATCCTTTTCGCCTTTCTTCCGGTGCCGGGGCTTTTCTAAAAGCTTAAGACCGATTAAGTGACGGACGAACGGAGGCCCAATGTCGCTTTTTTCAAAACTCAAGAATCGTCTGATGAAAACCTCGTCCAAGCTCGACGAAGGGCTGGAAGCCATCGTTGAGGACGGGGGCGAGGAAAGCACGGCAGAAGAGGCCTTTTCCGAAGAGGTTGCCGCAGCCGACAGCACGCCCGAGGCGCCAGACGCCGCGCCCCCCCCTGTGGAGCCGGCTCCGCAAGATCCCGCACCACAGGACCCGGTCCCTGAACCTGAGCCCGAGCCTGTCCCGGCGCCGGATCTGCCGGACGCCCCTGGGCCCGTGCCCGAGATCCCGCAAGACCTGCCGCCTGCTGTGCCGGAAGACGCCACGCCCGAGCGACCGGTCGAAATGCCCGTGGAGACCCCTGAGGAACTGCCGGTCTCCGCGCCCGAAGCGCTCGCTCCTGTAACACCCGAAGAACTGCCTTCCGCGACCCCGCCCGCAGAAATTCCCCAGATGGAAATCCCGCAGGTCGAAGAGGTGATCAAAGAGGCGGCAGCCCCCGTGAAACCTGGCTTCCTTGGTCGTCTTCTGGGGCGTAAAGATGCCGCGCCGGTGATGCGGCGCGTTCTGGATGACGACATGCTGGAGCAGCTCGAAGAGCTGTTGATCACTGCGGATATGGGGGTTGAAACCTCGATGCGGGTGACCGCAGCCATGGCCGAAGGGCGCTATGGCAAGAAGCTGTCAGTCGAAGAAATTAAACGCCTCATGGCGCGCGAAATCGCACGGATCATGGAACCTGTGGCCAAGCCGATGCCGCTCTACGCCAAGACGCCGCAAGTGGTTCTCGTCGTGGGGGTGAACGGCTCCGGCAAGACGACCACCATCGGTAAGCTTGCCTCGCAATTCCGCGCCGCCGGGAAGTCCGTGGTGATCGCGGCGGGGGACACGTTCCGCGCCGCCGCCGTGGAGCAATTGCAGGTCTGGGGCGAACGTGCCGGGGTGCCGGTGCTGACCGCGCCCGAAGGGTCTGATCCGGCCTCTCTGGCTTTTGACGCCATGACCAAGGCGCAAGAATCAGGGGCCGATCTGTTGATGATCGACACCGCCGGGCGGCTTCAGAACCGTGCCGACCTGATGGAAGAACTGGCGAAAATCGTGCGAGTCATTCGAAAGAAAGACGAATCTGCGCCGCACAACACTTTGCTTGTACTCGACGCCACAACAGGGCAGAACGCCGTTTCACAGGTCGAGACCTTCCAGAAGATCTCGGATGTTTCTGGCCTGGTGATGACGAAACTCGACGGGACTGCGAAGGGCGGTGTGCTGGTGAGCCTGGCCGATAAATTCGGTCTGCCGATCCATGCCATCGGTGTTGGCGAACAGATCGACGATCTGGCCCCTTTCGACCCGGAAGAATTTGCCGCGGCCCTGACGGGCCTGGAGGTTTGATGCTCGAAATTTTGCACGCGATCGGCCCGGATAACTGGGTCTCCGGCGGAGACGTGGTGGCACGGCGCGAAGCCATGCAGGAATTGTTCTTCGACCATCCGGTGTGCCCGGAAGAGACCGAAGAGGACTGGCCGGAGGATCGTCAGCTCTATTCCGAAATGGTGGTGGTCGATGGCAATCAGCTGGTCGGCACGGCGATGCTGGTGGTCGATCCCGAACGTGAAGATCGCCCGGCCCGGATCTGGGGCATGGGGGTTCTGCCGGAATTTCGCAGTGAATTCCTGATCCGCACACTGGAAGAGGTGCTAATTCAGGCAGCGCATTTGGACCCCGCCTATCCGTTTATCGAGGCCACCGATGGGGCGCTGGTGCCCAATCCCTATTCCGATATTGAGGGGATGTTTATCGATCAGGGGCCGATGGCGGCCTGAGATGTGACAGACGATGGCGTGTCGGTTTTGAAATGTGACCTCCGGGGGCTGCCCCCGGAGGTTTCTTTTTGGGGTGTCCTCAGCGCGGGGATCACGCCAGCTTGTTCAGCACGACGGCCTTGACCATCAGATCGGGCACCTCGGTAAAGACCAGATCTTCGCGACCGAAATAGCTTTTCTGGTTGGTTGCCGACCAGCCGTTGGTGACAAGGGTGAAGCTGTCTTTTGCCGGGGCTTCGGGCGCGGCATAGAGATAGTCACCGGTGCGCTCGGCAAAGGCGAAATCGCCGAACTGATTGCACCGTGTCAGGATCTGCTGAAGCGTGGCGGCGTCGACCTCGGTTTTCACCAGCTTGCCGTCAAAACGCACGGAGGCGTTGAAGGCATAGCGGCTCACCGGGCCTTCGGGCAGGCCTGCGCCAAAGGTGGTATGGCCGATAAAGCCGATGTCGGCCCCGGCAGCTTCGGCCATGGCGGCGGCGACAAATACGCCGGTCTGATCGTTCGACATGGCGATCGGGCTGCTGCCCACCGAAGCCGTGTCTTCGGCGTCCAGATGGGTGGCCAGCGTTATTTTGATCAGTTCGGCCAGAACGGGCGAGGGCGCTGTCGTGAGGTCAATCGCGACCCGGCTGATCTGTGCGGGCTGCGCGGGGCCTGCCAGACGGGCGACGGTCAGCGTGGTCGACCAGCTGCCGGTGTGGACATAGCGAGTGTTGCCCTCGGCATGTTCGATATTGAGGTGATCATGTCCGCCGATCATCAGCGTGCCATCGGGCACCATGGTCAGGATTTCCTTGTCGGGCATCACGCCTGCGTGGCTCATCACGATGTTCACGGCCCCGTCTTTCAGGTCTTCTCCCAGATGCGCCCGGGCCCAGCTGACCGGATCGGGAATAGAAAGCTGGTCACGGCTGGCCTTGGGGTAGGTGAAGATTGCGTCCACCGCGAGGGCAGAAATGGCGACAGGGGTGCCGTTCAGATCCAGATCTGCCTGCGCGGATGCATAGAGCGCGCCCGTGCGCGTGTCGTTGATGTTGCTGAGCACGGTGACGCCGAGCGCCTGCGCGCGCGAGACGAACTGCGCCAGATCGTTGTCGATATCGGGTTCGTGGTTGCCGATGTTGAACACCGTCGGCGCCAGATCGTTCAGTGCCTCGAGAAAGGCCCAGTCGATGACCCCGTCCGAGCGCATCGCTACCACATTGCCGCTTTCAAACAGATCGCCGTTCACCAAGATCAGCACCGGTCCGGAAGCCGCCATAACCTGCCGTTCGATTTCGGCCAGAAGCTGACCGGTGCGTTCATAGGCGGAATGCAGGTCCGAGAGGATCAGGGCGGTGACGGCAGGGGCTTGTGCCTGAACCGGAGCTGCCGAGAGCAGAGGGGCCAGAGCGGCAGAGCCGAGCAGGGACAAAACCATGCGGCGGGACGGGGTGAGATGCGCCATGTTGGGGATCCTATCTTGATGGAAACGTTGTGCTTTCTATGTGATCTCTATGATAATCAGGTGACGGCGGAATGACAGCCGGTTGCGCGGGAGCGTCTGTCTTGGCGTAGGATCGGCGCGATGGATGCTCAATTGCGCCTCAAATGAGCAGGCCGTGTTGAGGTTCGCTGCGGAACAGGTGGATGTGCGCTTTCCGGGACTGGTGCTTTTCGTGCGGCTTCTGTAGCAGGACGCCATGAGCGCATTCATCCTCTCCCTTGAAGGCACAGCAACCGGACACCATGCAGCCCTGATCCTGGCGCTGATGGCGGCGATCCTGCATGCGCTTTTCGGGGCGCTGCAGAAAGGGCGTCACGATCCGTGGTTGTCTCGTGGGGCGATGGATTTCTTCTACGGGCTGATGGCCGCGCCCTTCGCGCTGTTTGTGGTGCCATGGCCCGAGCCGCATATGTGGATCATCTTCGCCGGCATGTTCGTGATCCATCTCGCCTATAAAATCGCTCAGGGCTACACCTATACAATGGGGGCCTACACGGTCGTCTATCCCGTGGTGCGCGGCACCGGGCCGTTGTTTGCGGTGATCGGGGCCGGGTTGGTCTTTGGCGAGCATTTTACCAGGGTGCAATGGCTTGGGGTTCTGGTTCTGATTTCTGGTATTTTCGGGCTGGCGGTTTATAACCTGCGCACGATCAAGGTCGGGCGCGACACGATGGTGCCCGCTTTGATGCTGGCGGTGCTGACTGGCAGCTTTGTCGCGCTTTACACGACCTATGACGCCTACGGCATCCGCTCGACCGCCGATCCGTTCACCTTTCTGGCGTGGTTCTTTTTCCTCGACGGCCTGGTGATGCCCTTCGTGGCGTGGCGTCGTTATAGCCGGATGGAGGTCAAACCTGCCCTGGGGCCGTTGGCCATCAAAGGCTTTTTCGGCGGGGTGGTGGCCTATTTCTCATTCGGCTGTATCATGCTGGCGACGCGCCTCGACAATGTCGGTGAGGCGGCTGTTCTGCGCGAAACCTCGACTGTTTTTGCCGCGCTGATCGGCTGGCTTGTGCTGAAAGAAAAGGTGGGGCCGCGTCGATTGACGTTGATGGCCTTGATTGCGGCCGGCGCGGTCATAGTTGAAATGGGTGGCTGAAGAAGGACCCCTTATGTCGGAAAAACAGGTAAACCCCGCTCTTAAAACCGCGCTGGAGATGGGGCCCATATTGGCCTTTTTCGCGGGGTATATCCTGCTCAGGGACCGTGAATTTACCATTCTCGGCACGGCCTATTCCGGTTTTATCGTGATGACGGCGGTGTTTATCCCGTTGCTGGCACTCTCCACGGTCGTGCTGTGGCGCTTGACCGGAAAACTGTCGGCGATGCAGATCATGACGCTGGTTTTGGTGGTGGTCTTCGGCGGGTTGACGATCTGGCTCAATGACGAGCGGTTTTTCAAGATGAAGCCGACGATGATCTACCTGCTGTTCGGGGGGGCGCTGGGCGTGGGGTTGTTGCGCGGTCAGTCCTATCTGTCGCTGGTCCTGGGGGAAGTGGTGCCCATCAATGCCGAAGGCTGGCGCAAGCTGACCTTCCGCATGATGCTGTTCTTCTTCGCGCTTGCGGTCGCGAATGAACTTATCTGGCGCAGCTTTTCCACCGATACATGGGTGAAGTTCAAAACCTTCGGTCTGCCCATCGCCATGCTGGCGTTCTTCATGGCCCAGGGCGGGCTGATGAGCCGTCATGGGACGGAGGACGACAAGAAGGAAAGCGACGAGGCGTAATGTCGTCGCGCTGGTTGGCGAAGTTCAGCCGCCGGTGACGGTATAGGGCAGATAGGCAATGGCGAGAGCGGCGTTGCCCGTCAGGCTCAACCCGTCGATCAGAATGTCCTGACCGGGGGCACCGGCAACGATGCTTTCCAATTCACCAGAGGCCACCATCTGCAGCAGTTCTGGCGAACGCAGCAACCCGCTGTGACCCAGCGGATCGCGATCCCGCGCCTGTGTCACATCCAGAACAGCGACGCCCAGATCCCGCAATTCGGGAATATTGGTCGCTTCGCCGACGCGGGGGTGCCCGCCCGTCAGCACGGCCGACAGTTTCAGGGCGCGGTCGCGCTGAGACGCCACCACGGCCAGCTCGACCTTATAAGGTTGCAGGTCCAGCACCTGTTTGCGAAAGACGTCGACGTCAATGTCCGGCTGCACCAGAAGCGCGCCGTTCATGCGCGACAGCGTCCTACGATCCCCGGAAAGGGCCAGCCGTTTTAAGGCCTCCATCACCAGAAGCCCGCCCATGGAGTGTCCGATCACCGTAATGCTGCGGGCGGCGCTGCGGGCCATCACCTGCAGTGTCTCCGCCAGCGCGGCGCGCGCGAACAGAACGGAATCGCGGTCATAGGCGTAGCGAGAAAGGCGTGCAGCTGAGGGCCATGAAAACACGGTCATAGGCTGTTGCAGCTCAAAGTCCGTCGCGATCTGCGCGGCGCGAAACACTGCTCCGGGGTAGGAGACATTATAGCCGTGCACGAAAATCACCGCGTTGCGTTCCGTAGGCGGCAGGGCGCGCAACTGCCGGTTCAACGCGGCCAGATAGCCCTTTGGCCCGTCAAAGGCCTGACTGTCATTGACGAAAAATTCCCGCTGCGGATCGACGGGGCTGCGGGGAAGGGAATACTGCCCCGCGTCGCGATCCGGCGGAACCGAGATGCGATAGCCCCGGTAGAACAGCTGGTCCGATCGGCGCCCCTCGAAGGCCAGATCCTCCGAAGGGGCGACGGTGCGATCGGTGATCGCCAGAATTTCACGCAGGTCCTGGGGGGTGGGCGCCTCTGCCGACAGGCTCGGTCGGCGCAGTGAAGGTGGTGCGCAGGCAGACAGGGCCAGTGCGGTTGCGCCCATCAGCACCGTGCGCCGGGTCGGGGTCATGACGTTAGGCCGTCCTTGCCGTTCTGACCGAACAGGACCTTTTGCGCGTCCTTGTCCTGGGCCACGTCTTTGCGCATTTCGGCGCCAAGGGCGCGCCCGCGCTGAACCGCGGAGCGTGCGCCGATGCGGGCGAGCCAGCGCGCAAGATGGGGTTTGTCCTCCAGCGTCTGCTGCTGGCCCTCCCAAAGCGAGGCCCAAGGCCAGATCGCCATATCGGCAATCGAATAGAAATCCCCGGCCACGAATTCCTCTTGGGCCAGACGCCGGTCGAGCACACTGTAAAGACGCGCCACCTCATTGCGGTAGCGATCCTTGGCATAGGGCAGATCCTGCGGCGGCTCCATGTTAGGCGCGTATTTCAGGAAGTGGTGCGCCTGTCCGGCCATCGGTCCGACGCCGCCCATTTGCCACATCAGCCATTGATCGACATGGATCTGATCGCGTTCGCCGCCGCCGTAGAACTTGCCGGATTTTCGCGCCAGATATTGCAGGATCGCTCCGCTCTCAAAGATGGAAATTGGCCGCCCGCCCGGCCCCTCGGGGTCATAGATGGCAGGCATGCGGTTGTTGGGAGACAGCTTGAGGAACTCCGGATCGAACTGTTCGCCCGCGCCGATATTCACGAATTTGACCTCATAGGGCAGGTCCATTTCTTCCAATGCGATGGAGATTTTCCAACCGTTGGGTGTGGGCCAATAGTACAGCGTAATAGGGGTGTCGATCATTCTGTCGTTCTCGCGGTTTTTCCGAAACGTTGGTCATTAGGATGACTGTTTCCGCGAAAAGGACAAGGGCGAAGGCAGGGAAAATGCTGCAGGCATAAGGCGCGAATATCGTGGGGCCGGTGTGCTGTTGCGCACCGCTTGCAACAACGCCAGCGGCAGCCGTTCGGGATGACGCAGCGCTGCGCGATAGAGATCGAAAACGCCGGGGCGCAGATAGGGTGACCAGTGGCAGACGCGGCGGTCGGGCGGTGGAATGTCATAGCCCAGACGGGCGAGGGCCGCGCGGCTGACCGGATCGTCGATCTGCAGATCGCACCAGTTGCGCCTTTCTTCCCCCAGTCCCGATCCCAGAGACCGCGACGGGCCGTCTTCGCTGGAGAGCGCCAGTTCGGTCATGAGATCGAACAGGTCGTTTTCGCGTGACATGACGTTGAGAATTTCAGCGCTTTGACCGGCTTCGCTGTCGAGCGCGGTACGGGCCGTGGACCGAAAATCGGCGCCTGCCAGCAAGATGACACGCCCGACCGCACCGGCGGGGGCATGGCGCAGGGCCGACAGGGCCACGCGCGCGCCCAGTGAATGACCGAGCAGATGCACCGGGCGATCCAGATGCCACATGAGCCGTGCCAGTGCTTCGCCGGTGTGGCGGGCGCGGTCAAAGGCCTGCCATATGGTGCCGCGGGCTTCCCAGCCCAGAGATATGCACAGGCCTTCCCCGGCCTCTCCCGTGCCAAATCCCAGGCCACGGGGCCAGCTCAGCGCCCGGGGGCAGTTCAGCCCGGGGTCGAGCGCCAGAATGTGATCGTGGGGATCGTGGGCGGGGATCGAAGGAGAAAACTTGAAGCCATGGATCAGGACCATCACCGGTGCGGTCGCGGGGATGGTCTTCACGGCCCGGCGCAGCCTGTTCAGCGTGGCAGGGTCGAGATGGGCGGTTTCGACATTGACCTTGATGAGGGGCATCGTGCCGGTCCTCGTGATCGTGCGTTGTCCAACCTATGGGGGGCGATTGTCACGATGCTGCGACAATGCGGTGAATCTTTCCTGACGCGCCCGGGCGCGGTTGACAGAATGTCGCAGGATTTGTAGCCAAAGCGTCACGTGGCGATTTGTTTACCGGATTGCGGGCCACGCAAAACATTCCGCTAAAGAGGTCAGGAGAAGACGCAGGGTTGGTCAGAACCCGATACGCGCCCCCGCTCTTGATCGCGCCCCAGGCCATCAAGCCCGGGGGTGTTTTATTGGGTCGTTAAAGGAGCTGACAGCGATGAGTAAGACCAACTGGAAAACGCGTACGAAACTGGTGCATGAAGGCATTCGCCGCAGCCAATATGGCGAGGTCTCCGAGGCACTGTTCCTGACACAGGGCTTCGTCTATGACACCGCTGAAGCGGCCGAAGCGCGCTTTGTGGAGCTCGGTGAAGATGAATTCATCTATGCCCGCTATGGCAACCCCACCACGCGCATGTTTGAAGACCGCATGGCGGCGCTGGAAGGCTATGAAGACGCCTTTGCCTGTGCCTCTGGCATGGCGGCGGTGAACGGCGCGCTTATGGCGCTGTTGAAAGCAGGGGATCATGTGGTATCCTCGCGGGCGCTCTTTGGCTCCTGCCTGTATATTCTCGAAGAGGTTCTGGGCCGGTTTGGCGTTGAAATCACGTTGGTCGACGGAACCGATCTGGCGGCCTGGAAGGCCGCGATCCGCCCTGACACGGCGGTGGTGTTTCTGGAAAGCATTTCCAACCCGACGCTTGAGGTCATCGACCTGAAAGCGGTCTGCGATCTGGCGCATGCACAGGGCGCCAAGGTTGTGGTGGACAATGCCATGTGCACCCCGATCTTTTCCTATGCGGCCGACTGTGGCGCGGATCTGTCGGTCTATTCGACCACCAAACATGTTGACGGGCAGGGTCGTTGTCTGGGCGGGATGATTTGCGGTTCGCGCGATCTGATCCGCGGTCCGGTTGAGGCCTATCTGAAACACACGGGCGGGGCGATGAGCCCGTTTCATGCCTGGGTGCAGCTCAAATCCATGGAGACGCTGGATCTGCGGGTGCGGCAGCAGGCCGGTTCGGCCTTGGCCATTGCCGATGCGCTGGACGGTCATCCCGCGCTCAATGCGGTGCGCTATCCAACCCATAAGGCACATCCGCAGCACGATCTGGCATGCCGTCAGGCCGAGGCCGGGGGCACGGTGCTGACCGTCGATGTCAAAGGTGGTAAAGAGGCCTGTTTTCAATTCCTCAATGCGCTGGAAATCTTCACGATCTCCAATAACTTTGCCGACGCCAAATCCATTGCGACCCATCCGGCGACCACGACGCACCAGCGTCTGCCGCAAGAGCAAAAGGATATGCTGGGT
Organism: uncultured Celeribacter sp.; assembly: GCF_963675965.1. Taxonomy (NCBI): domain Bacteria; kingdom Pseudomonadati; phylum Pseudomonadota; class Alphaproteobacteria; order Rhodobacterales; family Roseobacteraceae; genus Celeribacter; species uncultured Celeribacter sp. The sequence continues at coordinate 939,577 of NZ_OY780935.1, read as the reverse complement.
ATTACGCCGGGCATGGTGCGGGTGTCCGTGGGGCTGGAAGATCCCGAGGACCTGATCGCAGATCTCACGGCTGCCCTTGACGCCATCGCAGGCTGATCTGCGCCTGAAAAATGATGACGCCCAGCACCACGGAGTTTGTCCGCAGGGGCCGGGCGTCCTATATCCAGATCTGACACTATCAAAGGGAGAACGGCGATGACCATGCAGTCCAGAGATATGGATCCATCTGCGGATCGCCATGCGGCCGAAACTGCGCTCAAGGTTCTGCGCGATTGGGCCGGGCAGGCCACGCCGACAGAAATCGCCGAACTGGATCCCGCGATCGCCCGGCTGTTGCCCGAGGCAGGTGATTTCGCCAATTACCCGGCCTTGCGCCGGGCCTATCCCGAAGATTTTGCAGCCGATGAAGCCTATCGCGATACGTTGCCGGACCTGCAAAACGGGCCTGAAAGTTTGATCAAGGGCGCAAAGCGCCAGATCCAGCATGTCGGCATTTCCAATTTCCGTCTGCCGATCCGCTTTCGCACCCGCGACGCGGGCGAACTGACGCTGGAAACCTCGGTGACCGGTTCGGTCAGTCTGGAGGCGGAAAAGAAGGGTATCAACATGTCCCGCATCATGCGCTCCTTCTACAAACACGCGGAGCGCAGCTTTTCCTTTGAGGTGATCGAAGCGGCGTTGCGCGACTACAAGTCGGATCTGGACAGTTTCGACGCGCGCATTCAGATGCGGTTTTCCTTTCCGGTGAAGCGGATGTCGCTGCGCTCGGGGTTGGAAGGCTATCAGTACTACGATCTGGCGCTGGAGCTGGTCGAGCATGGCGGGCGGATGAAAGAGATTATGCATCTCGACTATGTCTACAGTTCGACCTGCCCCTGTTCGCTGGAGCTGTCTGAACACGCCCGCCGCACCCGGCATCAGCTGGCCACGCCGCATTCGCAGCGCTCTGTGGCACGGATTTCGGTCGAGGTGGTATCGCAGCCGGACACGCTGTGGTTCGAGGACCTGATCGATCTGTGCCGCGCGGCGGTGCCCACGGAAACCCAGGTCATGGTCAAACGCGAAGATGAACAGGCCTTTGCCGAGTTGAACGCCGCCCATCCGATTTTTGTCGAAGATGCAGCCCGGCTGTTTGCACAGGGTCTTGAGCAGGATCGCCGGGTCGGCGATTTCCGTGTCATCTCCTCGCATCAGGAAAGCCTGCATTCTCATGACGCGGTGTCGGTGCTGACCGAGGGCGAAACCTTTGCGGCACAAAGCCTTGACCCGAAACTTTTCGCGACGCTCTTTCATGTCGGCTGATACGCTGGCTGAGGAAATGCCGCAAAGCTGTGCTTGACACAGATGAAAGAGCCAGCCAAGCCTTGCCGCTATGACTGATCTTCGGCCTGTTGGATATGTGATCGGAACGCTCGTCGCCCTGTTGGGGTTAACGATGGTGATCCCTATGTGCGTGGACCTCTATTACGGTTCCGGCGAATGGGAGGTGTTTTTCGAGGCGGGGGTGATCACCTTTGCGGTTGGGGGGGGCTTGGCCCTGTCGACCGCGAACGGCCAATCCGAAGGTCTGAGCATTCATCAGATGTTTCTGCTGACCTCGCTGATCTGGCTTATTTTGCCGCTGTTTGGCGGCATCCCGTTTCTGCTGGGCGCGACCGAAGCCAGCCTGACAGACGCGTTTTTCGAGGCCATGTCGGGCATGACCACGACCGGATCGACGGTGTTCTCCGGGCTTGATGATTTGCCCGAAGGGCTGTTGCTGTGGCGCTCCATGCTGCAGTGGTTCGGGGGCGTTGGGATCATTGTGGTCGCCATGGTGTTCCTACCGGAACTGAAAGTGGGCGGAATGCAGGTGTTCCGCTCAGAGGCGTTTGACACCGATGGCAAGGTTCTGCCGCGCGCCGCCGAAATCGCCTCTCGCATTTCCGTCATCTATGTCGCGCTGACAGTCCTGTGTTTTTTAGCCTATCTTGTGGTCGGAATGACTGGGTTCGATGCGCTGAACCATTCACTCACCACCCTGTCGACGGGGGGGTTTTCGACGCGTGACGCCTCATTTGGCGCCTTTCAGGGGCCGGCGGAATATGTGTCCTCTTTCTTCATGATCCTCGCCAGCCTGCCGTTCGTGCGCTACGTGCAACTGATCGCAGGCACCGCCCGGCCGATGTGGCGCGACACGCAGATCCATGCCTATCTCGCGATCATCTTTGGCCTGACGCTGAGCTTTGCGCTCTATCGTCTGGTCGTCAATCAGGACCATTTCGAACATTCTTTCCGCGAAGGCCTGTTCAATGTGTCGTCGATCATTTCCGGCACGGGCTACGCCTCGGTCGATTATCAGCTCTGGGGCGCTTTCCCGGCGGTGGCCTTCTTTTTCATCGGCTTGATCGGGGGCTGCGCGGGATCGACCGCCTGTTCGGTCAAGGTGTTCCGCTATCAGCTTTTGTTTGCCTCCATGCGGGCGCAGATTCGCAAGATCCACAGCCCCAATGGGGTGATCACTCCGCGCTATCAGGGGCGCCCGGTGACCGAAGATGTCCTGTCCTCCGTCATGGCCTTCTTTTCGCTGTTCATCGTGACGCTCGGCACCACGGCAGTCTTGCTCGCGGCGACGGGACTGGATCTGGTCACGGCGGTGTCCGGGGCGGCGACGGCGCTGGCCTGCGTCGGGCCGGGGTTGGGTGATATCATCGGGCCTGCGGGCAATTTTGCGACGCTCAATGACCCGGCGAAATGGATACTCGCCATTGCAATGCTGATCGGACGACTGGAGGTCATGTCCGTCTTTGCCCTGTTCACCATCCGGTTCTGGCGCGGCTGAGCGGGTTCGGCCCTGCTGCGCAATTCGTTGCCGCCAAGGAGCCGCCAAAGAAAAGACCCTGCGCCCAGCGCAGGGTCTGATCGGATATTTCCAGCGTGTTTCAGATCCTGCGCACAGGCGGCGTCAGTTCCAGCAGCTCACCAGCACGGTCATGTCACGTCCCGCACGCACCAACTCGCTGTCGGATTTGTCGCTGCCGAGAGTTTCCGATGCGGCGACAGAGACGCCATTGGCCGACAGGAAGGTTGCGAGTTTTTCCATGTCGTAGGCAAAGGCCACATCTTCGGGTAGATCGCGGGCCTGCGCCTCGGCAAGTGTATCCTTTGCGGCCAGCATGCCGACGACGGCGCCCGCACCGTTGAGCAACGGACCACCAGCCTCGCCGGGCAGGGTTGTCATGGCAAGGCGCAGTAGATCGCTTTCCCCGTTCAGTCCGCCATGTTCGGCCACAAGCCCGTAGTTCAACGTGGGCGCACCAAGGCGCCCCTCATAGGCGTAGCCAGACACCGAAATCTCGGATTGCAGGCGTGGCAGATGGCTGTCGAATTCTGCAAATGCGATGGGGGCCAGTGGCTCTTGCGGGCGCAACAGCGCCATGCCACCGTCTGTCGCCGCGATGTCGGCGGTGTAGCTGTCCTCCAGCGTGATGCGGCCACAGCTGTCCACAAGCTCTGCCGAGGTCAGGACCGCGCCGTCAGCCGACACGTAAAAGCCGCTGCCTGCCTTTTCCGGGCGACGAATTTCGAGCCCGGCCAAAAGGTCCACATCCTGTTCCGCACCATCGCCGTAGGCATCGGGCAAAACGCCGTCGACCGGGGCAAAGGAGCTTTGCATGGCGTTCAGCGCCATCTGATGACGCTTTTCATCGCCGCGCGGCCAGATCAGGGTCCAGCCTTTGACGGTGCCGTTGATCAGGCGCGCCTCGGTGTGAGAGGTGATCCTGGAATTCGTACCGGTCAGAGTGAAGCTGTTGCTGTCACGTGAACGCGGCCCGTCCATGGGCACGATTTCCAGCGTCTGCATGATTTCATACAGCCCGCCGAGCGTTGCCGCATCGCCGCTTTGGGAAATCAGCATCACCTGAACACCGGAGTCGTCCTTGGATTTGTATTTGGCAAAGGGTGGAGCGTAAGCGTCGAATTCCACCAGACCCTGAGGCAGGGTGATCGAAATCCCGGCCACGTCATCGACGACCGGGGCCAGCCCGAGGCTGTCCATCACGTCGGTGTAGGCGGCCAGAACCTCGCCGCGCTGGCGGGTGGTCAGAACCCCGGTGGCCTCATAGCCGTTTTGCGCTTGCCAGTCGGACATGGCGCGGCGGGTGCCGGGGCCAAAGGCGCCATCAATGCCAGAATTGTAGACGCCGGCAAAGCGCAAGGCGACCTGCAGCGCTTCGCGATCCTCCCGGCTCAACGCCCGCTCCGAACGGCGGGCCTCGGCGGGGGTTTCATCTGCGATCGGTGCCATGGCGGCTTCTTCGACGGTGGTCTCGATGGTCGCTTCGGCGCTGTCAGTCGCCTCAGTTGGAATGCCTTCAAACGGTGTGACTTCGATGCCGGCGGGGGCGGGTGAAGGCGTCAGGCTTGTCAGATCGACACCCACAGGCCAGAACGGCTGCCGAAAGTTTTCGCCTTCGGTGAGATAGCTGTCGCCCGGAATGCGGCCCGATGCGCGCAGGGCCTGACGCGCGCTTTCGGCCTCGGCCTCGGTCGCATAGGGGCCAAGCGCGATGGCATGCCAGCGGCCCGACAGGTTGAAGCCCACGACATTCGGAAATTCCAGCGCATAGCCGCGCGCGGCTTCGGTCGCCTGTGTCAGCGTGGGCTGGGCCTCGATCTGGATCCATTGATCGGCGTAGACAGCGGTGGTGAGAGACAAGACAGTGGCCACGCCCAACGGGAAGGCGGCAAAATACGGTTTCATGGAGACCCTTACTTACGTTCGACTGGGCTTGCGCCCCGGTTTTATCCTGCGCAGAGAAGACGGGTTTTGCCTTGAGGTCAACATCTGGCATCTTCGATGCGGGCAGAAAGCAGGGTCGAGGCGACAATTCTGCGCGATTACCCCCGCTACGGTGCCTTTCGATTGACGCCCCGGTCGCCCTTGGCTAGTGAAGACCCGCGTTTGCAAAGCTCCTAAGGCTGAGATTACCCCATGTCCGAGACGACCCAAAAACCGCGCTCCTTTCAGGAAATCATCCTGCGCCTGCAGGCCTATTGGGCCGCAAAAGGCTGTGCCATCCTGCAACCCTACGACATGGAGGTCGGTGCGGGCACATTCCATCCTGCCACGACGCTGCGCTCCTTGGGCACAACCTCCTGGGCTGCGGCCTATGTGCAGCCCTCGCGCCGTCCGACCGATGGGCGCTATGGCGAAAACCCGAACCGGCTGCAGCACTATTACCAATATCAGGTGCTGATCAAACCGAGCCCGCCGGATCTGCAGGAGCTCTATCTGGGATCTCTGAAAGCCATCGGCATCGACACCGAAATGCACGACATCCGTTTCGTCGAAGACGACTGGGAAAGCCCGACGCTGGGCGCCTGGGGGCTGGGCTGGGAAGTTTGGTGTGACGGGATGGAAGTCAGCCAGTTCACCTATTTCCAACAGGTCGGCGGGCATGACTGCAAGCCGGTGTCTGGTGAGCTGACCTACGGGCTGGAACGTCTGGCGATGTATGTTCTGGGCATCGACCATGTGATGAATATGCCCTTCAACGATCCGCAATCACCGATTCCGCTGAGCTATGGCGACGTGTTCAAGCAGACCGAAGAAGAGTATTCGCGCCACAACTTTGATGCGGCCAACACCGAGATGCTGCTCAAGCATTTCGAAGAGGCCGAAGCCGAATGTCACGCGCTTCTGGCGCAACCGGCCGAAGACCCCAAAACCGGCAAGCGGATTATCATGGTGCACCCGGCCTATGACCAGTGCATCAAGGCCAGCCACCTGTTCAACCTGCTTGACGCCCGCGGGGTGATTTCGGTCACCGAACGTCAGGCCTATATCGGTCGCGTGCGCACGCTGGCCAAGGCCTGTGCCGACGCCTTTGTGCAGACGACGGCAGGCGGCTATATGCCCGAGGCCGTGAGCTGACATGAGCGGAAAGCTGATCGCAGGGTTTATCGTGGTGTTCTCTCTCCTCTTCGGGGCAGGCCTCTATTACACGCAGGTCTATGCCTATTATGACCGGCTGGACGTGTCCGCACCGGCAGCCGCGGTACGTGCGACCACCTTTGAAGGCCTGACGGAAGACATTCTTGCCGAGAGCTTTGAAGGCATTGATGCCGACACCTCGCCGATCAGATTTCGCGCCTGTTTCACCACGCCGCTCTCGGTGGCGATGATGAGTGAGACCTTCGAACCCTACGATCGCCCTGAGCCGCTGATTGCGCCCAAGTGGTTTTCCTGTTTCGACGCCAAAAAGATCGGCGCGGATCTGGAAAGCGGCGCGGCGCTGGCTTTTATGGGCGAAGAGAATATTGAATATGGCATTGACCGCGTGATTGCCGTCTACCCTGACGGCCACGGTTTTGCCTGGAACCAGATCAACCGCTGTGGCGATGCCGTATTCGACGGCGATCCGGCCCCCATGGGCTGTCCGCCCGCGCCTGAAGGAAACTGACCATGCCCGATTTGCTGATTGAACTTTTTTCGGAAGAGATCCCCGCCCGGATGCAAAAACGCGCCTCCGAGGATCTGAAAAAACGCATCACCGATGGTCTGGTCGAGGCCGGTCTGACCTATGCCTCTGCCGGGGCTTTTGCCACGCCGCGCCGTCTGGCCCTGTCGGTCGAGGGTCTGCTCGCCGAAAGCCCGACCACGGTCGAGGAACGCAAAGGTCCGCGTGTCGATGCGCCCGAGAAAGCCATTGAAGGCTTTTTGCGTGGGGCTGGCGTGACCAAAGACGATCTGGAAATCCGCGACGAGAAAAAGGGCCAGGTCTACTTCGCCAAACTCACCAAGCCGGGCCGCCCCGCGGCCGAGATCGTGGCCGAGGTGCTTGAGGCCACTGTGCGCAATTTCCCCTGGCCGAAATCCATGCGCTGGGGCGCGGGCAGCCTGAAATGGGTGCGGCCGCTGCATTCCATCGTCTGCCTGCTCAGTGCCGAAGACGGGGCCGAAGTCGTGCCGCTTGAGATTGACGGGATCAAGGCCGGGAACACGGTCTGGGGCCATCGTTTCATGGCGCCGGGATCGTTCAAGGTCACGGGCTTTGACGACTATGTCACCAAGTTGAAACAGAATTTTGTCGTGCTTGATCCGGCCGAACGTGCCGATCACATCTGGCATGACGCCACCAATCAGGCTTTTGCGCAGGGGCTTGAGGTGGTCGAGGATGCCGGGTTGCTGGCAGAGGTGGCCGGGCTGGTGGAATGGCCAGTCGTGCTGATGGGTGAGATTGGCGCAGATTTTCTGGAGCTGCCGCCGGAAGTGCTGCAGACCTCGATGAAAGAACATCAAAAGTTCTTTTCCGTGCGCAACCCGAAAACTGGACGGATCGAGAAATTCGTCACCGTTGCCAACCGCGAGACCGCGGACAATGGCGCGACCATTCTGGCGGGCAACCAAAAGGTGCTCTCTGCGCGTCTGTCTGATGCGAAGTTCTTCTGGGAAAATGATGTGCGCACGGTCGCCCGCGAGGGGCTTGAAGCCATGGCCGCGCCGCTGGCCCATGTGACGTTCCATAACAAGCTTGGCTCGCAGGGGCAGCGGATCGCGCGCATCGCGCAACTGGCACGCGAGATCGCCCCGATCGTGGGTGCCGATGCAGCTGATGCCGAACTGGCCGCGAAAATCGCAAAGGCCGATCATAGCTCGGAAATGGTTTATGAATTCCCGGAATTGCAGGGGATCATGGGGCGCTACTACGCCAAGAAAGCTGGGCTGTCTGATGCCGTTTCTGACGCCTGCCGTGACCATTATTCGCCGCTTGGCCCGTCTGACGATGTGCCGACAGACCCGGTGTCGGTCGCGGTCGCGCTGGCTGACAAGCTTGATACGCTGACAGGTTTTTGGGCGATTGATGAAAAGCCCACCGGGTCGAAAGACCCCTTCGCGCTGCGGCGCGCCGCGCTTGGGGTGATCCGTCTGTTGTTGACCAATGAGGTGCGCCTGAAGCTGGATCGCTTCATTGATATGCAGTTGCTGGCCAATACGATTGCTGTCGCGGACGAAGATGACGGCGTGGAAGATGACGGCGTGATCGATACGCTGAAGGAAATCTTGCAGGAAATCGCCGAACACGGTGTTTTCGGGGCAGCTCTCGATGCCATCGGCGATAAGCTGTCTGAGGATGAAAGGGACGCTGTGACCGAAATGGCGGGATCCGTGCCGGATGTCTCCAAAGATCTGCTCAGTTTCTTCCATGACCGTTTGAAAGTCTTCCTCAAGGATGAAGGCATTCGTCACGACGTGATCGACGCCTGTCTTGCGATGGAGGGGGCCGATGACATCACGCTGTTGGTGAAGCGCGCCCGTGCGCTGTCCGAGGTTCTGGCGACCGAAGATGGGGCCAACCTGATACAGGGCTTCAAACGAGCCAACAACATTCTGACGCAGGCCGAAGAGAAAGACGGGGTCGAATACAGCTTCGGCCCGGACATCAAATTCGCCGAAACAGAAGAAGAGCGTGCGCTCTTTGCGGCGCTCGATGTGGCCGAGACCAAGATCAAACCTGCGATGGCGCAGGAAGACTTTGCTGTGGCCATGGCGGCCATGGCCGGTCTGCGCCCGGCGGTCGATGCCTTCTTTGACGCGGTGCAGGTCAATGCGGACAATGACATCGTGCGGCGCAATCGTCTCAACCTTCTGGGCCGAATTCGCGATATTTGTCTGTCGGTTGCCGATCTGACCCGCGTCGAAAGCTAAGGCAAAATCACATCACTCAGCTTTGGCCGTGGCGTCAAATCCGGCGCCACGGACCTTTGTTGTTGCGCGCGCTGTGTTTGGGCGCGTAGGCTTCGGTTCCAAAGGGAGGTGCCGCAGTGCAGCAAGACAATGACATTCTAGGGTTCACCCGCATTCGACGCGTCGCACCGATTGCCGTGAAAACCCATGGTGGTCGTGCGAAATGTCTGCAGCGGCTGATCCGTCTGGATCTGCCCTTGCCGGAAACCGTCGCGCTCTCCTTTGATGCGGTGCACCGGATTGCCGAAGGGCACAGTTTCGACATGCAGGGGCTGATGCGCCTGTTCGGGGATGCGCCGCTGCTGTCGGTGCGGCCATCCTCCGAAGATCCCGACTGGGGCGGGCCGGGAGCGATCCTCAACATCGGGATGAATGACGCCCGTCATGCGGAGCTGACCCAGACACATGGGTCCGACGCGGCGGATGCGCTGTATCTGCGATTTGTGCAAGCCTATGCCGTGCATGTCGAACGGCTTGATCCGGAATTGTTCGAATTTGACAAGTCTGTGTCGGTGCATGAGGCGCTGAAAGAGGCGCTGGACGCGCATGAGGATGAAACCGGCGATCCCTTTCCCCAAGACCCTGCACACCAGCTGGGACATGTGTTGCGCTCTATGGCGCGTGCCTGGGAGGGTACGACGGCACGGTTGTTGCGACAGGCCAAAGGTGCGCCTGCCGACGCGGGGCTCGGGCTGATCGTGCAGAGCATGGCGCTGGGCATGGGGCTAGGGGAAAGCGGCGCTGGGGTCATCCAGTTGATCGACGGCGACACTGGCGAACCCATGGTCAAAGGACGCTATCTGCGGCAATCGCAGGGGCGCGATGCCCTGAGTGCCAATGGCGAGGCCATGTTCCTGACCGCTGACGGGCGGGGCCGGTCACTTGAAACTGAAGCCCCCGAGATTTTCGCCCGGCTGACAGAGATGTCGCGCCTGTGCCGGATCAAGCTGCGTGAAGAGATGCAGGTTGAATTTACCATTGAAAATGGTCGGTTGTGGATTTTGGACGCGGTGCGCGTGCCGCGGTCGTCGCGCGCGGGGCTGCGCGCGGCCGTGCAACTGGCCGAGGACGGGATCATCCCGCGCGAAGAGGCGCTGATCCGAGTGCCGGCCCGGTCGCTGACCGAATTGCTGCACCCGCAGATCGATCCGTTTTCGCCGCGTGATGTGGTGGCCAAGGGCATCGCCGCCTCTCCGGGCGGGGCCGTCGGGCGGATCGTGTTCAACTCTTCGGTCGCCCAGACCTATGAGGCGCGCGGCGAACCCTGTCTGCTGGTGCGGCGCGAAACCACACCCGAAGACATCCGGGGCATGCATTCCTCGGTCGGGATTCTGACCGAACGCGGCGGGGTGACCTCGCATGCGGCGGTGATCGCGCGCGGCATGGGGGTGCCCTGTGTTGTCGGTGCGTCGATCCGGATCAATTCCCGCGACAAGACGCTGACGCTGGCTGACGGACGGATTTTGAACGAAGGCGATGTTCTGACGATTGATGGATCGGCAGGGGAGGCGCTGCTGGGGGCGGCCAAGATGATGCCGCCGGCCAAGGATCACTGGTACCTGCAGTTGATGGAATGGGCCGACGCGATTCGCGACATCGGAGTGCGCGCCAACGCAGATACGCCGGCAGACGCGGCCGTGGCCCGCGATTTCAAGGCGCAGGGGATCGGGCTGTGCCGGACCGAACATATGTTTTTTGAAGGTGATCGTCTGACGGTGATGCGTGAGATGATTTTCGCTGACAAACATGACGACCGTTCAGAAGCGATTTCGCGTTTGCTGCCGATGCAGCGCTCTGACTTTATCGAATTGTTCCGGATCATGGAGGGGCTGCCGGTTTGTATCCGGCTGTTTGATCCGCCATTGCATGAATTCCTGCCGTCGGACCGTCAGGGTGCCAAAGAGCTTGCCGAGGCGCTGGATCGGCCCCTGTCCGAGGTGACGCGTCGTATCGAATGGTTGTCCGAATTCAACCCGATGCTGGGCATGCGCGGGGTGCGTCTGGGGATAACCTTCCCGGAGATTTACGAGATGCAGGCCCGTGCTATTTTTGAGGCCACCGTCGAGGCGTCGAAACACGGCGCACCGATCGTCCCGGAGATCATGATCCCGCTGGTTTCCGCCAAGCGTGAGGTGGAGCTGGTCAAGACCCAGATCGACAGCGTTGCCGCCGCCGTACGCAATGAGACCGGAGCGAATTTCACCTATCGTCTGGGGGTCATGGTGGAGACCCCACGCGCGGCACTGCGAGCGGGCGACATTGCCCAGCATGCGGCTTTCATGTCTTTTGGGACGAACGATTTGACGCAGATGGCCTACGGTCTGTCGCGCGACGATGCAGGGCGCTTCATGAATGCCTATGTCCAACAGGGCGTTTTCCCCGAGGATCCGTTCCACACCTTGGATTTCGAAGGGGTCGGAGAGCTGTTGCAGATCGGCGCTGAACGCGGGCGCGCGTCCCGCTCTGATCTGACAGTGGCCGTTTGCGGCGAGCATGGAGGCAATCCCGAATCTATCGCCTTTTGCAGGGCTGCGGGATTCGATTATGTCTCCTGTTCGCCCTTCCGGGTGCCGGTTGCACGGCTCGCGGCTGCGCAGCTTGTCGCTCAAGAGGCAAAATAGTCACAGTTCGCATGCAAGTTGCTGAATTTAAAGGCGGCGAGAAGATATTTTGCCACTCATTTTGCTCTGAGAACAGGAAGGTCTTGACGCCGATCACCCGGGCTTGAAGGCCCGTGGGTGGACCTTTCGTGCATTTTCACCTATTCCCGCCGCCGAACAACCACCGTGAGGCCCTGCTGCTTGGGCGCAATGGAGGGAACAGATGACATTTCTACACTGGCTAAAGGCGTCTGCACTCGCAGTCACGCTTGGCGTCTCTTCTTTGCCGAGCACGGGCTTTGCAGAGGTCAAGATGAGCCACTCGAACGACCCCCAACTCGCGCTCGGGATGGAGCTGACTGCACTGCTGGATCAGGAGCGCAGTGGCATGCAGGCCGTGGATGAGGCGTCAATCGAACGGCTGCTTAAAAGCTTCAAGCCCCGGCCCAAACCCAAGCCTCCGGTCAAAATCGAATACACCAGAGCTTTTCTGGATGCGTTGCCCGAACCTGCCGTGGATGCGCAATGGCAATGTCTGGCCGAGGCGCTGTATTTCGAGGCCCGTGGCGAGACCGTCAAAGGTCAGTTCGCGGTTGCCGAGGTGATCCTCAATCGCGTCGATTCCAAGGCATTCCCCAATACCGTCTGCGGCGTGATCAATCAGGGCACTGGCAAACGCTATCAGTGTCAGTTCACCTATACCTGTGACGGGCGTGCAGAAGTTGTCAGTGAACAGACTGCCTGGGACCGTGTCGCCAAGGTGGCACGTCTGATGCTGGACGGCGCGCCGCGGCAATTGACCGCCGGAGCAACGCATTATCACACCCGTGCAGTGGCACCGCGCTGGGCGCGCCAGTTTTCCAAGACCGCGCAGATCGGCGTGCATATGTTCTATCGCATGCCGCAGGCCTGAGGCCGCGTCAGACAGATCACGGATTTGTTTCAGACCCTGCCCGCAAAACGGCAGGGTTTTGCCGTTTCCGGGACAGGGGCTTTCCCGGGTGACATTGCCTTGGACCTTTCGGTCAAAAGGCATTAGCTAGGCCGCAAAGAAGACCCATTCAGGAGGCAGTCCCCCCGTGTCCGAGATACGACAGGCTTTCGCGCATCCCGAAGCCCGAGCCGCCGCCACGGCCGAGGCCGCGCCATATGACCGCATTTCGCTGCGCGATCACGTGGTGGAGGTTGAAATCGGGGCGTTTCAGGCCGAGCGGGGCGTGACGCAGCGGGTGGCTTTTAACATCGTTGTCGAACTGACGCCGCTCAGCGGTCCTGTCGAGGACGATGTTGACCGTATCCTGTCCTATGATCGGTTGACCGAGGCGATACAGATTGAACTGGCGGCGGAGCGCCTGAACCTTCTGGAAACACTGGCAGAGCGCATCGCCGACCGTATTCTGAGCGAACCACGGGCATTCCGCGTTTTTGTGCGGATCGAAAAGCTGGATCGCGGCCCCGGTGCGTTGGGCGTTGAGATTGTGCGTCCCAGTGGCGAGGCTGGGGAACGTGCCGAACACATGGCGGCGCCTGTGCCACATCCCTGGATCGTACATCTTTCGGCAGAGGCACTGGGATCGGATCATCTTGACGCATGGCTCGACGCTCTGGCGGCGCTGCCGCGTCCGGTGATCCTCACGGTCGGCTGGCCGCTGGGGGGCTGGCCACAGGCTACACAGACTGCCGCGCAGCGCCGTATTGATCTTCTGGCGATCGAACAGAACGCATGGTGTCTGGCGGCGCGCGATCCGCGCTGCGTGGTGCGCGCGACGCGTACTGAACTGGACTGGGCGATGAAGCAGGGGGAGCTGTCTGTCTGGGCGCCCTCCAAAATGGTGCTGGATGCGGTTCACAGCCCGAAAGGCCGCCCTGAGGCGCTGGTGCCATGGCTGGCACAGGAACTTGAGGCCACGCAGCTGTTCTGCCTTGGGACGACCGGGTTTGAGGGCGCGCGGGCGCTGCCCTTGGAAGATCCTTCGGCGCTGGCAGCCTTTGCAGAGGCCGAAACATGACCGATCAGCTTTATTACAGGCCGATCCCCTCCACCGATCCGGCGCGCCCTGATGGGGCTTTCACGCTGGCGGGGGGCTGGGCGTGGTTTGATCGCGTCGAGGTTCTCTCACGGCGGGCTGCGCCGCAGATCGTGGCGGCTGAGGCTCTGCCCGATACGGTGCGGCAGAGGCTGACAGCGCCGCGCGCGCCTGTTGCCGGGTTGGTTCTGAGCCGCCCCAATATCATGGGCATCCTTAATGTGACCCCGGACAGCTTTTCCGATGGCGGGCTGTTTGAGGCCCCGGAGAAGGCGCTGCGCCACGCTCAGGAAATGGTCGATGCCGGGGCGGATATGCTCGACATTGGTGGCGAGAGCACCCGTCCGGGGGCGGAGTATGTTTCGGTCAAAACAGAGATTTCCCGCACGGCGGCAGCGATCGCGGCCATCCGTGCCGGCAGTCCGGTGCCGATCTCGATCGACACGCGCAAAGCCCCCGTGGCTGCCGCCGCGCTTGAGGCCGGGGCCGATCTGGTCAATGACGTTTACGCCTTCACCCATGATCCGGATATTGCGCCGCTTTGTGCTGCGCGCGCCGCGCCGGTCTGCCTGATGCATGCGCAGGGCGATCCTGAGGTGATGCAGGCCGCGCCGCAGTATGACAACGTCCTGCTGGATGTGTATGACTTTCTGGAAGACCGCATCCGTATGGCCGAGGCCGCTGGCATTGCACGTGGCGCAGTCGTGGTCGACCCGGGCATCGGATTTGGCAAGACGCTCGCACATAATCTGGCGTTGTTGCAGCGGATTTCGCTGTTTCATGCGCTGGGTTGCGCGATCCTGCTGGGGGTGTCGCGCAAAGGGTTTATCGGCACGCTTGGGGGCGCCACCGCGACGCGCGACCGTGCCCCCGGATCGATTGCCGTTGCGCAGGCCGCGGTCGGGGCCGGGGTTCAGATCCTCAGGGTGCATGATGTGGCCGAGACGAGACAGGCGCTTGCGCTGTGGTCGGCGGTGACGCAGGGCATGAAATTTGACAAGGAATTTAACAGGGAACAAGCAGATGACGCGTAAATTCTTTGGAACCGATGGCGTGCGCGGACGCGCCAACAGCTATCCGATGACGGCAGAAATGGCTCTGAAGCTCGGGGCCGCCGCCGGGCGCTATTTCCGCCGCGACAGTTCGCGCGAACACCGGGTGGTGATCGGCAAGGACACGCGGCTGTCCGGCTATATGTTCGAAACCGCGATGACGGCGGGGTTCACTTCGACCGGGATGAATGTGTTCCTGCTCGGGCCGGTTCCGACACCGGCGGTGGGGATGCTGACCACCTCCATGCGGGCTGACGTGGGGGTGATGATTTCCGCCTCGCACAATCCGGCCTCGGACAATGGCATTAAGTTCTTTGGCCCTGATGGTTTCAAGCTGTCCGATGAGGCCGAAAGCACCATCGAAGCGATGATGGAAGAGGGTGTTGAAGCCGCGCAGGCGGAAAACATAGGTCGGGCGAAACGCATTGATGATGGACGTTTTCGCTATAACGAACGTGTCAAAGGCACCCTGCCGCGCGGGCTGTCGCTGCAGGGGCTCAAGGTGGTGATCGATTGCGCCCATGGGGCCGCCTATCGCACCGCGCCAGAGGTGCTTTGGGAACTGGGCGCCGATGTGATCGAAATCGGCACGCAACCGAACGGGCGCAACATCAATGACAACTGCGGCTCGACCCATGTGGACACGGCCGCCGCAGCTGTGGTGGAACATGGCGCCGATGTCGGCATTTGTCTGGATGGCGATGCGGATCGGGTGATGATCCTCGATGAAACCGGCGCTGTGGCGGATGGAGATCAGCTGATGGGCCTGATGGCGCAGCGCTGGGCCGCGCAGGATCGGCTGGCTGGCGGCGCGCTGGTTGCGACGGTGATGTCGAACCTTGGTCTTGAGCGCTTTCTGGAGGGGCAGGGCCTGCGGCTTGAACGCACGGCGGTGGGGGACCGCTATGTTGTCGAACGGATGCGCGCGGGGGGCTTCAATCTGGGGGGCGAGCAGTCCGGACATATCGTGATGACCGATTATGCCACCACCGGCGACGGGCTTTTGGCCGGGCTGCAGTTCCTTGCGGCCATGGTCGAGACCGGCCAGAAGGCGTCCGAGCTGACCCGGGTGTTCGAACCCGTGCCGCAGCTGTTGAAGAATGTGCGCTACAGCACCGGGCAAAAGCCCCTCGATGAGGCGCAGGTCAAAGCCGCCATTGCGGATGCGGAGACCAAACTGACCGGCAACGGCCGCCTGCTTATCCGCAAATCCGGGACCGAGCCGCTGATCCGGGTGATGGCAGAAAGCGTCGATGAGGAGGTTTTGAACGCGGCAGTCGACTCGGTTGTCGAAGCCGTAGAGAAGGCGACGCGCTGAGGCATTGCACGCGGCCAATCATAGTTTCCTGCAGACAAAGAAAGGGCGGCCAGAATGCCGCCCTTTTCGCATCTCCGCATCGTCCGCCCTGCCTCACTGACCGGCGGTAAACGGCGAGACGGCCATGACAGAGGCCGCGTTCATCAGGGTCCAGATCACGCCGAGCAGCTTAATCCCCATGCCTGAAGGACCTTTGGGCTTTGCCAGCCAGACGGCGCGGGCCACAGCCAGAAGGTAGACCCCGAACAGCACGAATGCGACCGGCATCACCGGATAAAGCGGTGGAATGGCGAGAATGACAATGTAGACCGGCATGAAAAGCAGCGCGGCAAGGTAGTTGCCCGCCCAGAAGGTGTCCCCCATGCCTTCCTGCCCCTTCAGCAGGCTTTTCCAGAAGCCAAAGGTGAACATCCGCGCGCGTTCGGCCTGAATCTGGTCTTCGTTTTCCGGGGTCAGGTCGGCAGGGATATGGTCGTCGTGATGATCTGTCATGTCGGGCTCCTTTGTCTGCAGACTGCGCAGGAATGGCGGCATAGCGCAAGATGGTGTCTTGCTTCTCATGCGGCGCCGATGTCGCAGGGGGCGGCGTGGCGCTCTGAACGACAAAGGCCCCGGCAAATCGCCGGGGCCTCGATCTGTCTGCCGTGTGCAGAGCGGTTCGCCTGCGCGTTTAGTTGCGCTCTTTGTCGACCATTTTGCCGGCGGTGATCCAGGGCATCATACCGCGCAGTTTCGCGCCGGTTTCCTCGATGAGGTGTTCGTCGTTGGCGCGACGGGATGCTTTGAGTGTCGGCTGACCAACGGCGTTTTCCAGCATGAAGTCACGCACGAATTTACCTTGTTGGATGTCCGAGAGCACCTCTTTCATCGCTTTCTTGGTCTGCTCGTAGGGCAGGATGCGCGGGCCGGTGACGTATTGACCGTATTCGGCGGTGTTGGAGATGGAGTAATCCATGTTCGCGATGCCGCCTTCATAGATCAGGTCCACGATCAGTTTCACCTCGTGCAGACATTCGAAATAGGCCATTTCCGGGGCGTAACCGGCTTCGACCAGGGTTTCGAACCCGCAACGGATCAGTTCGACGAGACCGCCGCAGAGCACGGCCTGTTCGCCGAAGAGGTCGGTTTCACACTCTTCGCGGAAGTTGGTTTCGATGATACCCGAACGACCGCCACCGATGGCGGAACAGTAGGACAGGCCGATTTCCAGCGCTTTGCCGGTGGCGTCGGTGTCAACAGCCACGAGGCAGGGCACGCCACCGCCTTTGGTATATTCGCCGCGCACGGTGTGACCCGGGCCTTTCGGCGCCATCATGATCACGTCAACGCCCGGTTTCGGCTCGATCAGGCCGAAATGCACGTTCAGACCGTGCGCAAAGGCAATTGCGGAGCCTTCTTTGAGGTTGTCGTGGACGTATTTCTTGTAGGTCTCGGCCTGAAGTTCATCGGGCATGGTGAACATGATGACGTCACACCATGCGGCTGCTTCGGCGATGCCCATGACCTGAAGGCCTTCGGCTTCGGCTTTCTTGGCGGAGGGGGAGCCTTCGCGCAGTGCCACCACGAGATTTTTCGCACCGGAGTCGCGCAGGTTCAGCGCGTGGGCGTGGCCCTGCGAGCCGTAGCCGAGAATGGCAACTTTTTTGTCTTTGATGATGTTCACATCGCAATCGCGATCGTAATAAACGCGCATGGTGGGCGCTCCCTTTACATAGTCTGAATAGAGGCACTTTCGTGTCGGGGGATTTATCTCGCATTATCATGTCATTTGCTTTGCAAATTTCGTAAAAATCGCAGATATATATTAAAAATCATTCTCCAAATTTAATGTATGAGATGAAATCATGCAGACAGATGATGCTGATCGCCGGATCTTGCGACAGTTGCAGGCAGACCCTGCAGCCCCGGCGGCGGAACTGGCCGAACGGGCTGGGGTGACACCTGCCACCTTTACCCGGCGGTTGGAACGGATGCGGGCGGGTGGCATCGTCAGCGCGATCCGCGAAGAGGTCGATTGGCGCGCTCTGGGCTATGCAGTTGAGGTCAGCCTGCGGATCACGCTGGACAAGACCGAGCCGCGCGCCTTTGACGAATTCATCGCTGCCGCGCGCGAGGTGCCGGAGGTGATCAACATCGGCACCTTTCTGGGGCGCGTGGATGCGCGGCTGTTGGTGATTGCGCGCGATCTGGCGGATTATCAGCGGATCTACCGCGACAAGATCCTGACCTTGCCACATATGACCGACATCGAAGCGCTGATGCAGGTCGCCACCATCAAAGACAGCCAGTCGGTGCCGCTGTGAGGAGGGTATCATGATCGATCTCGACGACATTGACCGCGATCTCATCCGCAGGCTTTCCGAGGATGCAACGCAATCGGCGGGGGCGCTGGGGCGTGCCTTCGGGCTGTCGCAGCCGGCCACATGGCGGCGGATCAAACGGCTGCGGGAGGCCGGTGTTTTCGGCGCGCGCAGGGTCGATCTGGATCTTGAGGCGCTGGGGTTTGGCGTGACTGTGTTTCTTGGGGTTAAACTGGCGACCAAGGGCCGGGTGAGCCTTGATGATTTCGAACGCGCCGTGCGCGCCATTCCCGAGGTGCAGACGGTGCAGCACGTTCTGGGCCTTTTCGACTACCGCCTGCGCGTCGTGGCACAGGATCTGCCCGACTTCGAACGGGTGCTCCGCCGCCGGATCATGACGCTCCCGGGCGTGGGGAATGTCGAGGCCAATGTGGTGCTGTCCGAAGAACGCCGGCCCGGGCCTTTGTAGAACAAGTCTTGCAAAAAATAAGGCGCCCTTGCCGGACGCCTTTTCAGTGTGTTTGAAAGGGCTCAGTCGCGGTCCGGGCGGGACTCTGGCGGAAGCTTGGCGTAGCCGGTGATCATCGGTGTCACGAGATTTTCGTGCTTGCGCCGCTTGTACCACAGGATCGCCGCGATATGGCCCAGGACCATAAGCAGCAGCAGTGTCGAGAGCGGTTCATGCAGGGACAGCGCCTTGCGGGCGGTCTCACTGGACACATATTGCGCCAGCGGCCCGACATTGATGAAATCCTCGGGATCGGCCAGAAGGCCGCTGGCGACCTGCATCGCCAGCACGATCAGAACCCCGACCACGAACAGCGCGCCGACCGGGTTGTGACCGTAGCTGTAGGACGGTTTGCTTGAGGGCAGCGTCCGGGCGTAGGCAACGATCTTTCCAGGGCCTTTGACAAAGCGCGCAAAGCGGGCCGTGCTGGTCCCCAGAAAGCCCCAGAGAATGCGCAGAGCAACGATGCCGGCCACCGTGTAGCCCGCATAGAAATGCAGGGTCATGATGTCTGGACCGAACTTGCCCAACCCCCAAGCGGCGGTGAAGGCAAGAACAAGCGCCCAGTGCAGGACCCGGACAACCGGATCCCACATGTAGATTTTCTCAAGTTGCTCCGGCATTTCGGCGCCTTTCACCTTTGAAGGGATCAAAAGTCTTTGGCACGGAAATCGTCGTGGCAAGCTTTACATGTGCCGCCGAGCTGGCCCACGGCGGGGCGCAGCGCGTCCAGGCCGTTGCCGGCCACTTCGTTCAGGTTGACCACGGCTTCGTAGAAGGCCATGCCTTTTTCCTGAAAACCGTCCATGTCGTCCCAGATGGCGGGCAGGGCACGGGTTTCACCGGCAAGATCTTCGTTCGAAGTGCCTGCGGCGAAATAATCTGCTCTGTGCAAGCTGGCAATGCTCATCAGATCGCTGGCCGATTGGCTAGCCGCATCTGCGTCATAGTCGATATTGCCGCGGGCCATGCCGCCGAGCGTCGCCATTTCAAAGCCGATCAGGTTGAAATAGGCGCGGCGGGCACTGGCCACATCCGAGGGGGATTGCGCGAAGGCGCCAGTGGCGGCCCCGGTCGCGGTTACAGCAGCGATCACGGTCGAGAGGAGGAGCTTACGCATTGGATAGGTTTCCCTGTCTGGTAAAATGGAAATGATCGATTTAAGTCGCGCGTTCAGTACATCATGACATAATATTGCGTTAATGGAATGTGACAATCCATCCCTTTGTCTGCCGCGCAGGTCTGAGGGAAGGTCAACTTCTTGTTATGTTTGCGACAACAGCCCCACAGCGGGGCTGTTGTTTGCGATGGACCTCATACGCCGAGAATGCGTGTCACCATTTCCGTTGTGTCGCGCGACAGGCCGGCTGTGGCTTTGATCCGTTCCAGCTCGGCTTTGATCATCTCCTGACGATCGGCATCATAGCGTTTCCATGTCTCAAAGGCACCCGACAGCCGGGCCGTGGTTTGCGGGTTCAGCTTGTCGAGGGCGATCAACTGATCGGCCAGCAGCCTGTAGGATTTCCCGTCGCGATAATGGAAACCCGCATGGTTGCCCGAGAGCGCACCAAAGACCGCACGGAACCGGTTCGGATTCTTGAGCGTGAAGGCGGGATGCGCGCTCAACGCGTCGGCTGTGGCGGCGGTTTTATCCGGCGCGGCGAGGCTCACCTGCATCATGAACCATTTGTCCATGACCAGACGGTCGTCTTTCCACTGCTCGGCAAAGGCGGCCAGTTCGGCCTTGCCCAGCCCGGCGGACAACAGCGCCTGAAGGCTGCCGGCCTGTTCGGTCATATTGTCGGCGCTGGCAAAAAGCGCGCGGGCGGCCTGTCCGTCATCGCGCAGGGTCAGCAGCGACAGGGCCGACAGGCGCAGGCTGCGTTTGCCCGAGCCCTCCGCATCGGGCACAAAGGCGCCAGCATCATTGTCCGAAAACAGTTTGGGCAGAAGGTCCTGCAAGTGATCGGCCAGAATGCGGCGCAGGGATTGGCGCGCGTCATAGATTTTCTGCGGATCGGGAATGACACCGCCATCCGCCAATGTCTGCGCCAGATCGTCCTGAGACGGCAGCCCCAGCGTGAGCGCACGGAAGGCCGGATCGAGGCTGTCATCGGTCAACACGGTTTTGATGGCATCGAGAAAATCTTCGGCCGGGGGCGTGTCGTCCACGATCATCGCGATCAGCGTATCCTTGGCCAGCATGCGGCCCATTTCCCATTTCTGGAACGGGTCGATGTCATGGGCCAGCAAAAAGGCGCGGGTCTCGGCGTCCATCTCCCGGTCCAGAATAACCGGGGCGGAAAAGTCGCGCAGCACAGAGGCGACAGGCCGTGCCCCCAGGCCTTCGAACCGGAAGCTCTGCTCTGCTTCCGTCATCTCCAGAACCTGCGTTGGCACCACCTCGTCGCCGTTTGGCCCGATCAGCCCGACCGCGATCGGAATGACCTGCGGGGTCTTGTTGCTTTGCCCCGGTGTCGGCGGTGTCGTTTGCGCGAATGTCAGGGTCAGGCAGCCGTCCTCCCAGCTTTCGCGGAGTTTCAGCCGCGGGGTGCCGGCCTGCGCATACCAGTTTTTGAACTGGCTCAGGTCCCGGCCCGTGGCGTCTTCGAAGGCTTTCAGCCAGTCTTCGATGGTGACAGCCTGCCCGTCATGGCGTTCGAAATAGAGGTTGCAGCCTTTGTAATAGGCCTCATCGCCCAGTAGCCGGCGCAGCATCCCGATGATTTCCGCACCTTTTTCATAGACGGTGGCGGTGTAGAAATTGTTGATCTCGACAAAGCTTTCGGGGCGCACCGGATGCGCCAGCGGGCCGTTGTCTTCGCGGAACTGGCGGGCCCGCAGTGTTAGAACTTCCTCAATCCGCTTGACCGCATGGCTGCGCATGTCGCCCGAAAACATCTGATCGCGATAGACGGTCAGGCCCTCTTTCAGGCAGAGCTGAAACCAGTCGCGGCAGGTGATACGGTTGCCGGTCCAATTGTGAAAATATTCATGGGCGATGATGCCTTCGATGCGTTCGAAATTGGCATCGGTCGAGGTGGATTGCGAGGCCAGAACACAAGAGGAATTGAAGACGTTCAGTCCCTTGTTTTCCATCGCGCCCATGTTGAAGTCATCGACGGCGACGATATTGAAGATATCCAGATCGTATTCACGGCCATAGGTGTCTTCGTCCCATTTCATGGACTTCTTGAGCGCTTGCATGCCGAAGGCGCATTTGTCCTCGTCGCCTGGGCGGACCCAGATGTTCAGAGCGACATCCTTGCCGGACTTTGTGGTGAAGCTGTCCGGGTAATTGACAAGCTGGCCCGCCACCAGCGCAAACAGATAGGAGGGTTTCGGCCAGGGATCGTGCCATTCGGCAAAGCCATCGCCCTGCGCGCCGGGATTGCCGTTGGACAGCAGGACTGGGAGATCGCTTTCGATCCGGACGCTGAAAGGCGCCATCACATCGGGGCGGTCGGGGTAATAGGTGATCTTGCGGAACCCTTCGGCCTCGCATTGCGTGCAATACATGCCATTGGACATGTAAAGCCCCTCAAGTGCCGTATTGGTTTCGGGCGAGATCTCGACTTCGGCCTCAAAGGTGAAAGGGGCGGCGGGCAGGTCGCCTGAGCGGATGATCAGGTGATGGTCCGTCACCTCATAGGGTACAATCGCCTCATTTACCGCGACGGCAATCAAAGACAGGTCTTCGCCGTCGAGGATCAGGTCGCCGGGGGTTTCAGCATTGGGAACAAAGGTGATCTTTGACAGCACCCGGGTGCTGGTCGGCGCCAGACGAAAGGTCAAATGCACATCGCGCACCCAATGATGAGGTGGCTGATAATCCTTGAGATAAATCGTTTGGGGCGCTGTGTCTTTCATCTCTGTTACCTTTCGCGGGGGAACCTCTGTGTTGTCTCAGACGTTAGTTCTCCATGATGGGGGCCGCAACTGCCGGTCCCGTAAAAGTGAGGGTCGAAACGCCAAACGAGAGAAAGGAATTGCCATGTCTGCCCCTGATACCGATCTTGAGATACAGAAGAAACGTCATCCCGTCCCGCTTGCCGGCATTGCCCTAGCGGTTGTTGTGGGCTTGCTGATTGTCGTGGCGGTCGCCAATCTGGCGCTTGATCCATCATCGACAGAGTCGACGCCGGTCCTGAGCGATCAGGAGGTTGCGCCGCTGACGCAATGACGCCGCCCATGTCTTTTTTATGCGCCTTTTGCTGCGGCAAGACGGGCCTCTGAATGGTCATGAGTGCGGGGTTTGGGTTGTTTCCGATAGGAAACGGTTTACTCTGCGCTGCAAATTCCAGACCAATCAGGTGATTCCCATATGATTCGTATCGACAAATCCGGCCTTCAGGTCGCCCAAGAGCTTGCGCAATTCATCGAAACCGAGGCCCTTCCGGGCACCGGCATATCGGCGGAGACCTTCTGGGACGGCATGGCCGGGATTGTTGCAGACCTTGGGCCGAAAAACCGTGAGTTCCTTGCGGTGCGTGAGCGGATGCAAAATCAGATCGACGCATGGCATCTGGAACGCAAAGGGGCAGATCACGACGCCGAAGCCTATACGGCCTTCCTGCAGGAAATCGGCTATCTCGTGGAAGAGGGGCCGGATTTCGAGGTTGAAACCTCTAACATCGACGCGGAATTCGCGACCAAGCCGGGGCCGCAGCTTGTGGTGCCGATCACCAATGCGCGCTATGCGCTCAACGCCGCCAATGCGCGCTGGGGGTCGCTCTATGATGCGCTTTACGGCACGGATGCGATGGGCAGCCTGCCAAAGGGCAAAGGTTATGACGCGACGCGCGGCGCGGAGGTGATCGCTTGGGCCAAGGCGCATCTGGACGCGGTCGCGCCGCTGGCAGGAGGCTCCTGGGCCGATGTGACGGCGATGACCGTTAAGGACGATCTGCTGCTGATAGACGGCGGGATGGGGCAAACCGGTCTGGCGGATCCTGCGCAGTTTGCCGGCAGCTCCGAGGGCCACGTTCTGTTGCAGAAGAACGGGCTTTACATCGACATTGTGATCGATCCGTCCACGCCGGTCGGCGCGCAGGACAAGGCCGGGATTTCCGACATTCTGGTCGAGGCCGCCGTCTCTGCCATTATGGACTGCGAAGATTCCGTGGCCACTGTGGATGCCGAAGAAAAAGTCGGGGCTTACCGCAATTGGCTGGGTCTGATGCGGGGCGACCTGACCGAAGAGGTCAGCAAGGGTGGCAAAAGCTTCACCCGGGCGCTGTCCCCGGATCGCGACTTTACGGCGCCTGATGGCAGCGCGCTGACGCTCAAGGGGCGGGCGATGATGCTGGTGCGCAATGTCGGCCACCTGATGACCAATCCAGCGATCCTTGACAGTGAGGGGCGCGAGATCGGTGAAGGCCTGATGGATGCGCTGATCACGGTGATGATCGCCATGCACGACCTTAAGAAAACGGACGGGCCGCGCAATTCGGTCGAAGGCTCCGTTTATGTGGTGAAGCCGAAAATGCATGGTCCCGAAGAGGTCGCCTTTGCTGATGAGATCTTCACCCGTGTCGAGGCCATTCTCGGCCTGCCGCAACACACTGTGAAACTGGGCATCATGGATGAGGAGCGCCGCACATCGGTCAACCTCAAGGAATGCATCCGTGCTGCCAAAGCGCGCGTGGCCTTCATCAACACTGGCTTCCTTGATCGCACCGGCGACGAGATTCACACCTCGATGGAAGCGGGGCCGATGATCCGTAAGGGCGAGATGAAAGACCAGCCTTGGATCAAATCCTATGAGGAACGCAACGTCGACATCGGTCTTGCTTGCGGTCTTAAGGGGCGCGCGCAGATCGGCAAGGGCATGTGGGCCATGCCGGATCTGATGAACGCGATGCTGGAGGCCAAGATCGGCCACCCGAAATCGGGGGCGACCTGCGCCTGGGTGCCGTCGCCCACCGCCGCCACGCTGCATGCCACTCATTATCACAAGATCGACGTTTTCGCGGTGCAGGACGAGATTGCCAAGGGCGGTGCGCGCGGAACGCTTGAGGACCTTCTGACCATTCCGGTGGCCAAAGGCGTCAATTGGTCCGATGCGGAAATCACCGCCGAGATCGAAAACAACGCACAGGGCATCCTTGGCTATGTCGTGCGCTGGGTCGATCAGGGCGTCGGCTGTTCGAAAGTGCCGGACATTCACGACATCGGCCTGATGGAAGACCGCGCCACCTGCCGGATTTCATCGCAAGGTCTGGCCAACTGGTTGCACCATGGCATCGTGTCTGAGGCACAGGTGATGGAGGCGATGAAAAAGATGGCTGCCGTAGTGGATCGCCAGAACGCGGGGGATCCGCTCTATGTGCCTATGGCGCCCTCTTTTGACACCATCGCTTTTAAAGCGGCCTGTGATCTGGTGTTCAAGGGCCGTGAGCAGCCGTCGGGCTATACCGAGCCGGTGTTGCATGCTCGCCGTCTGGAACTGAAGGCTGCGGGCTGACCGCGCGGTCTTTGTGCTGCAAGGTTTCTCAGACGATCAAAGGGGCGGCAGGTGCCGCCCCTTTTTCGTGCCATGTCGCGGCTTTGTGCGTTCATTGCACGGTTGCAGAGCCCCTGCGCGCCCATGCCCCTTTTCTCTTGCGGGTTTGACAGTATCTTGAAGAAAAACAGGAGGTCCTGCAGAATGAATCGACCAGTCGTCGGGGTTATCGGCAATACGGATATGTTGAACGGGGATTACCCGGCCTACACTGGCGGGCGCATGAATGCCGAAGCCGTGGCCGAGGTTTCCGGCTGCATGCCGCTCCTGATCCCGGCGCATCCCAGCTTTGTCTCGGTGGCTGAACTGATGGAGACCTGCCACGGGTTTCTGTTTACCGGTGGGCGGCCCAATGTGCATCCGGCCGAATATGGCGAAGAGGAAACCGAGGCCCATGGTGCTTTCGACCGGGCGCGGGATGCGGTGACCTTGCCGCTGGTTCGCGCCTGTGTTGAAGCCGGGCAGCCGTTTCTGGGGATCTGTCGCGGGTTTCAGGAAATCAACGTTGCAATGGGTGGGACGCTGTATCCCGAAATTCGCGATCTGCCCGGACGCATGAACCACCGCATGCCGCCCGACGGAACGATTGAAGAAAAATTTGCCCTGCGCCATCCGGTGCGGCTTTCCGAGGGTGGGGTCTTCGCAAAACTGCTTGGCGCCTCTGAGGTGATGACCAACACCTTGCACGGGCAGGGTATCAAGAAACCTGGGGCGCGGATCGTGGTGGACGGCTATGCACCGGACGGCACGCCGGAAGCAATCTATGTCAAGGATGCGCCGGGGTTCACGCTTGCGGTGCAATGGCATCCGGAATGGCGCGCGGGCCAGGACCCGGTGTCCCGGCCGCTTTTCGAGGCTTTTGGTGCAGCAGTGCATGAGTTTTCCGCCGCGCACCGGGCCCGGACGCCTCAGGACGCGTAACCTCAGCGTGAGGGGCTGCGTCAGTCGCGCGTGGGCGTTTGTCCGCGCCACTTCCGGCGCCAAGTCGCCGGGAGAGAGTTCTCAAGAAAGGATATGCCATGAAAGCCTGGAGTTTTACCGGAACGCACCAACCCTTGGTGAAGGTGGAGAAACCAGAGCCCGCGGTGAGCGGTGACAAAGTGAAAATCGCGGTGCAGGCCGCAGGGCTGTGTCACACTGATGTTGGCGTGCTCGAAGATGAAAAATGGTTGGCCAGCATTCCCAATCTTCCGATCACCATGGGCCATGAGGTTGCCGGGCAGATCGAGGAAATCGGTCCGGATGTCACTGATTTCAAAGTGGGCGACCGGGTGGCCATCTGGCCGATGCTGGAAACACCGGGATTTGTGATCGACGGCGGGTTCGGCGAAAAAATCGTCACCACGCAAGACGCATTGGTCAAAGTGCCCGACGGCATGCCGATCGAACTGGCCGCATCGACAACGGATGCGGGGATGACCTCGCAGGGGGCATTGACCCGGGGTGAGATCAAGGCGGGCGAAAAGGTCGGGATCATCGGTCTTGGCGGGTTGGGTCAATTCGCAGCACAGCTTGTCGTGCTGAACGGGGCCGAGCTCTATGTCGCCGAGATCAAGGAAGACGCCTGGGATTATGCCAAAAGCATTGGGGCGAAACGTGTGGTCAAGGACGTCACCGAGCTGGCCGATGAGAATTTGGATCTGATCATTGATTTTGCGGGCTTTGGCACGACAACTGCGGGCGCCATTGAAGCCGTTGGCATGAATGGGCGCGTTGTGCTGGTTGGCATGGGTAAGTTGGAAGCCGCGATCAACACCTATCCGATGATCATCAAAAAAGTTGACCTGCGCGGCAGCAACGGCGGCACCAAGGAAGATATTGCAACGGTGCTCGACTGGGTGGCCAAGGGCGAGTTGAAGCCGAAGATCGAAACCATCACCTGGGAGGAAATCCCGGAGGGTATCGAGCGGCTGAAACGCGGAGAGGTCAGCGGCCGTCTGGTCTGCGTCTATTGATCCCAGCGGGGCCGGGGTCTTGCGCTCCGGCTTCGGACTGCCCGTGCGCAATCGGGATCACAGTTGTTTTTCCATGCGGAAATTTTCGATCCCGACGCTGTTGCGGATCACGGTCTGGCGAGCAATGACCCGCCAGCCACGTTTTTCAAAGAAACGCCGGGCCAGATGAGAGGCCTCCGTGTGCATCTCGGTCAGGCCGAGACGCCGCGCTTCGGCTTCGCAGGCCTCGTAAAGCCGGGCCGCGACACCAGTGCCCATCACCTTTGGTAGGACATAGGCAAAGTCGATATGCCCGTCCCGGCCCATGGTGAAAAAACCCAGAATGCGCCCCCAGCGTGTGGCGCAGACGGCATAGCCGGCACACGCGCGCGCGGCCCAGTTGTCCGGGGGATGAGGCGGCGCCCAGGCGGCGCATTGTTCCGCGCTGTAGACCTGTCCGGCGCCTTCATGTACAGCGCGCCGCAGCACTGCATAGCAGCGTTGGGCGTCAGATTGGGTCAGGTGGCGCATTTTCTCGGACATCTTGGTAGTTTAGGGGCTCCCAACAGGTTTTACGAGGCGCTTTTCAGTGCTGAAATTCCCCGCTATAAGCTTTAAGTATGAAATATTTTGATCTGCCACCGATTGGGCTGATGGGCTTTGCGGCTCTCGCTTGGGCAACGGCCCGGCTTGGATTTGGCTTTGCCGTGCCGCATTGGGGGCACTGGGCAGCAGGGGGGATCATCGTCGTGTCGGTTGGGGTGATGGCGGCGGCCGTGGTGGCGATGCTGCGACATAAGACCACCGTGATCCCGCATCAGCAGCCGTCGACATTGGTGAAAACCGGCGTCTTCAGGCTGTCACGCAATCCGATTTACCTTGCTGATGTCTTTACACTCGCAGGTGTTTCGATACTGTGCGGCAGTTGGACCGGTTTGGTTTTGGTGCCTGTTTTGGTGGTTGTGCTCCAAAAGCGGTTCATCGAAGACGAGGAAAAATGGCTGCGCGCGCTTCGAGGAGGAGTTCGTCGCATGGTCCGGAAATACGAGGCGCTGGTTGTGACCTGCCGTCACATGCGTCATTCTTCGCGCAACATTGTTGCGCAACAAGCGGCCTCCGGGTAGGAAAGCACCTAGAGGCG
Organism: uncultured Celeribacter sp.; assembly: GCF_963675965.1. Lineage (NCBI taxonomy): Bacteria > Pseudomonadati > Pseudomonadota > Alphaproteobacteria > Rhodobacterales > Roseobacteraceae > Celeribacter > uncultured Celeribacter sp. The sequence continues at coordinate 911,461 of NZ_OY780935.1, read as the reverse complement.
AACAAGACTGGGAAAGAGGACATACACGTGAAATTCGGTGTTCCTAAGGAAGTCTTTGAGGGGGAGGCGCGTGTCGCGCTGACGCCTGAAAGTGCCAAGCAATTGCAAAAGCTTGGGTATGAATGTGCGATCGAGACCGGGGCGGGCAAGCTCGCCGGGTTCTCGGATGAGGATTACGAGGCGGCCGGGGTCGAGATCGTCAAGACCGCGCCGGCGCTGTGGAAAGAGTGCGACATCGTCGCCAAGGTCCGCCAGCCCAACGAGACGGAATTGAAACGTCTCAAGAAGGGGCAGACGTTGATCTCTTTCTTCAACCCGGCTGGCAACGAACCCGGCATGAAGGCGGCGACGGCCAAAGGGGCCAATGTCATCGCTATGGAGATGGTGCCGCGGATTTCGCGGGCGCAGAAAATGGACGCATTGTCGTCGATGGCCAATATCGCGGGCTACCGTGCGGTCATCGAGGCGGGCAATAACTTTGGCCGTTTCTTCACCGGCCAGATCACCGCGGCGGGCAAAGTGCCCCCGGCGAAGGTTCTGGTGGTGGGCGCTGGTGTGGCGGGTCTGGCCGCGATCGGCACTTCGACCAGCTTGGGCGCTGTGACCTACGCCTTTGACGTGCGGCCCGAAGTGGCCGAACAAGTCGAAAGCATGGGCGCGGAATTCGTTTATCTCGATTTTGAGGAAGAGCAGCAGGACGGTGCGGCGACCGGTGGCTATGCCTCCGTGTCCAGCCCCGAGTTCCGCGAGGCCCAACTGGCCAAGTTCCGCGAACTGGCGCCGGACATGGACATCGTCATCACCACGGCGTTGATCCCGAACCGCGAAGCGCCGGAACTCTGGACCGAGGACATGGTGGCTGCGATGAAGCCGGGCTCGGTGATCGTGGACCTTGCCGCGGAAAAGGGCGGCAACTGCAAGCTGACCGTGGCGGACGAAAAAATCGTGACCGAAAATGGCGTGACCATCATCGGCTACACCGATTTCCCGTCCCGCATGGCAACCCAGGCTTCGACGCTTTACGCCACAAACATCCGCCATATGATGACCGACCTGACGCCGGAAAAAGACGGCCAGATCGTGCACAACATGGAAGATGACGTGATCCGTGGCGCCACGGTGACCTATGAAGGCGACATCACCTTCCCACCGCCGCCGCCGAAAGTGGCTGCGATCGCCGCGCAGAAGAAAGAAAAGCCCAAGGAGCTGACCGCCGAGGAAAAACGCGCGCAGGAAGTCGCCGCGTTCAAGGCGCAGACCAAACGTCAGGTCACCTTGCTGGCTGTCGGGGCGGTACTGCTTCTGGCGGTGGGGCTTGTCGCCCCGGCGTCCTTCATGCAGCACTTCATCGTCTTTGTGTTGTCGGTCTTCATCGGTTTCCAGGTGATCTGGAACGTGTCGCATGCGCTGCACACGCCGCTGATGGCGGTGACCAACGCAATTTCCTCGATCATCATTCTGGGGGCGCTGATGCAGATCGGCTCCGGCTCTTGGTTGGTCATCCTCCTGTCGGCGGTTGCGGTCTTCATGGCCGGGATTAACATCTTCGGCGGGTTCCTCGTGACACGGCGCATGCTCGCCATGTTCCAGAAATCTTAAAAGGAGGTGGAGACAATGGAATTCGGTTTCACCACCGCGGCCTATGTGGTCGCAGCTGTTCTCTTCATCCTTTCTCTGGGCGGTCTGTCCGGGCAGGAAAGTGCAAAACGGGCCGTCTGGTACGGGATTGTCGGCATGGCGCTGGCGGTCTTTGCGACCCTGATCGGGCCGGGCGCGGGTCTGTGGCTCTTGTCGGTCGTGCTGATCGCGGGCGGCGGCGTCATCGGTTGGTATGTCGCCAAGAAAGTCGAAATGACGGAAATGCCGCAACTGGTCGCTGCGATGCATTCGCTCGTGGGTCTGGCCGCCGTCTTCGTGGGGTTCAACGCCCATATCGAAGCCGCGCGCATCGCCGAGATGACCACCATGCAAAAGGAGGCGCTGGAAGGTTTTGCAGCCCTCGTGGCGCATAAAACGCCTGTCGAACTGAGCATTCTCAAGGTCGAATTGTTCCTTGGCGTGTTCATCGGTGCGGTGACTTTCACAGGCTCCGTCGTGGCCTTTGGCAAACTGGCGGGCAAAGTGACCTCCAAGGCCACCAAACTGCCGGGGGGCCATATGCTCAACGCCGGTGCGGCTGCGCTCTCGGTTCTGTTCCTGATCCTCTATATGAGCGGCGCGGGCGGCTGGACGCTGGTGCTGATGACGCTTCTGGCCTTCTTCATCGGCTATCACCTGATCATGGGCATCGGCGGCGCCGATATGCCGGTGGTCGTGTCGATGCTGAACAGCTATTCGGGCTGGGCGGCTGCGGCCATCGGGTTCAGCCTTGGCAACGACCTGCTGATCGTGACCGGTGCGCTGGTGGGCTCTTCGGGGGCGATCCTGTCCTACATCATGTGTCAGGCCATGAACCGCAGCTTTATCTCCGTGATCCTCGGTGGTTTTGGTGGCACAGCCGGGCCGGCGATGGAGGTCGAAGGTGAACAGATCGCCATTGACGCCGACGGTGTCGCAACGGCGCTGAACGAGGCGGACAGCATCATCATCGTGCCGGGTTACGGCATGGCTGTGGCACAGGCGCAAACCGCGGTGTCCGAACTGACCTCCAAGCTGCGCGCCAAAGGCAAGAATGTGCGCTTTGCGATCCACCCGGTCGCGGGCCGTCTGCCCGGGCATATGAACGTGCTCCTGGCCGAAGCCAAAGTGCCTTACGACATCGTGCTGGAAATGGACGAGATCAACGAAGACTTCCCGGACACGGATGTGGTCATCGTGATTGGTTCCAACGACATCGTGAACCCGGCCGCACAGGAAGATCCGAATTCGCCGATCGCTGGCATGCCGGTTCTGGAAGTGTGGAAGGCCAAGCAGGTGTTCGTGTCCAAGCGCGGTCAGGGCACCGGCTATTCAGGCATCGAGAACCCGCTGTTCTACAAAGAAAACACGCGGATGTTCTATGGCGATGCCAAGGACAGCATGAACGCGCTGCTGCCGAAGATCGACTGATCTGACAGTGATCCCCAAAAGTGAAAGGGCGGCCTCGGGGCCGCCCTTTTTCGTGAGTATTTATGCAGTAAAAGAAAGTGGCTGTCGTGCGGTTCATATGCCGTGCGGGCCAAGGGTGCGTGCAGTGAGCACACCGCCAAGCGCAATGGCGGCCAGCGCCATCAAGGCGGCGATGGAGAGGCTCGGCACACCGGACAGGCCCGCGCCCACGGTGCAGCCGCCAGCCAGCACGCCGCCGATGCCCATCAGGGCTGCCCCGGCCATGTAGCGACCGGTCTGGCGGGGGCTCTCGAAACTTTGCCATCTGAAGCGGTCAGACAACAGCGACGAAGCGAGAGCCCCCATAAGGACACCGCCAATCAGGCCGGTGCCAAAGCCCGCCGGGATGGAAGACGAGGCCACCGCCCAGAACAGCGTTTCCGCCGAAGGGGAGGTGAACGAAAGGCTCTCCATCGCGATCGGGTCGAATTCATCAAACAGCAGGTAGCCGGTGCCAACCCATGCGGCAGGCACCAGCAGGCCGAGGAACGCCGCCAGGACCAGATCCCGTTTGCGCGCTCCGGAGCGCCCTATGATCAGCAGTGCCGCAAGGCCGAGAACGGCGATCCAGAGCGCCGACGGTCCGGGCAACTGGGCGTCCTGCAGCGGCAGGGTGACGCTGCCCAATGTGGTGCGCAGGGGGGCCAGAATGCCTTTGAGCGTTGCATGGGCGATCACGGCGAAGACCACCAGAACCAGCACGGCACGCAGGTTGCCCGACCCGCTCAGCACGGTGAGGCGGGAGACGCAGCCACGGGTCAGAACCATCCCCGCCCCGAAAAGAAGCCCGCCGGTCAGGATGGCCAGCCAAGGCAAGTCGGGGGTCATGAACCGATGGTCGGCAAAGCTGATCAGGCCGAGTCCTACGGCGGCCTGTGTGCCCAGAAGCGCTGTGATCAGGGCAGCCATCCAGACGCCCGCCGCCGATGCGCGTTCGCCGGTGGGTCCTGCGACCGAACGGCGAAAACAGAAACGCGTTTGTTCTGCCAGCAGGCCAAAGGCCAGTCCCAACACAAGCCCGAGGAGGATGGCCGCGGTGCGGGGCGCCATCTCCAGTCCCAGCGTTTCATACATGTTCGTTCTCCGGTTTGGGGAATTTTATTCCCCATATGGACGGTAACTGCAGGGGTGCAAATATATTTTCACATCGAGATAGCGGAATTTGAGGGAATTTGTTCCGTTGCCTGACGTGGGTTGTGATCCCTGTTTGCATCAAGCGCGCTGTGCCGAACGGCTGTTAAGCTGGGGCCTTCGCTGGGCAGCTTTTGTTCTTTTTTCGGGAGAGCGGTGCCCTGCGCCGTTCCGGGGGCCAAAAGGTAGGTCTGCCCGGTGCCGAACATGGCTTGACCTCGGCCAAACGCAGGGCCAGTTTGAGACAAACGCACGCCCGCGACGGCGAGACTCGCCCCTGGCGCGGTTGGGTCGTGTTTCCATCTTCCCAAATGGCGGTGACAAAACATGTCCAGTGCCGCCGAGTATAAAGGCCCGATCATGCCGATCAAAAATCGTCTTGCAGAACTTTTGCCGCAGATTGTCGAATGGCGTCACGACATTCATGCCCATCCGGAGTTGCAATTCGATTTGCCGCGCACGTCGAAGAAGGTGGCGGATCTGCTGCGCAGCTTCGGCTGTGACGAGGTTGTCGAAGGTATGGCGCGTACCGGAGTGGTCGGCGTGATCCGTGGCAAGACCGACACCAAAGGCCGCACGATCGGCCTGCGGGCAGATATGGATGCGCTGCCGATCACCGAGGAAACCGGTCTAGACTATGCCTCCAGAACACCCGGGCTGATGCATGCCTGCGGTCATGATGGGCACACCTCCATGCTGCTGGGCGCGGCGCGCTACCTGTGCGAAACACGCAATTTCGATGGCACGGCCGTGGTGATTTTCCAGCCCGCCGAAGAGGGCGGTGGCGGCGGTCAGGTGATGTGTCAGGAGGGCCTCATGGACCGTTTCGGCATTGATGAGGTCTATGGCATGCACAACTGGCCGGACCTGCCGACGGGAACATTCGCCATTCGGTCTGGGCCGTTCTTTGCCGCTGCCGATGAGTTTGAAATCTATGTGCGTGGCACCGGCGGGCATGCCGCCAAGCCGCATGAAACCGTCGACAGCACGGTGACTGCCGCGCATCTGGTTCTGGCGTTGCAGAACATCGCTGCGCGCAATGTGGATCCGACGAAACAGGTGGTTGTGTCGGTGTGTACGGTGGAATCCTCTTCCAAGGCGCATAACGTTTTACCGGCTCAGGTGATGCTCAAGGGCACCGTGCGTACGCTGGAGGCCGATGTGCGCTTGCAGGCGGAAGAGCGTCTCAAGGAAATCTGTGCGGGTGTTGCGGCGACCTTTGGCGCCGAGATCCAGGTCGACTACCATCTGGGCTATCCGGTGATGGTCAACCATGAACGCGAAACCGAATATGCTGCGCAGGCGGCCATCAACGTGACCGGATCCTGCGGGGAATACCCGTTGATCATGGGCGGCGAGGACTTCGCCTATATGCTGGAAGAACGCCCAGGGGCCTATATCATTCTGGGCAACGGTCCGGGCGCACCGGTGCATCACCCCAAATATAATTTCAACGATGAGGCCTTGCCCGCAGGCTGTTCATGGTACGCGGAAATGGTCGAAAGCCGTTTGCCAGCGGCCTAGGCGCCGGTCCAAGCGGGTTTTGCGGGGCAGGGCGGTGCGGGGTCAGCCGCCGGTGTGGCTCATGTGGCGAGACATCTGCCCGTCAGCGCGCTGGCGGGAATAATCGAAATCATGGCCTTCAGGCTTGCGCGCAATGGCCGCTTCGATTGCTGCGATCAAAGGTGCGTCCGTGTCGGGATGGGCCCGCATAACTTCGCGCAGCGAGGCGTTGTCTTCCTGACCCAAACACATGAACAGCTCTCCGGTGCAGGTCATACGCACCCGGTTGCAGCTTTCGCAGAAGTTATGGGTCAACGGGGTGATGAACCCGATCTTCTGACCGGTCTCGGCCAGCCGGACATAGCGGGCCGGGCCGCCCGTATTGTCGGGCAGGTCGATGAGCGTGTGACGGGTCGCCAGTTCGGCCCGCAGGTCGTCCAGTGACCAATATTGCCCAATGCGATCTTCTGTGCCGAGATCGCCCATGGGCATGACCTCGATAAAGGTCTGGTCCATATCTTCGCGGGCGCACCATTCGGTCAGGGTGAACAGCTCGTCTTCGTTGAAGCCCTTCAGCGCGACGGTGTTGATTTTGATCCGCAGCCCGGCGTTGCGTGCGGCGTCTATGCCTTCAAGCACCTTCGACAGTTTGCCCCAGCGAGTGACACGTTCGAATTTTACCGGGTCCAGCGTGTCGAGTGAGACATTGATCCGACGCACGCCGGCGGCATAGAGATCCGTTGCAAAGCGTGACAACTGCGATCCATTCGTGGTCACTGTCAGTTCACGCAGGGCGCCACTGTCCAGATGCCGGGTCATGCGGTCGAAAAAGGTCATGATGCCACGGCGCACCAGAGGCTCCCCGCCGGTGATCCGCAGCTTTTCCACGCCCAGCCCGATGAAGGTTGAACACATGCGGTCGAGTTCTTCGAGGGTCAACAGCTCTTTCTTGGGCAGAAAGGTCATGTTTTCCGCCATGCAGTAGACGCAGCGAAAGTCGCAGCGATCCGTCACAGACACCCGCAGATAGGTGATCGGGCGGGCAAAGGGGTCGATAAGACGTGGTGCTGGGCGGCTGGGCTGTGACATGGCGTTCAACCTAGGCTGATGCGGGCGGACTGCCAAGTCGGGATTTCTCACAACCTGTTCAGCTCGCCCGCAGGGTCAGTTACGTGCGGTGCGGATCATCTTGGCGCGTTTGAAATGGTGTTTCGACAGAGCGCGCAGCCAGCTTTGGGCCGCGCGGTGCACATCTTTGTCACCGTCTTCCAGAAAGGCTGGCAGCCAATCGCAGGCACGGTCGAGGGCCGCGGCCTCTTCGGGCGAGGGGTGCGGCAGCTTGGCAAGGCTTTCGGTCAGGCCCAGAGCAGCGCGGCGGGCCAGCGGGGTCTCCGACATGGAACGGGCTTCAACCTCCTCCATGCGCGACAGGTCTGCCATCAGTCGGCGGCTTCCCGTCGAGGCCAGCGCATCCACTTCGGCCCATCCGGTGGCGCTGTCGAGCCATTGGGTGATCTGTGCCCAGACGGCGGCATCGTCTTTGATCCGGGCCTGTGTCAGCAGCTTGGCCGCCATGATCCGGCCTTCAAGTGCACCCATGTGCCACAGTGCCTGCGCCAGTGTCAGTCGGTCGGGAAAAGGGGTGTCCTGACGCCAGGCGCGCGCCAGCGTTTCCAGATCGCCGGGCGCGACGCCAAGGCAATCATCCTGCCCGGTGCGGACCTGCAGCTGCTCTGCGCGCTTCGCATCCGCCTTTGCCCGCAGGATGGTCATCACCTCTGTTGCCTCAATTGCCATAATCTTGCCTTTCTTCGATGTTTACCCTGCGTAAGCCAATGTGATGTGCCCTCGGTGCATCCTCACCGCTTGTAGCTAAAGGAATGACAATGCAAAAGCTCGGAACTCTTCTTTTCACGACGGCGATGTTGGGGCTGATGACCCCGGTGATCTTCGCGGATGTTTCTGGTCAGAACGCTGCATATGCCAACAACGGCAATGGCAATGGGGGCGGAAACGGCGGTGGAAACGGTGGCGGCAATGGCGGTTCGAAAAAGTCGAGCGAAGCGCGCGGCAACTCTGCTGCGGCACGCGGACAGGCTGGCGGGCAAGCTGTTGGGCAGGGCGCGGGCAAGGCGGCCCCGCTGGCGGCGCAGCTCAAATCTCTGAACTCGCTCAACCGCAACATCAACGGGGTCATGAACAGCGCGGATCCTAAAATGGCGCCGATGCGCAGCTTTATCACCGCCTCGGCGGCCTATGAAACTGCCGTGGACACCGAGGCGGCAGCCGCAGCGGCCTACGCCGATGAATATGCGGATCTTGCGGAGGCGGCGGCAAGCCTTGGCTTGTCGGACACGCCGGAAACCTGGGTTAGCGAGATCGCGAGCCTGAAGGCAGAGCTTGAAGCCGCACCCGTGGCCGAAGGCGAAGAGGGCTATGACGCCTATATCGCCCAGCTTCAGGCTGTGAATGAGGCGGAGGCCGAAGCCGCCGAGGCGCTGCAGACCAAGGGCATTTTGGATGCAGCCGCAACGGAAGTGGCGGCGACCGAAGGCGCGGCCAGCGAAGATGCGCTGATCGAAGCCATCGTCGACGCCTATAATGCGACGGGGAACGAAGTGATCACGGCTGCGGATCTGACGCCGGAGATGATCGACTATGCCAAGTCGCAACTTGGGTTTGGGGATGCCGACGGGGCCATCGACGCCTACATGTCCGGCCTCTAAGTGTTGCATCCATTACGACAAACGCATTGCGCCGCCCTTTCGGGGCGGCGCATCTCGTTACGGGGTTTGCGTTATTCCACCGTGACCGATTTGGCGAGGTTGCGCGGCTGGTCCACATCCGTGCCCTTGGCGACAGCGGTGTGATAGGCAATCAGCTGCGCCGGGATCGCATAGAGGATCGGGGCGAAAAGGTCGGGAACCTCGGGCATCTTGACGGTTTGCCACACGCCCTCAGAGGCGGTTTCAAGCCCGCTGCGGTCTGAGACGAGCAGGACCTTGCCGCCACGTGCCATGACCTCCTGCATATTGGAGACAGTTTTGTCGAACAGCGCGTCATGTGGGGCGAAAACGATCACCGGCGTGTGGCTGTCGATCAGCGCAATCGGCCCGTGTTTCAATTCGCCTGATGCATAGCCCTCGGCATGTATGTAACTGATTTCCTTGAGTTTAAGTGCGCCCTCAAGCGCAAGGGGGTACATGTTTCCCCGCCCAAGGAACAGCACGTCACGCGCCTCTGACAGGGTGTTGGAAATGTCTTTTAACGTGCCGTCCAGATCCAGGGCACGGGTCAGCAGACCGGGTAGGCCGCGCAGCTCTGTCAGGCGTTGGGCCAGAGTCTCTGCCTGCATTTCGCCCCGGGCGCGGGCCGCTTCCAGCGCCAAGAGGGCCAGAACGGTCAACTGGCAGGAAAAGGCCTTGGTCGAGGCGACGCCAACCTCGACGCCGGCAAGGATCGGCAGCGCGAGATCGCTTTCGCGGGCAATCGAGCTTTCGGCGACATTGACGATCGAGAGGATGGTTTTGGCCTTGCCCTGCATGTAACGCAGCGCCGCCAGCGTGTCGGCGGTTTCGCCGGACTGGCTGACGAAGATGGCCAGCGTGTTGGGCGAGACCGGCGGTTCGCGGTAGCGGAATTCCGAAGCCACATCGATTTCGACAGGCAGGCGGGCCACCTGTTCGAACCAGTATTTCGCCGTGAAACAGGCGTAATAGGCGGTGCCGCAGGCGACCATGACGACACGGTCATAGGCGGCAAAGTCGATCCCCGGGTCGGGCAGGACGATGCCGCGTTCATCGGCGGAAAGGTAATAGGACAGCGCCTCGGCGATCACGGTGGGCTGTTCGGCGATTTCCTTGGACATGAAGTGTTTATGCCCTGCCTTTTCGATCCGCGCCGCATCAAGTGCGATGGTGCGGCGTTCGCGCTGCACCTGCGCCCCTGTGGTATCGAAAATGGTGATGCTGTCACGGGTCAGAACCGCGCGATCGCCTTCGTCGAGATAGGTGATCTGATCGGTCATCGGGGCGAGGGCAATGGCATCCGAGCCGACGAAGACTTCGCCTTTGCCATGGCCGATGGCCAGTGGCGAGCCTTTGCGTGCCGCAATCATCAGATCGTCTTCGCCTTCGAACAGGAAACAGAGCGCAAAGGCGCCTTCGAGCGCATCAATGGTGGCCATCGCCGCCTCGACCGGGGATTTGCCCGCATCGACATGGCTTTGTGCCAGAAGCGCCACGGTTTCTGTGTCGGTTTCCGTGACGAATTTATAGCCCTTGGCGGCCAGCGTACCGCGCAACTCGCGAAAGTTTTCGATGATGCCATTGTGCACCACGGCGACCGGCCCGGCCTGATGCGGATGGGCGTTGGTGACAGTGGGCGCGCCATGGGTGGCCCAGCGGGTGTGACCGATACCGGATTTCCCGGCCAGCGGCTCATGCACCATAAGATCGGACAGATTCACCAGTTTGCCGACGGCTCGACGGCGGTCCAGTTTGCCATTGTCGACCGTTGCGATCCCGGCGCTGTCATAGCCGCGATATTCCAGTCGTTTCAGCGCCTCGACCAACAGAGGGGCCGCTTCATGATTTCCGAGAACGCCGATGATACCGCACATTTCAATGTTCCTTTTTTGCTTTCGCCGCTTTCTGGGCTTTCAATTTCGCAAACATCCGCACTGCGAGCATCGGCTTGTTGACCTGTTTCGCGCGTCCAAGCGCCAGCGCGCCGGCGTCCACATCCGAGGTGATCACCGAACCGGAAGCGGTCATCGCCTCATCGCCGACGCTCACCGGCGCGACCAGCATGGTGTTGGAGCCGATGAAGGCGTTGCGCCCGACGGTGGTGCGATGTTTGAACACACCGTCGTAATTGCAGGTGATGGTGCCCGCGCCGACATTGGTCCCGTCGCCGATCTCGGCATCGCCAATGTATGTCAGGTGATTGACCTTGGTGCCTTCACCGATCTGGGCGTTCTTGATTTCCACGAAGTTGCCGACGTGGGCGTTGTTGGACAGCTCTGCCCCCGGGCGCAGACGGGCAAAGGGGCCGACGGTCGATCCCATGGAAACATGGCAGCCTTCGAAATGGGAAAACGCGCGAATGCGGGTGCCGCTTTCGACCGTGACACCCGGGCCGAAGATCACATTTGGTTCCACGATGGCGTCGCGACCCACGAAAGTGTCGAGCGAGAAAAAGACGGTCTCCGGCGCCACGAGCGTGACGCCGTTTTCAAGCGCCTCGGCGCGTTTTCCTGTCTGAAACAGCGCTTCGGCGTGGGCCAGTTCTGCGCGGGTGTTCACGCCCAGTGTTTCGGTTTCATCGCAGGCGATGGCCGTGGCGCTGTGGCCATTGGCCCAGGCCAGCTCCACGATGTCGGTCAGATAGTATTCGCCCGACGCATTGTCGTTGCCGACCTTGTCGATCAGGTCAAATAACAGGCTGGCCTTGGCGCAGACGACACCGGAGTTGCAAAAGCTCACGGCGCGTTCGGTCTCGGAGGCGTCTTTGTATTCGACGATGCGCGACAGGCGGTCGCCTTCCATGATCAGCCGCCCATAGCGGCCCGGCTCCATGGCTTCAAAGCCCAGAATGACGACATCATGGCTGGCGCGTGCAGCTGCCATGCGTTCCAGTGTCTCACCGGTGATAAAGGGGGTGTCGCCGTAAAGAACGAAGGCATCTCCGTCAAAATCGCTCAGCGCGGGCTTTGCCTGCAGCACGGCATGGGCGGTGCCAAGCTGTTCGGTCTGGCGGGCGATCTGGATCGTGTCATCCAGCGCGCTTGCCACCTTTTCCACCTGATCGCCACCATGGCCCACGACCAGAACCGTCCGCTCCGGGGCCACGGTTGCCCCGGCGGCCAGCGCGTGGGCGAACATCGGCGCGTTGCCGATTTCATGAAGCACCTTCGGCAGATCCGAATTCATGCGGGTGCCTTGTCCGGCGGCAAGGAGGATGAGGGCTGTGGCCATAGGTTCTGTCCGTTCTGCTCTTTTCTTTATGCTCTTGCCGTTTTACCCATGTCAGGAAAGGCCGCAAGAGGCGGGTCTTCACTTATTTTGACTGCAGATTACAGCCATGGGCGACAGTTTGCCAAAGGTTGCGGATCTGCAGGGAGAGGCAGCGAATGCGGACAGTGATTTTCGATCTGGATGGGACGCTGGCGGACACCTCTGCCGATTTGATCGCAGCGGCCAACAGTTGTTTTCGAACAATGGGATATGGGGCGGTGCTGGACCCCGTGAAAGATGCGCATACCGCCTTTCGCGGCGCGCGCGCCATGTTGTCGCTCGGGTTTTCGCGGGTCCGTCCCGGCTATGGCGAGGCGGATGTCATGTCCTACTATCAGCCGCTTCTGGACGCCTATGCGGAGGCGATCGATGTGCATACTGTGCTTTATCCCGGTGCGGTCGAGGCCGTTGAGGCGCTGCGCAGCGGCGGCTATGCCGTGGGGGTCTGTACCAATAAGCCTGAAGGTCTGGCAGATCGTCTGTTGACCAATCTGGGGATCCGCGACCTGTTCGGGTCGATGATCGGCGCAGACACGTTGCCGGTGCGCAAGCCCGACGCAAGGCCCTATGTTGCTGCCGTTGAAGAGGCCGGTGGCGTGGTCGCGCAGAGCTTTCTTGTCGGTGACACGGAGACCGACCGCGAAACCGCGCGGGCGGCTTCGGTGCCCTGTGTGCTGGTGACCTTTGGTCCGGACGGGGAGAAGGTGGCAAAGCTGTCTCCCGAGGCGCTGTTGCACAGCTATGCGGAGCTGCCGGATCTGACACGGGAACTGATCGGATGAGCCAGGAAATCTTCACCGGCAACTTCACCCAGCAGGAGCCAATCCCCGAAGAGGCGATCGAGAAGGCCATTGAGGTGATGCGCTCGGGTCGGCTGCATCGCTACAACACTTTGCCGGGCGAACCCGGTGAGGTCGCCCTGCTGGAACAGGAATTCGCGGCCTTTACCGGTGCCAAATACGCATTGGCGGTGGCGTCCGGGGGCTATGCTCTGGGCTGTGCCCTGCGCGCGCTGGGCGTGCAACCCGGGGATCCGGTTCTGACCAATGCCTTCACGCTGGCGCCGGTGCCGGGGGCGATTGCCTCGCTTGGGGCACGTCCGGTTTTTGTGGGGGTGAGTGACGGGCTGGTGATCGATCTGGACGATTTACAGGTGAAGATTGCCGAAAGCGGAGCCCGCATTCTGATGCTGTCGCATATGCGCGGGCATATCGTCGACATGGATGCGCTGATGTACATCTGCAATGGGGCAGGGGTCGCGGTGATTGAGGATTGCGCCCATACCATGGGGGCGTCCTGGAATGGTGTGCCATCCGGGTGCCACGGGGTGATCGGCTGCTATTCGACCCAGACCTATAAGCATATCAATTCCGGCGAGGGCGGCTTTCTGATCACCGATGATGCCGAGGTTGCCGCGCGGGCGATCATGTTGTCGGGCTCTTATATGCTCTACGGCAAGCATGGGGCAGGGCCGGATCCCGAAGTGTTTGCAACGATCAAATACGACACGCCCAATGTATCGGGGCGGATGGATCATCTGCGCGCCGCGATCCTGCGGGTGCAATTGCGCCACCTACCTGAACAAGTGGACAAATGGAACGCACGCTATCGGCGTATTGAGGCCGGGCTACAGGGGGTGGCGGGGCTGACGCTGATCCCGCGTCCTCAGGCAGAACATTATGTGGGGTCTTCCTTTCAGTTTCTGTTGCTGGATTGGAGCGATGCTGAGATCGAAGCGGTTGTGGCGCGATGTCAGGCACGCGGTGTCGAACTGAAATGGTTTGGCGCGCCGGAGCCTGTGGCCTTCACCTCGCGCTATGACAGCTGGCGCTATGCCGAGCCGCAAAGTCTGCCCGACAGCGACCGGGTGTTGCGCGCAATCATGGATCTGCGTCTGCCGCTGACTTTCACCTTGGAAGACTGTGACCTGCTTGCAAAAATCATTTGCGAAGAGGTTGTTCGCGGGGCCGGGTGAGGCGGGCGTGCACCGCGACGTCTCTAGTTCCTGATAGAAAAACTCAGGCAATTGGCCGCGAATCGAAAGCTCCATGCCGCAATCCGGTGCGTCGCTGCAAAGGGGCGTTGCGGTGCAAAAAAACTTTGCAGTTTCCAAAATTCCAAGGGCTTTCTGCCCCTCCGTTTGGTTGACCACCTTGTCGTGGAGGGCTAAACCACACCAAGCTAGCAAAGCAGCGCGCTCGCAGATAATCCGCCGGGCGCCACACAAGGAGCCGCTCGTGGAAGACTTGCTTCGGGAATATCTCCCCATCGTCATTTTCCTCGGCCTCGCCATCGCGCTGGGCCTCGTGTTCATCTTCGCTGCCCTCATTCTCGCAGTCCGTAATCCAGACCCGGAAAAGGTCTCGGCTTACGAATGTGGCTTTAACGCCTTCGACGACGCGCGAATGAAGTTCGACGTGCGGTTCTACCTCGTGTCGATCTTGTTCATCATCTTCGATCTCGAAATCGCATTCCTCTTCCCTTGGGCCGTGGCCTTTAAGGATCTGAGCATGACCGGTTTCTGGTCCATGATGGTGTTCCTGGGCGTTCTGACCGTGGGCTTTGCCTATGAATGGAAGAAAGGGGCGCTGGAATGGGCGTGATGACCTCTGCCAACACCGCTGGTGTCGATAAAGATAACAGCACGCAGGTGCTCAACAAGGAACTGCAGGACAAAGGCTTCCTGCTGACCTCGACCGAAGACATCATCAACTGGGCCCGGACCGGGTCGTTGCACTGGATGACCTTTGGTCTGGCCTGCTGCGCCGTTGAAATGATGCAGCTGTCGATGCCGCGCTATGACCTTGAACGTTTCGGGACCGCGCCGCGGGCCTCTCCGCGTCAGTCCGACCTGATGATCGTGGCTGGCACGCTGACCAACAAAATGGCGCCGGCGCTGCGCAAGGTTTACGATCAGATGCCCGAACCGCGCTATGTGATCTCTATGGGGTCCTGTGCCAACGGTGGCGGATATTATCACTACAGCTATTCGGTTGTGCGCGGCTGTGATCGCGTCGTGCCGGTCGACGTCTATGTGCCCGGCTGCCCGCCGACCGCAGAGGCGCTGATGTATGGCATCCTGCAGCTGTCCCGCAAAATCCGCCGCACCGGCACGATTGCCCGCTAAGGAGACCGATGATGAGCGAAGAATCCCTCAAGGAACTCGGTGCCCATATCGAGCTGAAGCGCCCGAACGACGTCATCGCCGTCGAAGTGGCCTTTGGTGAGCTGAATGTGACGGTCTCTGCTGCCGGGATCGTCGATTTCATCGACTTTCTGAAAACTGACAGCACCTGCAAGTTCAATTCGCTGGTGGATATCACGGCCGTGGACTATCCGGCACGCGAACAGCGGTTCGACGTGGTCTATCACTTCCTGTCGATGTATCAGAACCAGCGTATCCGTATCAAAACCGCGGTGCGTGAGGATGAAAGCATTGCCTCGATCGTGAGCGTGCACCCCTCGGCCAACTGGTTCGAACGCGAAGTGTTCGACATGTTCGGGATCATTTTCAGCGGTCACCCGGATTTGCGCCGTATTCTGACGGACTACGGGTTCCGTGGCTATCCGTTGCGCAAGGACTTCCCGACCACCGGTTACACCGAAGTGCGCTACGACGAAAAGCTCAAGCGCGTGGTCTATGAACCGGTGAAGCTGGTTCAGGAATACCGCCAGTTCGACAACCTGTCTCCGTGGGAGGGTGCCAAATACATCCTGCCCGGTGATGAAAAGACGCAAGGGTGAGATTGTTTTGACCCGAGAGCCCACAGTGTTGATCTGCATTGGTGCGACGAAGGCGGGGACCTCCTGGGTTCACGACTATCTGTCGTCGCATCCGCAGGTTTCGCTGCGCGCGATCAAGGAAATGCATTATTTCGATGCGCTTGATCTTGGGTTCGGCTGGGTCGCCAACAATCTGCGTGCGGGCATGGCGCGCGATCTTGAACGTCTTGCGGCACTGCCGCTGGATTTTTCTGAGCGCCGCGAATGGCTGGAACAGCGTGTCTCTGACGCGACCGATATTCTGGACCTTCTGGCCTCAGGACAGGTCGACTTCGACGCCTATCTGTCCTATCTGCGCAAAGATGCAGGCGAGGCGCGTGTGGTCGGGGATGTCACCCCCGGGTATGCGCTTTTGTCCGAAGAGCGTCTGTCGGAAATCGCCAGAATGAGCCCGGACGTGCGTGTCCTGTTCATCATGCGCGACCCGGTAGACCGTCTCTGGAGCCATGTGCGTATGATAGCCAAGCGTCAGTTGAAGGCTGGCGAAGACATCACCAAGAAGGCGCGTCGGATTTTGAACCGTACGATGCGTCACGGCGAAAACGACGATATCACGGCACGGGGCGATTACCCGGTCATCGTCGAAAAGCTGCGTCGCGCGGTGCCGGAAGAAAAGCTTTACTGCACTTTTGCAGAAAATCTGATCTCCGAGACCGGCGTGAAAGATTTGTGTAAGTTTCTCGGGATTGACTATGTCCCGGCAGAGCTTGAAAAGCGCGTGCATCAGGGCGCGCTGATCGAAATGAACGATGGGCAGAAACAGGCGGCGCATGACTATCTCGCGCCCCATTATGCCTATGTGGAAAAGACCTTTGGCCCGCTCCCGGCACGGTGGCAGGCGAATATGGCGAGGATCTGAGAATGGACGGCGACATCCGGCAAAACACCTATGATGACGGCTCGCGGGACGCCCAAAACGGCGAACAACGGATCCGCAACTTCAACATCAACTTCGGTCCCCAACACCCGGCTGCGCACGGCGTGCTTCGGATGGTGCTGGAGCTTGACGGTGAGGTCGTGGAACGTACGGACCCGCACATCGGCCTGCTGCATCGCGGCACCGAAAAGCTGATGGAAAATCGCACCTACCTGCAGAACCTGCCGTATCTCGATCGCCTCGACTACGTGGCGCCGATGAACCAGGAACATGCATGGTGTCTGGCCATCGAACGGCTGGCCGGGGTTGAAGTCCCACGTCGCGCCTCGCTGATCCGCGTGCTGTATTCCGAAATCGGCCGGGTTCTGAACCACCTGCTGAACGTCACCACTGGCGCCATGGACGTTGGCGCGCTGACGCCGCCGCTCTGGGGCTTTGAAGAGCGTGAAAAGCTCATGATCTTCTACGAACGGGCCTGTGGTGCACGTCTGCACTCTGCCTACTTCCGTCCGGGCGGTGTGCATCAGGACCTGCCGCCGGATCTGATCGACGACATCGACGCTTGGGCTGACCAGTTCCCCAAAAAACTCGACGACATTCACGAGCTGCTGACCGACAACCGGATTTTCAAGCAGCGCACCGTGGATATCGGTGTGATCACCGAAGAAGAAATCCAGGAATGGGGCTTTTCCGGTGTGATGGTGCGCGGGTCCGGTCTGGCCTGGGACCTGCGTCGCAGCCAGCCCTATGAATGCTATGATGAGTTTGACTTCCAGATCCCCGTCGGCACCAAGGGCGATTGCTATGATCGCTATCTCGTGCGGATGCAGGAAATGTATGAGGCCACGAAGATCATCAAACAGGCCTGTGCCAAACTGCGTATGCCTGAAAATCAGGGCGATGTGCTGGCCCGTGGCAAGCTTACCCCGCCCAAACGTGGCGATATGAAGACCTCCATGGAGGCGCTCATCCACCACTTCAAACTGTACACCGAAGGTTTCAAGCTGCCCGCAGGCGAGGTTTACGCAGGCGTAGAAGCGCCGAAGGGCGAATTCGGGGTGTATCTCGTGTCCGACGGCACAAACAAACCCTACCGCGCCAAGCTGCGCGCGCCGGGCTATCTGCACCTGCAGGCAATGGATCACGTCGCGAAGGGCCACTTGCTGCCGGACGTCACTGCGCTGATCGCCACCATGGATATCGTTTTTGGAGAGGTCGACCGCTGATGCTTCGCCGTCTTTATCATGAGCAGCCCGAGAGCTTTGAGTTCACCGAGGCAAACCTTGCCTGGGCCAAGGGCCAGATTGCAAAATACCCGGAAGGCCGTCAGCAGTCCGCGGTGATCCCGCTGTTGTGGCGGGCGCAGGAACAGACCGGCTGGCTGACCAAACCGGCGCTGGAATATGTCGCGGATATGCTGGGCATGCCCTACATCCGCGCGCTTGAGGTCGCGACCTTCTATTTCATGTTCCAGCTGCAGCCGGTGGGCTCGGTGGCCCATATCCAGATCTGCGGCACCACGACCTGCATGATCTGCGGCTCCGGCGATCTCATTGCGATCTGCAAAGAAAAGATTGCCCCGACGCCGCACACACTGTCGGCTGACGGCAAATTCTCCTGGGAAGAGGTCGAATGCCTCGGCGCCTGTGCCAACGCACCGATGGCACAGATCGGCAAAGACTATTACGAAGATCTGACCGCCGAAAACTTCTCGAAGCTGCTGGATGACATGGCCGCTGGCACTGTGCCGGTGCCCGGTTCGCAACAGGGCCGCTATTCTTCTGAGCCTGCGGGTGGTCCCGTGGTTCTGGCCGAACATAAGGGCACGGGCGCGCAGTATAACGGTTCTGTGCAGCGTGCGGTGGATGTGGGCGATACGCTCAAGCGCATCGATGGCACCGAAGTGCCGCTTTTGACGCCCTGGATCGACAAGGGCGCGCGCAGCAAAGCGACCCCGCCGAAGCCTGAAGCCCCGGCCAAATCCGCCGTGCAGCAAGCCGCCGACGCGAAGAAGGCAGAGCCGAAACCGGCTGCTGATGCCCCGGTTGCCGCCGATGGCGCCACAAAGCAGGAAGCCCCGGTTGCCTCCCAAAAGCCCGCCACTTTGGACGCGCCACGTGAAACCGGCGCGGATGACCTGAAAAAGCTCAAGGGCGTTGGGCCGAAGCTTGAACTGACGCTGAACGAACTTGGGTTCTGGCACTTTGACCAGATCGCTAACTGGACCGCCGAAGAAATCGCATGGGTTGACGAAAACCTGCGGTTCAAAGGCCGGGTGGAACGCGATGGCTGGATCGAACAGGCCAAAATCCTTGCCGAAGGCGGCGAAACTGAATTCTCGAAACGCGCGAAATACTGATTTACTTTGTGAAGAAGCCCAAAGGCCTAAGGACAACAGGGATTGGTAAAGGAGACACGCGATGAGTGAAGGACAGACTGGGAAGACCCCGAAGATATGGCTGATTTCGGCCATCTGTGGGGTGTTGGCGTTTCTGGCGCTGATCTCGGTTGCGGGCTATTCGACCGCAGCTTCGCTTATCGTGGCCGTTCTCGTTGTGGCGCTGGTCGCGATCCTTTTGTGGATCGGTTGGCAGGGGGATGCGCCGAAAGACGACATTGGACACCCCGAAGCGGCCGTGTCCAAAGAGGGCTTCATGGCGACGGCGTCTGTCGGGGATGAACCGATGTCCGCCGCCGATGAAATCGCCGTTGAACCGCATGCTGCCGACACGCGGGAAGTGCGTTCGGCTGCTGCCGCGGCTACGGCGCCTGCCGAGGTGAAGGAGTCCGACCAAGAGGCGGACGAGCCAGAAACATCCCAGGCAGCGGTTGAACCTGCCCCGGAAATGACCGAAGAGCCTCAGGTGGTTGCGGCAGCGGGCCCTGCAGGGCTGCTGAGCGCGCCGCGCAACGGCAAGACCGACGAATTACGCCAACTGGCGGGTGTCGGTCCCAAGGTGGCAGATCAGCTTAATGCGCTGGGGCTGTTTCATCTGGATCAGATCGCCGCACTCAACGATGCGGATGTGGTCTGGTTCGATGCGAAATTGAAGGGCGTCTCCGCCACCCGGATTTCCGGTTGGGTGGAGCAGGCCAAATCTCTCGCTTCCGGCGAGGATACGACGACCCCGGACGGCGTCTGAGTGATGACGCGGACCGGGGCATAGACGACGATGGGGTCTGAAACCGACCGGCATCTGGCAAAAAAGGCGCGTTTGGTCGCGATTGTTCTTGCCGTAACGATGGTGGTTTGGCTTGGGGCTTCATGGCTGGGCGGGCAGCTCGGATTGCAAGTGCGATACGTGTTCCTGCTCGACCTCGCGGCGCTCGCTGCCTTTGTGTGGGCGTTCGTAGTGATTTATCAGATCTGGCGCGCGCGCCAGCAGGACTGAAGGAAGAAGAGCGATGCTCAAGGACCAGGATCGGATCTTTACCAACCTCTACGGCATGAATGACCGTAGCCTTGCGGGGGCGCAAAAGCGTGGCCACTGGGACGGCACGGCTGGCATTCTTGCCAACGGGCGCGATTGGATCATTGACCAGGTGAAAGCCTCTGGTCTTCGCGGACGCGGCGGGGCAGGCTTCCCCACTGGTCTGAAATGGTCCTTCATGCCGAAAGAAACCGATGGCCGTCCGGCCTATCTGGTGATTAACGCCGACGAATCCGAGCCGGCGACCTGTAAAGACCGTGAGATCATGCGGCACGACCCGCACACGCTGGTCGAAGGCGCGCTGATTGCCGGTTTCGCCATGGGCGCCTGCGCGGCCTACATCTATATCCGCGGCGAATACATCCGCGAAAAGGAAGCGCTGCAGGCTGCGATCGACGAGGCATATGATGCTGGTCTGATTGGCCGCAACGCTTGCAAATCCGGCTATGATTTCGACGTCTATCTGCACCACGGAGCAGGGGCCTATATCTGCGGTGAAGAAACCGCGCTGATCGAATCCCTTGAGGGCAAGAAAGGCATGCCGCGCATGAAGCCGCCGTTCCCGGCGGGCGCGGGTCTTTACGGTTGCCCGACCACGGTGAACAACGTTGAATCCATCGCTGTTGTGCCGACGATCATTCGTCGCGGTGCAGAGTGGTTCTCGTCCTTTGGCCGTCCGAACAATGCGGGCACCAAGCTGATGGCGCTGACCGGCCACGTCAACACGCCCTGCGTGTTCGAGGAAGAAATGTCGATGTCTGTGCGCGAAATCATCGAAAAGCACGGCGGCGGCATTCGCGGCGGCTGGGACAATCTCAAGGCGATCATCCCCGGCGGCGCGTCCTGCCCGGTGTTGCCGAAAGAGGCGCTGGAAGACGCGATTTTCGACTTTGACTGGATGCGTGAAAACAAATCCTCCTTCGGCACCGGCTGCATGATTGTCATGGACAATTCCGTGGATGTTGTGAAAGCCGTCTGGCGCCTGTCGTCCTTCTTCAAACACGAAAGCTGTGGCCAGTGTACGCCATGCCGCGAAGGCACCGGCTGGATGATGCGCGTCATGGACCGTCTTGTTACCGGTGACGCGGAGATCGAAGAAATCGACATGCTGCTCGACGTCACCAAACAGGTCGAAGGCCATACCATCTGTGCCCTTGGCGACGCGGCGGCCTGGCCAATCCAGGGTCTGATCCGTCATTTCCGCGACGACATCGAAGAGCGCATCAAAGCCAAGAAAACAGGCCGCGTCACCGCAGCCTTTGCGGCGGAGTAAGGCCAGGTATGAAACCCGCCACTATCATATTGCCCTTGACGGTTCTCAGCGCTTGCCAGATGAGCGACGCGAATGAGGCCCAACGTGGTATGTCCATGGACCGGATGGCCGTCGCGCATGCGGCGTTTCAGGACATGGGCTCTGACGAGGTGGCGGGCACGCTGATGTTGTCCGAAGAGATCGCCGACACCTGTGATGGCATCGCCGTGCACACGCGTGTGCACAGCTATATGATGGGCCGCGTCGAACGTCCGGCTTTTGTGCCCGACAGTGTGAAACGGTCGCAGCGGGACGCCGTCCTGCGCAGTTTTTCTGCGCGGCACAGGCTCAACGGGATGTCCGATGGCCGGGCCGTCTGCACCGCAGCGCGTTCGGAAATGCGTGACATGAGCTTTCTGGGTTCGACACTGATGCTGGGGGGGATAAGCTGATGCGCAAATCGCTTTCCATCCTGAGCCTCTCCCTCGGCCTTTTGTCCGGTGCCTCCGTGGCCGCCGAACTGCCGCCGCTGCGTGAGGTCAAAGAGATTGATCAGAATATGCTCTGGGCCGGGCTTGCGGTCGAAGCTTCGGATGAATGCCCGACGCTTGAGGTCAAAAAGCTCAAAGGTCTGTCATTCCTGTGGGGGCTGAAAAACAAGGCCTCCGCCATGGGCTACAGCGATGATGAGATCCGCGCCTATGTCGAAAGCGATGCCGAAGAGGCGCGCATTCGCAAGCTGGGCGAGACCTATGTGCGGGCGGCGGGGTTCGATCCCAAGACCACAGCCGGGCTCTGCGCCTTTGGCGAGGCCGAGATTAAACGCGGATCCATCATTGGGTCTTTTCTGAGGAGCACGAAATGATCCGTCAGACCGCATATGCCGCACTGGTCGCCCTGATCGCGGTTCCGGCCAGCGCTGCCTCCTCCATCACCGAGGATCCGGAGATCACCTCTGTCCTCGTGGACAATATGATTGTGACCGAGCTCACAACCATCTGCCCCTCTCTGGCCCCGCGCACCGCACGGGTGAACAGACAGGCCAAGGCGATGATGCAGACCATCTCCGCCAAGGGTTACGGGGTGGAAGACGTACAATCGCTGCAGGACCCGGCTTTTCTGGCCGAACTTGCCGCGAAATCGGAAAGTTTCTTCGCCGCCAATGGCGTGGAAAAACGAAACACGGGGGCGATGTGCGCCTTCGGCAAAGCGCAGATTGCCCAGCGGACCCCGCTCGGCAAACTCATGAAGAACAGGTGATGTCCTATGGCAGATACGCGCAAAATCATCATTGACGGGAACGAGATCGAAGTCGATCCGGCCATGACGCTCCTTCAGGCCTGCGAAGAGGCCGGGATCGAAGTGCCGCGTTTCTGCTATCACGAACGGCTGTCGATTGCCGGCAACTGCCGCATGTGCCTTGTTGAGGTTGTGGGCGGCCCGCCCAAGCCGGCAGCAAGCTGTGCCATGCAGGTCAAAGACATGCGTGGTGGCAAGAACGGTGAACCGCCGGAAATCAAAACCAATTCGCCGATGGTCAAAAAGGCCCGCGAAGGGGTGATGGAATTCCTGCTGATCAACCACCCGCTCGATTGTCCGATCTGTGACCAGGGCGGCGAATGCGATCTGCAGGACCAAGCAATGGCCTATGGCGTTGATTTCTCGCGCTACCGTGAACCCAAGCGCGCCACCGAGGAGTTGAACCTCGGGCCGCTCGTCGGCACTGCGATGACCCGTTGCATTTCCTGCACTCGCTGCGTGCGTTTCACGACCGAGGTCGCGGGCATCACCCAGATGGGCCAGACCGGCCGTGGCGAAGACAGCGAGATCACCAGCTATCTCAATGAAACACTGGCCTCGAACCTGCAGGGCAACATTATTGACCTGTGCCCGGTTGGGGCGCTGACCTCCAAACCCTACGCCTTTACGGCGCGCCCGTGGGAACTGACCAAGACCGAAACCATCGACGTGATGGACGCGCTTGGCTCCAACATCCGCGTGGACACCAAGGGCCGCGAAGTCATGCGGGTTCTGCCGCGCAACAATGACGACGTGAACGAGGAATGGATTTCCGACAAGACCCGCTTTATCTGGGACGGTCTGAAACGCCAGCGTCTGGACAAGCCCTATGTGCGCGTGGACGGCAAGCTCAAGCCCGCCACATGGGCCGAAGCTCTGGCTGTGGCTGCCACGGCCATGAAGGGCAAGAAAGTTGCCGCGCTCGTGGGCGATCTGGCCCCGGTCGAAGCAACCTATGCGCTGAAAACGCTGGTCGAAGGTCTCGGTGGTTCTGTCGAATGTCGCACGGATGGCGCGAAGCTGCCCGCCGGCAACCGTTCCGGCTATGTCGGCACCGCGTCGATTGCAGACATCGAGGATGCGAAATACATCCAGCTGATCGGCACCAACCCGCGCGACGAAGCGCCGGTGCTGAACGCGCGGATCCGCAAAGCCTGGGCCAAAGGCGCGAAAGTCGGTCTGGTTGGCGAAGCCGTTGACCTGACCTATGAGTACGCCCATGTCGGCACCGATCGCGCCGCACTCGACAGCCTGTTGAACAAGGACTATGGCGATGTGCTCGATCATCCTTCGCTGGTGATCGTGGGGCAGGGCGCCATCAACGAGGCCGATGGCGAGGCTGTTCTGGCTGCGGCTCAGAAACTTGCCGCTGCCACCAATGGTAAGCTGATGGTGCTGCACACTGCCGCTTCCCGCGTGGGGGCGATGGATGTGAATGCCACGACCGAAGGTGGTCTTGAGGCCGCTCTCAACGGTGCAGAGGTGATCTACAATCTCGGCGCAGATGAGGTCGAGATCGGCGACGGTGCCTTTGTGATTTATCAGGGGTCCCATGGTGATCGCGGCGCACACCGTGCCGATGTGATCCTGCCAGGTGCAGCTTACACCGAAGAAAACGGTCTTTTCGTGAACACCGAAGGTCGTCCGCAGCTGGCGCTGCGCGCCGCCTTCCCGCCGGGAGATGCCAAGGAAAACTGGGCGATCCTGCGCGCGCTTTCTGCCGAGTTGGATGCAAAACTGCCGTTTGATTCGCTGGCGCAACTGCGCAACGACATGATCGCCGCCGTGCCGCATCTGGCGCAGGTCGATACGGTCGTGGAAAACGCTTTTGAAGCACTGCCCGGGAAACCTCTGGGCACGGCGACCTTCCGCAACGCGGTGAAGGATTTCTACCTCACCAACCCGATTGCCCGCGCCTCTGCGCTGATGGCGGAACTTTCTGCGCAAGCGAAAGCCCGCAAGCAAGAGGCCATCGCGGCGGAATGATGACGAAACACGCCACATATCGCTTTGCCAAACCGGCATTGGCCGTGCTGGCCATGGTGCAGCTTTCTGGCTGTGCCATGGCGGCGCCTGCCGGTGCGGATGGCAAAGCTGTGGCGGACACAGACTATCTTGGCGTTGAGACCCGTCTTCTGGACGGCGATCTGGTCAATTTCTTCGTCTCTGCCAAAGGCGGCAAAGCCGAAAAAGACGTGGTGGCCTATGCAGAGTGTGCCGCTGCGCAATATGCGCAAATCCGGGGATACGGGTTTGCGCGTCATGTGCGGACAAATGTTTCGCAAGAGGGTGGAATTTGGCGCGCGGATGCTGTTTACACCATCTCGCCAGCGCTCCCCGATGGTTTGCGCAAGCTCGACGCTGAGGTCGTGGTCGCAAATTGTCGGGACAACGGAATACCGACGGTGTGAAAGGCTAGGACATGGTCGAATTTTTCACGACAACAAATCTGGGGATCTTTCTGCTCACGCTCGGGCAGATCTTGTTGGTCCTCGTGCCGCTCTTTGTGGCGCTCGCCTTCCTTATGTATGGCGACCGTAAGATCTGGGCGGCGGTCCAGATGCGGAAAGGCCCCAATATTGTGGGTGTTTTCGGTCTGTTGCAGTCTTTCGCAGACTTCATCAAATACCTTGTAAAAGAGGTGGTTGTGCCTGCGGGGGCTGACAAATTCGTCTTTTACCTCGCACCGATGATCACCTTTATCACCGCCTGTATCGCTTGGGTGGTGATTCCCTGGGGCGACGGCTGGGTCATCTCTGATCTGAACGTCGCGATCCTCTATATCTTCGCGGTGTCCTCTCTGGAGGTCTACGGCGTGATCATGGGCGGCTGGGCATCGAACTCGAAATACCCGTTTCTCGGGTCGCTGCGCTCCGCAGCTCAGATGATTTCATATGAGGTCTCGATCGGTCTCATCATCATCGGCGTGATCATTTCCACCGGCTCGATGAGCTTTGGCGACATCGTGATGGCGCAGGATGGCCGCTTTGGTCTGTTCTCTTGGTACTGGCTGCCGCACTTCCCGATGGTCTTCCTGTTCTTCGTCTCGGCACTGGCCGAAACCAACCGTCCGCCCTTCGACCTTCCGGAAGCGGAATCGGAACTCGTGGCCGGCTATCAGGTGGAATATTCCTCGACGCCGTTCCTGCTGTTCATGATGGGCGAGCTGATGGCCGTGGTACTGATGTGTGCCCTCGTGTCGCTGCTGTTCTTCGGTGGCTGGCTGTCGC
Organism: uncultured Celeribacter sp.; assembly: GCF_963675965.1. Lineage (NCBI taxonomy): Bacteria > Pseudomonadati > Pseudomonadota > Alphaproteobacteria > Rhodobacterales > Roseobacteraceae > Celeribacter > uncultured Celeribacter sp. The sequence continues at coordinate 885,851 of NZ_OY780935.1, read as the reverse complement.
CGATCCCGGGTCTCCCGGACGGTCTGCTGTGGCTCGTTGCCAAGATGTTGTTCTTCTTCTTCATCTTCTCGATGGTGAAAGCCATCGTCCCGCGCTACCGCTACGACCAGCTGATGCGGATCGGTTGGAAAGTGTTCCTGCCGCTGTCGCTCTTCTGGGTCGTTCTGGTCGCGTTCCTCGCTAAATTCGAAGCCTTCGGCGGCGCCTATGCCCGCTGGGCGATTGGAGGCTAACTCATGGCTCTCGATTACACCCGCGCAGCCAAGTATTTCCTGATGATGGACATCTGGGCCGGTTTCCGGATCGGGCTTCGGTATTTCTTCGCGCCAAAGGCGACGATCAACTACCCGCACGAAAAGGGGCCGCTCAGCCCGCGTTTCCGGGGCGAACACGCGCTGCGTCGCTATCCCAATGGGGAAGAGCGCTGCATCGCCTGTAAGCTTTGCGAAGCGATCTGCCCGGCGCAGGCCATCACCATCGATGCCGAACCGCGTGAAGACGGCTCGCGCCGGACCACGCGTTACGACATCGATATGACGAAATGCATCTACTGCGGTTTCTGCCAGGAAGCCTGCCCGGTCGATGCGATTGTCGAAGGGCCGAACTTTGAATTCTCGACCGAAAGCCGCGAGGAACTGTTCTACGACAAGGAAAAACTCCTTGAGAACGGCGCCCGTTGGGAGGCTGAGATCGCCCGCAACCTCGAACTCGATGCGCCGTATCGGTAAGGGAAGAAAGCAACCGGGATGAACGATTTCAGCAAGCTTTTCGGAGAGATGATGGAACAGGGCCAGAAGATGGCCGCTGCCTTCAATCCGGCGTTGGAAAATTTCCAGATGCCGGCTTTCGACAAGCTGTTCCCAACCATATCCAAGGAACAGATGGACATGCTTTGGGGCAATACGTTCAACCCGGACGGGCTGGATAGCAAAACGCGGCTGCTGGTGATCCTTGCGGGGCTCACGGCACAGGGCGCTCAGGCGGAGGTGCCGTTTAAAATGACGGTCCGTCACGCGCTTGAAGCAGGCGCAAGTCAAAAAGAGATCGCGGAAGTGATCTATCAAATGTCGATGCTGGGCGGTGTCCCGGCAATGTCAAAGGCACTGGAGCTTGCACAAGCTGTCTTTGCCGAAACGCAGGAGGGCAGTGAATGACTGTCGCAGATTTCGCATTTTACATATTCGCCATCCTGATGTTGGTGGCCGGGGCCTTTACGGTGATCTCGAAAAATCCGGTGCACTCTGTGCTCTGGCTGATTTTGACCTTCCTGTCGGCCTCCGGGCTTTTCGTGCTTTTGGGGGCGGAATTCGTCGCGATGCTGCTCGTCATCGTCTACGTCGGCGCCGTCATGGTGCTGTTCCTTTTCGTCGTCATGATGCTCGATGTCGATTTCGCGGAACTCAAGGCGGGGATGGCGAAATACCTGCCCTTCGCGCTGCTGATCGGCATCGTGCTGATCCTGCAAATGGTCTTTGCTTACGGCGACTGGCATATGGCGGATGGGGCCGAGGCGCTGCGCCGCTCGGTGACGCCGAACGCGGATGAGGTGCACAACACCGTCGCGCTGGGTCTGCTGATGTACGACGAATATCTGATGCTCTTCCAACTCGCCGGTCTGATCCTGCTGGTTGCGATGATCGGGGCGATCGTGCTGACACTGCGTCACCGTTCCGACGTCAAACGCCAGAACGTGCTGGAACAGATGTACCGCGATCCGAAGGCTGCGATGGAGCTGAAAGACGTGAAACCGGGGCAGGGTCTGTAAGCCTGATCCCCACCAAGACTTCACGGGGCGGGGTCGCAGCCGCCCCGCGCCAAAGAGCCGCTGTAAAGCGGCGTGATAGAAAGAACTGAGGGACGACATGGTCGGACTTGAACATTACCTGACAGTCGCAGCGGCGCTGTTTGTCATCGGCATTTTCGGGCTCTTCCTGAACCGAAAGAACGTCATCATCATCCTGATGTCCATCGAGATGATCCTGCTGTCGGTCAATATCAACCTTGTCGCCTTCTCCTCCTTCATGGGGGATTTGACGGGACAGATTTTCACAATGTTGGTGCTCACCGTGGCCGCCGCTGAGGCTGCGATCGGGCTTGCCATCCTTGTGAGCTTCTTCCGCAACCGCGGCACGATCGACGTCGAAGACGTCAACGTGATGAAAGGGTAAGGCACAATGGAATCGATCATCCTCTTTGCGCCCCTCGTCGGGGCCCTCATCGGCGGCTTCGGCTGGCGTGTGATCGGGGAGAAGGGCGCGCAGTATCTTACGACGGGATTGCTCTTTCTCGCCGCGATCCTCTCGTGGGTTCTCTTTCTCACCTTTGACGGCACCACCGAACATGTCACCATCCTGCGGTGGGTCGATGTCGGCTCGCTGTCGATCGACTGGGGTATCCGCATCGACCGTCTGACGACGATCATGCTGATCGTGGTCAACACCGTGTCGGCGCTCGTGCACCTCTATTCGCTCGGCTATATGGCGCATGACGAAAACTTCGGTGACGACGAACCCTATCGCGCCCGGTTCTTTGCCTATCTGTCGCTCTTCACTTTCACCATGCTGATGCTGGTGACGGCGGACAACCTGCTGCAGATGTTCTTCGGCTGGGAAGGTGTGGGCCTCGCGTCCTACCTGCTGATCGGCTTCTACTTTAAAAAACCGTCGGCTGGCGCGGCGTCGATGAAAGCCTTTGTCGTCAACCGGGTTGGTGACTTTGGCTTTATCCTTGGCATGCTGGGCCTGTTTTGGCTGACCGACAGCATTCGTATGGACGATGTCTTTGCTGCCGGGCCGATGCTGGCAGAAACGCAACTGCATTTCCTCTGGACCGAATGGAACGCGGCCAACCTTCTGGCCTTTCTGCTGTTCATCGGTGCGATGGGGAAATCGGCACAGCTCTTCCTGCACACCTGGTTGCCGGATGCGATGGAAGGGCCGACGCCTGTGTCGGCGCTGATCCACGCCGCCACCATGGTGACCGCGGGTGTCTTCCTGGTCTGCCGCATGTCGCCGATCTTTGAATACGCACCGCAAGCCCAGACCTTTATCGTCTACATTGGCGCGACCACTGCCTTCTTTGCGGCGACCGTGGGGCTGGTGCAAAACGACATCAAACGCGTGATTGCCTATTCGACCTGTTCCCAGCTGGGCTACATGTTCGTGGCCGCCGGTGTCGGTGCCTATGGCCCGGCGATGTTCCACCTGCTGACGCACGCCTTCTTCAAGGCGATGCTGTTCCTCGGCGCGGGTTCCGTCATCACCGCGATGCATCACGAACAGGATATGCGCAACTACGGCGGTCTTCGCAAAAAGATCCCCTTCACCTTCTCGATGATGATCATCGGGACGCTGGCCATCACCGGCGTGGGGATCCCGTTCTCTGGTGAGGTCTTCGGCGTGCCGATCGGCTTTGCAGGCTTCCTGTCGAAAGATGCGATCATCGAAAGCTCCTTCGCCTCGGGCAATGGTTATGCCTTCTGGATGCTCGTGATCGCCGCGCTGTTCACCTCGTTCTACTCCTGGCGTCTGATCTTCCTGACCTTCTTCGGCAAGGCCCGGGGCGATCACCATGCACATGACCACGCGCATGAAAGCCCGATGGTCATGCTGGTTCCGATCGGCGTGCTGTCGCTCGGTGCGATCTTTGGCGGGATGATCTGGTACAACAGCTTCTTCGGCGATCATGATAAATTCACGGAGTTTTTCGCTCTGCCGCATCACGCGGAAGTCGAAATGGCCGAAGGCCATGGCGCTGAGGCCGTGATCGAAGACAGCCATGGCGAGACCGCTGGCGAAGCTGCCGGGGCCGCCGCAGATCATGGCGTCAGCATGGTGGCCGAAGAGGGTCACGTCACGGGCTCTGCGCCGCAGGGCGCGATCTTCGTCGGGCCGGACAACACCATCCTCGACGATGCGCACCACGCACCGAACTGGGTGAAAGTGTCGCCGTTCATCGCCATGCTTCTGGGGTTCATCATCGCGCTCTGGTTCTACATCTGGAGCCCGTCGACCCCGAAACGCCTGGCCGAAAGCCAGCCTGTCGCTTACCGCTTCCTGCTGAACAAATGGTACTTTGACGAGATCTACGACGCGCTGATCGTGCGCCCTGTTCTCGCGCTTGGCCGGTTCTTCTGGAAACGCGGCGACGAAGGCACCATCGACGGCGCCATCAACGGCGTTGCCCTTGGCATCGTGCCCTTCTTCACCCGCCTTGCTGGCCGGGCACAGTCGGGCTTCATCTTTACGTATGCATTTAGCATGGTTCTGGGGATTGTAATCTTGATTACCTGGATGTCGATCAGCGGGGGGACGCACTAATGGATAACGTCCTATCCTTCGTCACCTTCCTTCCGGCGGTGGCTGCACTCGTCCTCGCGCTGTTCCTGCGCGGCGATGACGAAACCGCTCAACTCAACGCGAAACGTCTGGCGCTGTTTGCGACCATTATCACTTTCGTGATTTCTCTGTTCATCCTGTTCGGGTTCGATCCGTCGAACACCGACTTCCAGATGGTCGAAGAGGCCGACTGGATCATGGGCATGAAATACAAGATGGGCGTGGATGGCATTTCTGTCCTTTTCGTGATGCTGACCACGGCGCTCATGCCGCTGACCATCTGGTCGGCCTGGGATGTGAAGACCCGCGTCAAGGAATACATGATCGCTTTCCTGCTCTTGGAAACGCTGATGCTCGGCGTGTTCTGTGCGCTGGACCTGATGCTGTTCTACCTCTTCTTCGAAGGCGGGCTGATCCCTATGTTCCTGATCATCGGGATCTGGGGCGGCAAGAACCGCATCTATGCCGCGTTCAAGTTCTTCCTCTACACTTTCCTCGGCTCCGTGCTGATGCTGGTGGCCATGGTCGCCATGTATATCGACGCCGGCACCACCGACATCGTGCAGCTCATGGCGCATGACTTCTCCTCCGAGACGATCCGCGTGCTGGGCTTCAACATCGTGGGCGGGTTCCAGACGCTGGCCTTCCTTGCCTTCTTCGCCTCTTTCGCGGTGAAAATGCCGATGTGGCCGGTGCACACTTGGTTGCCGGACGCTCACGTACAGGCACCGACCGCAGGGTCGGTTGTGCTGGCAGCGATCCTGCTGAAAATGGGCGGCTACGGTTTTCTGCGCTTCTCGCTGCCGATGTTCCCGGTCGCCTCGCATATGATGGCCGATTTTATCCTGTGGCTGTCCGTGATCGCGGTGGTCTATGCCTCGCTGGTCGCGCTGGTGCAGGAAGACATGAAAAAGCTGATCGCCTATTCGTCGGTCGCACACATGGGTTATGTCACCGCGGGTATCTTTACCTTTACGCAACAGGGTCTCGACGGTGCGATCTTCCAGATGCTCAGCCACGGCTTTGTCTCTGGCGCGCTCTTCCTCTGTGTCGGTGTGATCTATGACCGGATGCACACCCGTGAGATCGCGGCCTTCGGTGGTCTGGTGAACCGGATGCCGGCCTATGCTGCCGTCTTCATGTTCTTCACCATGGCCAACGTCGGCCTGCCGGGCACCTCGGGCTTCATCGGGGAATTCTTGACCCTGGTCGGGATGTTCAAGGCGAACACCTGGGTCGCGCTTGTCGCCGCCTCCGGTGTGATCCTGTCGGCCTCCTATGCGCTGTGGCTCTATCGCCGCGTCGTGCTGGGCGATCTGATCAAGGAAAGCTTGAAGGCAATCACCGATATGACCGCGCGTGAAAAATGGATCTTTGCGCCGCTCGTGGCGATGACCCTGCTGCTGGGTGTCTACCCGTCGCTGGTCACCGACCTCATCGGACCCTCTACCGAGGCGCTTATCGCAAACTACAACGCCGCAGTGCCGACCGAGATGGTCGCCGATGCTGCAAGCCACTAAGGGACACGGTATATGACCTCTACTGATTTCTCAATCGTCCTGCCGGAAGTCCTTCTTGCCATCTACGGGCTGGCCGCACTTCTTTTCGCGGTCTACACCGGCAAGGACAAAATGGCAGGCCTCGTGACCTGGGCGACGGCGGCAGTCTTCCTCGTTCTCGCGCTCTTCATCGGGCTCGGGGGCGAAGGCAGCCGCGAGGCCTTCAACGGCATGTTCGTCGACGACGCTTTCTCGCGCTTCGGTAAAGTGGGTGTGCTGCTCGCCGGTGCTGCGGTGCTGGTGATGTCGTTCGACTTCATGCAAAAGCGCGGCGTGGCTAAATTCGAATACCCGATCCTCGTACTGTTCTCGACAGTCGGCATGATGGTCATGGTCTCCGCAGGCGACCTGATGGCGCTGTACCTCGGTCTTGAACTGATGTCGCTGTCGCTTTATGTGATCGCCTCCTTCCGCCGTGACAGCGTGAAATCGACGGAAGCTGGTCTGAAGTATTTCGTGCTCGGCTCGCTGTCCTCCGGTCTGCTGCTCTACGGCTCGTCGCTGGTCTATGGGTTTGCTGGCACCACATCCTTCGCGGGCATCGTGTCGGTTGTGCAGACGGATGTGCCGGTGGGTGTCCTTTTCGGTCTGATCTTCATCATGACCGGTCTGGCCTTCAAAGTCTCCGCCGTGCCGTTCCACATGTGGACGCCGGACGTCTACGAAGGCGCGCCGACCCCGACCACCGCCTTTTTCGCCACCGCACCGAAGCTTGCCGCCATGGGCCTCTTTGCCCGTGTGCTGCATGACGCCTTCGGCAACATCACCGGCGACTGGCAACAGGTGCTGGCGGTGATCGCCGTGGCCTCCATGTTCCTCGGCTCCATCGCCGGGATCGGCCAGACCAACATCAAACGTCTGATGGCCTATTCCTCCATTGCGCATATGGGCTTTGCCCTGATGGGTCTGGCTGCGGGCAATGCCGAAGGTGTGCAGGCCGCTCTGGTCTACATGACGATCTATGTTGTGATGAACATCGGCACCTTTGCCTTCATCCTGACCATGGAACGTGACGGCCAACCGGTGACGGATCTCTCGTCGCTGAACCTCTACTGGCGCACCTCGCCGACCAAGGCGCTGGCCGTGCTCGTCCTGATGTTCTCGCTGGCCGGTGTGCCGCCGATGCTGGGCTTCTTCGGGAAACTTTATGTCCTGCAAGCTGCCTGGGGTGCCGGTCTTGTGTATCTCGCCGTTCTGGGTGTGATCGCCTCTGTGATCGGGGCCTTCTACTATCTGCGCATCGTCTACTACATGTACTTCGGCGCAGAGACAGAGCCGCTCGACAAAGTGTCCAGCCCGGTTGCTTATGGCTTCCTCGTTGTGGCTGCTATTGTGATGCTGGCAGGGATCGTGAACATGTTCGGTGTCGACGGTATGGCAGCCATCGCCGCAGATGCCCTTGTCAAGTGAACCACATAACTGGCCCGATGGGGTAGGGCGTACAGTCCTCCCCACTGTGGACAGCACCATGAGTGAGGCCGCGCGTGTCGCGGCCTCACGCGCATTTCCGCAGTGGTTTCTCGCCCTTTCGCAAAATGCGGGCCATGGCCGTCGTGGTCGCCCCTGGTCGATGCCCGAGGGCAATTTCGCCGCGACGCTTCTGTTATTTCCCACAGAACGCCCTGAACTGATCGCGCTGCGGTCCTTTGTAGCCGCTCTGGGTCTCTATGACGCGTTTGTCACGGCCACCGGGCGTACCGATCCATTCTCTCTGAAATGGCCCAATGACGTGTTGCTGAATGGCGGCAAGGTCGCCGGCATTTTGCTGGAACGAGGCAGCGGACATCTGTCGATCGGGTTTGGTGTGAACCTTGTCGCGGCACCGGGTGCCGCAGAGGTGGAACCGGGGGCGGTGCCGCCGGTATCGCTGGCCGATGAAACCGGTGCGCTGGTTGCGCCGGAGGAGTTTCTGGAACTGCTTGCCCCGGCCTATGCGTATTGGGAAACCCAGTTCAAGACATATGGATTTGCGCCGATCCGCGAAGCCTGGCTGTCACGCGCGGCCAAGCTGGGCGAAGTCATCCGCGCCCGCACGGTGACGGAAACTCATCACGGCAGCTTTGAAACCATCGATGCCTTTGGCAATCTTGTTCTGGCGACGCGAGAGGGCAAACGCACCATCCCCGCCGCCGAGGTCTTTTTTTAAGGATCATACCATGCTTCTTTGTATCGACACCGGGAACACGAACACCGTTTTCTCGATCTGGGACGGAACCGATTTTATTGCCACATGGCGCACCTCCACCGAAACGCAGCGGACGGCGGATCAATATTATGTCTGGCTGTCGACGCTGATGGCCTTTCAGAAGATCGAGGCGACGATCAATGAGGTGATCATTTCCTCAACCGTGCCGCGCGTCGTGTTCAATCTGCGCGTTCTCGCCAACCGCTATTTCGACTGCCGACCTCTCGTGGTCGGCAAGCCTGAATGCCTGTTGCCCCATGCGTCGCGCGTGGATGAGGGCACCACTGTCGGGCCGGACCGGCTGGTGAATTCGGCCGCCGCCTTTGACAAATTCGGCGGCGATCTGATCGTTGTTGATTTCGGCACTGCAACCACCTTTGACGTGGTCGCCGAAGATGGTGCCTATGTCGGCGGGGTGATTTCGCCGGGGGTAAATGCCTCGCTGGAGAGCCTGCACCACGCAGCGGCGGCACTGCCCCATGTCGATGTGACCAAACCCGAAAAGGTGATCGGCACCAACACCGTGGCCTGCATGCAATCCGGGGTGTTCTGGGGCTATGTCGGCCTCGTGCGTGAGACCTGCAACCGCATCAAAGAGGAATATGGCCGCCCGATGCGTGTGATTGCGACCGGAGGCCTTGCGCCTCTGTTCAATCAGGGCCACAAACTCTTTGACGCCTTCGACGAATTCCTGACCATTCACGGGCTCGTGGTCATCCACCAATATAATAAGGAACAGGGGAACCTATGAGCGAGAGACTTCTATATCTGCCCCTCGGGGGTGCCGGTGAAATCGGCATGAACTGCTATGTCTACGGCTACGGCCCGGTTGGCAAAGAACGCTATATCGTGGTTGATCTGGGCGTGACCTTTCCGTCCATGGATGGCACGCCGGGAGTCGATCTGATCTTTGCCGATGTCGCCTGGCTTGAAGAGCGCAAGGATCGCATCGATGCGATCTTCATCACCCACGCCCATGAAGACCATGTCGGCGCAGTCGGCCATCTCTGGCCGCGTCTTGAGGCGCCGATCTATGCCCGCAGTTTCACGGCGCATATCGCACGCCTGAAATTCGAAGAACGCGGGCATGATGAGCTGCAGATCAAAACCGTGTCGAAATGGCCGGAAACCGTTCAGGCGGGGCCGTTCACCGTGGGGTTCCTGCCGGTATCCCATTCCATCCCGGAAAGCTCGGCGCTGGTGATCGACACACCGGCTGGTCGGGTCATTCACACCGGGGATTTCAAACTCGATGAAAACCCGATTGTTGGCGAAGCCTTCGATCGCGCGCTTTGGGAAGGTGTTGCCAAGGACGGGGTCAAGGCGCTGGTCTGCGATTCAACCAATGTCTTTTCCCAGCATCCGGGCCGGTCTGAAAGCGAAGTGGTGCAACCCCTGACCGATCTGGTGATGTCGCTGGACGGGCTTGTGGCGGCGACCACATTTGCCTCGAACATCGCGCGGGTCAAAACCCTGGCCGAAGCCGGATCCAAATCCGGGCGCTCAGTTGTCCTTTTGGGGCGCGCCATGCGCCGCATGATCACTGCCGCCATTGAAACCGGCATCATTTCGGACTTCCCGAAAACCGTCAGCCCGGAAAACGCCGCCGATATTCCGCATGAAAACCTGATGTTGCTGACCACCGGTTCGCAGGGGGAACATCGAGCCGCCACCGCACAGCTGTCGCGCGGCAAATATCTGGGGCTGAAGCTCAAGGAAGGGGACACGATGGTGTTTTCCTCCAAGACCATCCCTGGCAATGAGGTTTCCGTGGGGCGCATCCTCAACAACTTCTCGGAAATGGGCGTGGATACGATCACCGGGCGCGATGAATATCACGTTTCCGGCCACGCCAATGGTCCGGATCTGGCGATGTTGCACGAAATCGTCAAGCCGCAGATCGTGGTGCCGATGCATGGTGAACACCGGCATTTGCGCGAACATGCCAAACTGGCCGAAGGCAACGGATTTCAGGCGGTTGTGGCCCCGAACGGGGTGGGCGTCGACCTTTCGGGCAATGCGCCGCGCATCGCTGAATATGTCGAAACCGGTCGCACCTATCTGGATGGTTCCATTCAGATCGGCGCGCTGGACGGGATCGTGCGCGAACGGATCCGCATGTCGATGAACGGTCTGGTCGTGGCCACGGTGATCATCGAAGACGATGAGCCGCTGGGCGATTGCTGGTGTGAGGTGCGTGGCCTGCCGGAAACCGGGATTTCCCGCGCGCCGCTGGTCGATGTTTTGGAAGAGGACGTGAACCAGTTCCTGATGCGCGCCGGCAAAAAGACCCTGTCCGACGACGACAAGCTCGAAGAGGACATCCGCCGCATCCTGCGCAAAACCAGTCAGGAAGAAGTCGGCAAAAAGCCCGAGGTGCAAATCGTCATTTCGCGCCTGTCGGCCTGATGATTGGACAGACCTAAAGTGACCGCCCCGCAGACCCGCTCTGCGGGGCGGTTTTGTTTGCGACGGGATGATTTGGTATCCCTCCGGCTTTACCGATGTTCCAAGACGCCGCCCCTAACGAAACACCCCCGCGCCGGCAGGGCGCGGGGGTGTGTTGATCTCTGCAAGCGGCCTGGGTTTAATCCGCGGCGGTGTTGCGTTCGTCAAAGCTGAGGGCGATGAAAGAGGGTAGATGGTCGCCCAGCCCCTTGACCCGGTTGTCACCGCCATTGCTGCGTCCGCCGCGGCCACGCGACTTCGGCTTGCTCTCCGGTTTTGGATCGGACTTGCGTGTCGGGCGGGCGTCGTCTTCTGCCGGCTCTGCCGTGGTGTTGTCCGCCGCCACGACCGTATCTGCGGCGGTGGCAGCCTTGACGTCGCTCTTGGCGTCGTCCGGCTTGCGCTTGCGCGATCGGCTGCGTTTGGGTCTGTCGCTGCGACGGCTGTCAGAGGCGGCGTCCTGTTCTGACCCCTGGCTGTCTTCGGCCGCTTGCGGAGCGCTGCCCAGCGGGTTTTCAAGACGCGGGATTTTCTTCTCGATCAGCTTTTCCACGTCCTCGAAATTCTTTTCGTCGCGCGGCTCGCAGATCATGATCGCCTTGCCATCCCGCCCGGCGCGTCCGGTGCGTCCGATCCGGTGCACGTAATCCTCGGCGTGAGAGGGCACATCGAAGTTGAACACATGTGTCACAGACGAAACATCCAGCCCGCGGGCGGCCACGTCGGAAGCGACGAGGATCTTGATCTGACCCTCGCGGAATTTTTCCAGGGTCGCGTTGCGCTGGCTCTGGTCCAGATCGCCGTGGATCGGGGCCGCATCGTAGCCGTATTTGTTCAGGGATTTCGAGACGATATCCACATCCGTTTTCCGGTTGCAGAAAATGATGCCGTTTTTCAGGTTTTCGCCTTCCGCATCGATCAACGCGCGCATGAGTTTGCGCTTTTCAGAGGCGGCACGATCGCGGCGCGAGCCTTTGAACATGACCACATGCTGTTCGATGTTTTCACCCGAAGTTGCCTGACGCGCCACCTCGATGCGGGTGGGGGCCGACAGGAAGGTGTTGGTGATGCGTTCGATTTCCGGGGCCATCGTGGCCGAAAAGAACAGGGTCTGGCGGGTGAAGGGCGTCAGACCGAAAATACGTTCGATGTCCGGGATAAAGCCCATGTCGAGCATCCGGTCGGCTTCGTCCACCACCATCACCTTGACGTCGGAGAGGATCAGCTTGCCGCGCTCGAAATGGTCGAGCAGGCGACCGGGGGTGGCGATCAGCACGTCAACGCCCTTGTCGATCAGCGCATCCTGTTCCTTGAAGCTGACGCCGCCGATCAGCAGGGCCTTGGTCAGCTTCATGTATTTCGTATAGGTGTCAAAGTTCTCCGCCACCTGTGCCGCCAGTTCGCGGGTCGGGCACAGCACCAGAGAGCGCGGCATCCGGGCGCGGGCGCGGCCACGGGCCAGCATGGTGATCATCGGCAGCACGAAGGAAGCTGTCTTGCCGGTCCCGGTCTGGGCGATACCCAGAACATCCTTGCCTTCCAGTGCGGCGGGAATGGCTCCTGCCTGAATGGGCGTCGGACTCTCATAGCCGACTTCTTCGATGGCTTTGAGAACTTTGGGGGCGAGGTTGAGATCGGTAAACTTGGTCAAATTGTGCCTTTCGCGATGTGCGGCTTTTAGAATGGCCGCCATATCCCGCGCGGCCCGTCCGGCCATATTGCCGGGACGTCATTGGGCGTTTTCTTACGCGTCCCTTTGGAAAAGGTCAAGGAAAGCGACCCATTTCCGCAATGGAACCTTTGGGGGCAGTGATAGGTTGGGGTGTCTAAGGCACAAACTAGGCACAAAGGAGAGGCGTTATGATCAAGAAATACGGTTCCGCGATCTGGAGCGGCGGTCTGAAAGACGGCAAAGGCACGGTGTCCACGCAAAGCGGGGCGCTGGCGGATCAGCCCTATGGCTTCAACACACGGTTTGAAGACGGTGCGGGTACCAACCCCGAAGAGCTGATTGGCGCGGCGCATGCCGGGTGCTTTTCCATGGCGCTGTCCGGCCAAATGGCCGAGGCGGGGCTGACTGCCGACCGCATTGAAACCCGTTCGACGATCCATTTGTCGATGGAAAACGGCCCAACGGTGGTCAAGGCGCATCTGGATGTGGTGATCGCTTCCGAGGGGGACATCGCCAAGATCGAAGCCGCGGCCAAGGCGGCTGAGACAGGCTGCCCGATTTCGCGGTTGCTCGACTGTGAGATCACCATGTCACTCGACATCGTCTGAGGTATCTTGGCCTGACCTGTCCTGCGGCTGTGTCGCAGACCGGCTCAAGCCAACAGAACCTCAGCAAAAAGGCCGGGCCCTTCGCGGGTCCGGCCTTTGCCATATCATTGTCGCAGTGGAGATCTGCAGGCTCAGACCATCATTTCCTTGGTCGCCGACAGGGTCAGCTCGGGATAATCGCGTTCAACCCGGTCGATGTCCCATTGCAGGCGGGTCAGGAACACCGGATCGCCGTCGTGATCGTAAGAGATGTGCTGTTTGTTGGCGTTGATGAATTTGTCCATCTCGGTTTTGGGGCCGGTCACCCAACGTGCCGAGGTGAACTGAGAGGCATCAAACCGCACCGGCAGCCCGTATTCAAGTTCGATGCGTGAGGCCAGAACCTCGAACTGCAGCGCGCCCACCACGCCGACGATAAAGCCGGAACCAATCGCGGGTTTGAACACTTTCGCGGCGCCTTCTTCGGCAAATTGCATCAGCGCCTTTTCAAGATGTTTGGCCTTCATCGGGTCGCCCGCCCGCACGCCTTGCAGCAATTCGGGCGCAAAGGAGGGAATGCCGGTGACGCGGATGTCTTCGCCCTCGGTCAGTGTGTCGCCAATGCGCAGCTGGCCATGGTTCGGAATGCCGATGATATCGCCGGCCCAGGCCTCTTCTGCGAGTTCACGGTCAGAGGCCAGAAACAGCACCGGGTTCGAGATCGCCATCGGTTTCTTAGAGCGCACATGAGTCAGCTTCATGCCGCGTTTGAAATGGCCCGAGGCCAGACGCACGAAGGCCACGCGGTCACGGTGTTTCGGGTCCATATTGGCCTGAACCTTGAAAACATAGCCCATGACTTTCTTCTCATCCGGGCTGATGGCGCGGGGGCTGGCCTTTTGCACCTGCGGTTCGGGGCCGTAGGTGGCGATGCCGTTCATGAGTTCCTGCACACCAAAGGAATTGATCGCCGACCCGAACCAGATCGGGGTCAGCGTGCCGTCCAGAAACGCCTGACGGTCGAAGGCAGGCAGCAATTCGCGGGCCATTTCCAGCTCTTCGCGCAGCTGCTCCAGCAGGTGGTCAGGCACATGCTCGGCCAGTTTCGGGTCGTCCAGACCTTCGATCTTGATGCTTTCGGCGACCTTGTTGCGGTCGGCGCGGTCCATCAGCTCCAGACGGTCGTTCAACACGTCATAGCAGCCCAGAAAATCGCGCCCGACCCCGATGGGCCAGCTGGCGGGGGTCACGTCAATGGCCAGATTTTCTTGAATCTCGTCGATGATTTCCAGCGTGTCGCGGCTTTCCCGGTCCATCTTGTTACAGAACGTCAGGATCGGCAGGTCGCGCATGCGGCAGACTTCGAACAGCTTCTGGGTCTGGCTTTCAACGCCTTTGGCGCCGTCGATCACCATGATGGCCGCGTCCACAGCGGTGAGCGTGCGATAGGTGTCCTCGGAGAAATCCGAGTGACCGGGCGTGTCGACAAGGTTGAAACGGTGGCCGTCGAAATCAAAGGACATGGCCGAGGCCGACACCGAGATCCCGCGATCCTTTTCCATCTGCATGAAGTCCGAGCGCGTGCGGCGGGCTTCGCCTTTGGCGCGCACCTGACCAGCCATCTGAATCGCGCCGCCATAGAGCAGGAACTTTTCCGTCAGGGTCGTCTTCCCGGCATCCGGGTGCGAAATGATGGCAAAGGTCCGGCGACGGGCAATCTCCGGCGGCAATTCGGGGGCGTTATGGCTACGGTCCAACATGCGCGTTCATATACGCGCGGGCAGGGCGACGGGCAATGGCAAAGGCGGCTCAGGCAGGCAGGGGCACGCGCAAAATATCAGCGTCCGGAGGCCGCGCGCAGGGTGTTCAGCGCGGTCTTGGGGTCCAGCATGCCATCGGTCACCTCAAAGGCGGTGAGCGCGTCATGGGTCTGCGTTTGCAACTGATGCAGCCGGGCCTGCAAATCGGCTGGCAACTGCGGACGGGTGTGACCGTCGATGCGAGTGCTTTCCGCTGCGATGCCCTCGGCAAAAATGATCTCATGGCTGTCGAAGAGGATCTGGAAATAATCCACATAGCCGCCTTCGGTCTGAACCACATCATGCCCGTTGATCAGCAGCTTGGCCTTGACCAGAACCTCTGCCCGTCCCGCTTTCAGACGATCACGGCGCTGATAGATGAACAGCCGGTGGTTCGGCGAGATTGTCAGATCGTTTTCATTATTGAGCGCGCCGCGCTTGATCAGAATCGGGGCAAAGGCGCCGGTGGCGCGCAGGGTTTGCTGGCCGATCCAGCGGATTTCACGCGGGCCATGGTCGCGGGTCAGCACCCGATCCCCGGTGCGCAGGGCCTCAATCGGTTTTTGCGTGCCATCCGCGAGGGTGATCCGTGTGCCCCGGGTAAAAGCGACGCAGGACACCTCGGCCAGACGCTGTTCGGGGCGGTCGCGGTCGATCCGGACCAGAACATAATCGATGTCCGGCGTGAGTTGGGCGAAGGGCAACAGGTAACTGTCGTCGATCAGCCCGTTGCGGTCGGTTTCGACCATCACCAGGGCTTCGACCGTGTCGCCGGTGGCTGACATCAGCGTGACGACGCAGTCCAGATGCACTGCCTGTCCGACAGTGCCGAGGGCCGATGAGGGCGCAACAGAAAACCCCGCGTTCCCCGCGCTCAGGCAGAGCAGTTTCCGCTCGGCCCGCACCGCCAGAGTGTAGACATCAGAAATTTCGAGATCGTCCGCGACAGAGATCGGCTCACGCAGGTTCACCCCGGCGCTCACCACAAAGTCCTCTGCACGGTAGACCGGCAGATCATGTGTTGGGCCTTGAGGGCTCTGGGCTGTCGGCGCGGGCGCCAAGCGTGGATCAATCTGTGTCATCGCGGTTTCATTTCTGTCGGCAATCTTACGTCAGGCGACGTCGGGAAAAAACAAACTTTTAACGCGAGTTGAAGGAGCGCTTGCTCTTTTTAGGCGTTCCCGTCGGTTCGTGCAGGATGCGCTGCAACAATGGCCGGATTGGGGCAACATTGGTGCGATAGCTTGGAAAAACGTTGCGCTGAGTGTCATCCGCTCGCGGGGCTGTGTTCTTGCGGGGTGGCAAGATCGGGTGACAGGCGCGCTGCACCCGGCTACATCTGGGACGCAATCATACGGAAAGAGACGGAATGGATCTGGGAATAAAAGGAAAACGCGCGCTGGTCTGCGCCTCTTCAAAGGGGCTTGGTCTGGGCTGTGCCCGTGCGCTGGCCGAGGCGGGTGTCAATCTGGTGATGAATGCGCGCGGCACCGAGGCGCTTGAGGCCGCTGCGGCCGATATCCGCACGGAATTCGGCGTGACGGTGCAAACCGTTGCTGCGGACGTCACGACAGAGGCGGGGCGTGAACAGCTTCTGAAGGTGGCGGGTGAGGTCGATATTCTGGTGAACAACGCGGGCGGGCCGCCGCCGGGGATGTGGACCGACTGGGAGCGTGACGATTTCATCAAGGCGCTGGATGCCAACATGCTGGCCCCGATTGCGCTGATCAAGGCGCTGGTGCCGGGCATGATGGCGCGCGGCTGGGGGCGGGTGGTCAACATCACCTCCGTTTCAGTGAAAGCCCCGATCGGGGTTCTTGGCCTGTCCAATTCCGCCCGCGCCGGTCTGACGGGCTATGTGGCGGGCACGTCACGCCAGATTGCGCCCAAAGGGGTGATCATGAACAATCTGTTGCCCGGGCTGCATGCCACGGACCGCACGGTCAATCTGGATGCGGTGGCGGCCAAGGCGTCGGGCACGAGCGCCGATGCGGTGCGCGCCGAAAAGCTGATGACCATTCCGGCAGGGCGCTATGGGACGCCAGAGGAATTCGGGGCCACCTGTGCCTTTATGTGCTCGCAATTCGCGGGCTTCATGGTCGGTCAGAACATCCTGCTGGACGGTGGCGCGACCAACGCCACGATGTAGTGCCGTGCAGACGCGCGACGGTTGCGAAGCCCGGCGGGGGCTGGTAGGGAGCCTGTGAGTTTTTGTCAGATATAGATCAGACCCCAGTGACCGACCCCCGTCTTGAAATACGCAACATTCGTCGCACCTTTGAGGGGCGCGATGTTGTGTCGGACGTTTCGCTCAAGGTGATGCCGGGGCAGGTGACTTGTTTGCTGGGGCCGTCGGGCTGTGGCAAATCCACTACGCTGCGCATAATCGCCGGCGTCGATCTCCAGGACAGCGGCGAGATCTACGTCGACGGTCAACTGGTCTGTGACACTGTCTATCGCGTGCCGCCGGAGCGGCGCTCCATCGGGCTGATGTTTCAGGATTTCGCGCTGTTCCCGCATCTGTCCGTGGCAGAGAACATCGCGTTCGGGCTGAGCGGATCCAAGGCGGAAAAACGCGCCCGGGTCGAAGAGCTTCTGGACAAGGTCGATCTGCTGCGCGCCATTGATCACTACCCGCATGAATTGTCGGGTGGGGAACAGCAACGTGTGGCGCTGGCCCGGGCGCTGGCGCCGCGCCCCTCGATCATGTTGATGGACGAACCGTTTTCCGGTCTGGATGAACGTCTGAAAGACGACATTCGCGACAGCACGCTGGACGTCCTCAAAGCGGAAAACACAGCTGTTCTGCTGGTGACGCATGAACCGCATGAGGCCATGCGCATGGCCGATGAAATTGCTCTGATGCGCGATGGCAGGATCGTGCAAAGCGGTGCGCCCTACAATATCTACAACGCTCCGGTGGATCGTCAGGCCGCAGCCTTTTTCAGCGATATCAATGTGATCCGCGGAAAAGTTAAGAATATGGCAGTGACCACGGCCTTTGGTGAATTCCTATGCCCGCCGCGCCCGGAAGGCACTGAGGTGGATATCGTCATTCGCCCGCAACACCTGCGTATTGATTTCGATCGCGCCGGACGGGGGCCCAATCCCACGCCGCAAGATGGTACCGCGGCGCGCGGCATTGTCGAGCGAGCACGTTTCATGGGGCGTGAAAGTCTGGTCGAATTCCGCATGGATTTTGACGGATCGGTGCTCAAGGCGACGGTGCCTTCGGTGTTTTTGCCGAAACCCGGAACGGCGATGTGGCTGATGATGCGCCGGGAGCATTGCTTTGTCTTTCCCGTGCCAACTGAGGCGCAGCCGGAAGGTTAGGACGCGTTCAGCCCGCCCTTGGCTTTTTGCGCGGCCAGAAAGTCGGCAAGTGTCCGCCCCGGTTCGTCGCGAAACTGCGCGCCTGTGTCGATGGCTGTTTCGATCCGGTCGACCCGAAACACCCGAAAGTCCTGTCGTTCCGCACACCATGCCCCCATGGTCCAGACGCGCCCCCAGAAATTGAGCTGAAGCGGATGCACCAGCCGTGTGCTCTTGTCGCCGGAAAGCGACAGATAGGTGATGCGCAGCACTTTCTTTTCGCGCACGGCTTCGCGCAGCAAAGGCATATGGCGAAAGCCCGCGCGCGCATCGGCGAAGGCGAAAGGGTGCACGGCCATGGCCCAGCCCGCATCCGGTGGCCCGGTGTTTTCGGGCAGAACCGCATCGATCTTGGCGGCGAGGCTTCGGGCGTTTTGCGCCAGATCCGGATCCGTCGCTTCGCTGAGAATCGCCACGGCCAGATGCAGGGCTTCAAGCTCTCCCATGCTCAGATTCATGGGCGGCAGGGTGATCGGTGCGGTGATCATATAGCCTACGCCGCGTTCGCCTTCGACGGGCACGCCCGAGGCCTTGAGGGTCGCCATGTCGCGCCAGATGGTGCGTTCGGACACTTCGACCTGCGCGGCCAGATCCCGGGCGGTGTGCAATTGCCCGTCGCGCAGGATCTGGATCAGGTCGAACAGGCGGTCGCTGCGCCGGATACCGGTCTGTTTGCGCCCGCCTGCCATCGCTTAGGCTGCTCTGCTCAAAAGCGCGGCTGTGTGGTGCATGTGTACGCTGCCGTCGGCCACAAGCGCCATATAGGGCGCGGCGGCCGGGTGGGCACGAAAGCCTGCGTCGCAGGCGCGCATCGACGCCTCATCCGCCCAGCTGATCTGGTCGATCCACTGCCCATCGGCCTGTTGATACAGCACACGGCCCAGATAGCCGGTACAGGCGGCAAAATAGGCTTCAAGATCTTCGGCGCGCGCGCGCAGCACGGCGGGGTCCGTCCCGTCTTTGAGGCGGAAGGTTACGGTTTCAATCATTTGAATGTCAGACATCTCTGGTCTCCGATTCGAGGTTGCGATGCTCTGAATGTCGCTGCATCCAACTGACATAAACCTGTCAGTTGATCGCGTCCAGCTTTGCGACCCGCGCCAATGTTGTGCAGCTGCAGAGAAAACGCGGTTTTGCTCTTTTCCTTCTGCTCAGAGCTGAATAATCCTATCTCCTGCGAGATTTGATCATCGGGCGATGGATGCCCGTGTTGATGGAGAAAGACATGCTCAACAATATCGGCCTTCCCGGCCTTCTGCTGATCGCCGTCGTGGTGCTGGTTCTGTTCGGCCGCGGCAAAATTTCCGGCCTGATGGGCGAAGTGGGCAAAGGCATCACCTCGTTCAAAAAAGGTGTGTCGGAAGGCAACAAGGAAATCGAAGACGAGGCCGCAGACGTGGCCAAGAACGTCACGCCGGAAGACGAAAAAGACAAGGCCTGAGGTCTGACCGGGCTTCGGGAGCGTCCCGAAGTCCTCCACGCAGGGCGCGGCTCCGATCTGAATGGATCTGTTGGGCCGCTCCCCCATTTTTTCGTTTTCGTGACAGAGGCGTTTGCGCATGATTGATGCCATGGTCCCCAGAATACCGCTTTTTTTCGACATGGGGATGTCGGAGCTTTTGGTGATCGGTGTGGTCGCCCTGATCGTTGTGGGACCCAAGGACCTGCCGGGGATGTTCCGTACCCTTGGTCGTTTCACGGCGCGGGCCAAATCGATGGCGCGGGAATTCTCGCGTGCGATGGAGGCCGCAGCAGATGAAAGCGGGATGAAAGAGGCTTCGAACGCTCTGAAGGCAGCATCCAACCCCAAGAAATTCGGTTTAGACAAGCTCAACGAGGCGGCGGAAACCTTTGAAAAATGGGATCCGATGAAAGCTGCCGATGGCAAAGCTGCGCCCAAAACCACGAATCTGAACAAAGACGAGCTGAGCCCGGAACGTGCCGAAGCGGCGCAGAAAATTTCCGAGGCAACTGCCAAGAAAGCGACCACCCGTCAGGAAGCCGAGGCAGCCGCTGCGGCAGAGGCCGCCGCTCAGACCGATGCGGAGCTGGCCGCGGACGCCGATCTGGAAACGGATCTGGATGGCGCCGGTGCCAAGGATGCGGCTGCAGACGATAAGACCAAGGGGCAGGCATGAGCTACGACAGCGATATCGAAGACAGCAGTGCGCCGCTGATCGAACATCTGGCGGAGCTGCGCACCCGGTTGATCCGGGCGGCGCTCGCCTTTGTGGTGGGGATGGTGATCTGCTTCACCGTGGGCGGCCACATTCTGGATTTCCTGCTGGTACCGATCGAAAACACCATGCGCAACCTCGGCAACCCCAATCCGGTGATGCAATATACCGCGCCTCAGGAGTATTTCTTTACCCTGATCCGTGTGTCTATGGTCGGCGGTCTGGTGCTGGCCTTCCCGGTGATCGCCTATCAGCTGTGGCGCTTTGTGGCGCCGGGTCTGTATCGTAATGAAAAGAACGCCTTCCTGCCGTTTCTGATTGCCTCGCCGATGCTTTTTCTGGCCGGGGCGGCTTTCGCGCAATATGTGGTTGTGCCGCTGGCGATGACCTTTTTCCTGGGCTTTGCCGATTTGCCGTCCTTCGTGGGCGCTCTAGTCGACAACGGCGGCGATGTTGCCAGCGCGACCAAAGACACGGGGATCGACATCGTTTTCAATGGTAAGGTGAATGAAAGCCTTGATATCACGTTGAAAATGATCGTCGCTTTCGGCCTGTGCTTCCAGCTTCCGGTGCTTTTGACCCTGATGGGCAAGGCCGGGCTGGCCAGTGCCGCAGGGCTGCGCAGCATGCGCAAATATGCGGTGGTCGGCATCCTGACCGTCGCCGCCTTGGTGACCCCGCCGGATGTGACCACCCAGTTGATCCTGTTCACCGTGGTTTACGGTCTTTATGAAATCTCGATTTTCCTCGTCGCCCGGGTCGAAAAGAAACGCAACGAAGAACTGCGTGCGGCTGGCGTGTTGGATGACGAAGACGATTTCGACGAAGACTGACTCGAGCAGAAAAGACGGACGCTATGACCAAAAAGACCCTGAAGCGTATTGCAAAAGCTCTGGAACGTATGGCGCCTGCGCCGCTGGCTGCGCCGGATTTCGACAGCGCGGATGCCTATGTCTGGCAGACCGATCCCGATGCGCTTGTGCCGGTGAAACGGGTGTCGCGCGTCGATATCTCTCTGCTCGTTGGCGTCAATCGCGCCCGCGATACGTTGCTGGAAAACACCCGGCAGTTCGCCCGCGGCCTGTCGGCCAACAACGCGCTGCTCTGGGGCGCGCGCGGGATGGGCAAATCTTCACTGGTCAAATCCGTCCATGCCGCTGTGAATGCAGAAGGCCATCCGCTGAAGGTTGTTGAGATGCAGCGCGAAGATCTGCCGTCGGTTGCGCGCCTGCTGAACCTGCTGCGTGGCTCCGATCATCGTTTTCTGCTGTTCTGCGATGACCTGTCCTTCAGCCATGACGACCAGCATTACAAATCGCTCAAGGCGGTGCTGGATGGCGGCATCGAAGGGCGCCCGGACAATGTGTTGTTCTACGCTACATCGAACCGGCGTCACCTGATGCCGCGGGATATGATTGAAAACGAACGTAGCTCTGCGATTTCCCCGTCGGAGGCGACCGAGGAAAAAGTGTCCTTGTCGGATCGCTTCGGTCTCTGGCTGGGCTTCCACCCCTGTTCGCAGGACGAATATCTGTCGATGATCCGGGGCTATTGCGATGCCTTTGGTGTTGAGATCGATGATGAGACGCTGCGTGCGGAAGCCGTGGAATGGCAGGCGACGCGGGGCTCGCGCTCTGGTCGGGTGGCATGGCAGTATTTCACCGATCTGGCCGGTCGCAACGGCGTGTCTTTGACCCAGAGCGGCTAAGTCCGCCGTTTCGCACCCGCGTCGTCGGACGGTCCCTTTCATTTGCTTTTGAGGCCTGACACGGAACCCGCGGCGCTGACCTCGTGCGCGCTTTCTGGTTTTTGAGGACACGATCTGCCTGACTGGTCTGGGTCTGGATTGGGCAGCATGGTGTTTTCGGAGAAAGGCGATCGCGTCCTGACCAAAGGGCAATTGCAGTGATCCGATGGGTGGTGGGCCCGGGGGTGGGGATCACAGGGTCAGGACGCTTCTCGCTGCTTATTGCGCCACGCAAAGCACAGCGCAGGATGCCGCTGAATGGGTGCGGATCCTGCTGATGACCTTAGGGGTGAAATGATTAACAGGGGGTTAATAAGAAACGTTGCGGCGGCGCGTTGCCGCAACGTCGCCGTTGTTTAATTCAGATAGGGCGTCGGGTCGACGGTCTGTGTTCCCTTGAAGACCATGAACTGCAAAGCATTGAATTCGTTGGCCGTCACCTTGGCGATGGTCTGGCCGCGTTTCACCTTGTCGCCTTTTTTCACTGTGATCCCATCAATGAAGCTATAGGCGGTCTGCAGACCGTCCCCGTGATCGATCACCATGATCCGAACGCCATCGGCGTTGGTGGAAATCAATTTGACGGTCCCGGCCTTGGCAGCCTGCACCGGCGTGCCTGCAGGGGCGGCAAAGAGAATGAACTTCGACTTGGTCTTGTCATAGTCACGAATGATCGCACCGGAGACCGGCTTGACCATTTCCGAGCTCGACGCAGACTGCGTCGCGCCCAGATCTGCTGCAGGTTTGGTCGTGGTCGGGGCGGGTTTCGCCGTATCCGGATCGGGCAGTGGTTCGGTGGCTGAGGGCGGCACCGGGGTCGGTGAGCCCTGACCGGGTTCGCTGGTCGTGCTGGCCGTGCTGCTGCTTTCTGACATCTTCACCGGGATCAGCAGATAGCGCCCCTCTGTGACGGCCAGATCAGATCCAAGACCGTTCCAATCTGCCAGCGCTCGCACCGACACACCATATTTGCGGGCGATGGAATAGGCGGTTTCGCCGCGCTGAACCTGGTGCCGGATCGGTTCCATTCCGGCGACAGGGGCCGACGGCTTGGCCTGTGTCATCGTGGTGGTCGAGGAACCAGTCTGACCGGACTGGGCATTGTTCAGCCCCTCTTCGGCCAGCGTCGTGATGTCGATGCGTTGACCTGAGGCAATGGTGCCTGCGCGGGTGGCGGTCGAACTGGCTTCGCCGACGCGGCGGGGCAGGGCGATCACCTCACCTGCGCGCAGGGTGACATCTTCAGGGATGCCGTTGTAGCGGGCCAGTTCCGGGCCAGACAGCCCAAGGCGGTTCGCAACGCTGTTGATCGTGTCGCCTCGGTTGGCCACGGCCACCTGATAGTTGGGATAGGAAATCACCCCATTGGCATCGGGGCGCGGTTTGGCGACTGTGCGTGCTTCGGTGGCGGCGGGAGCCGTGGAAAACCCATCGGTCAGGCCACGCATATCGAGATCAAAAGGTTTGTCGCAGGCGCTCAGTGCTGCAAAGGCACAGCCGACAAGCAACAACTTGCCGCGGCTTGCGCGTTTGGAGGCGGGGGAGGCCGTTTTGGAAATGGTCATGGCTCTGTCCTCAAATCTTTGGGCTTTGCCCTGTTTTCAGGGCTTTTCACCCTTTGCGTCCCCTGTATTCAAGGGGAATTTATTCCTGTCCCATCCCCTCGACGAGGGGCACGAAGCGCACGGCGCGCAGTTCTTCGTAGTCGAAGCCGCTCTCCAGACGTGTCACCTTGATCAGGCTTTGCACCGTGTCCGACTGCCCGACGGGCAGCACCATGATACCGCCAGTTTTCAATTGCGCCAAGAGCGGCCCCGGCGGGTCTTCGGCGGCGGCGGTCACAAGGATGCGATCAAAAGGGGCCTGATCGGGCAGCCCATGGCTGCCGTCAACGGCCATGGCGGTGATATTGACAATGCCCAAAGCATCGAACACCCGTTGGGCGTCGCGCACCAGCCGGACATAGCGATCCACCGTGTAGACGCGGCGGGACAGCTGGCTAAGCACGGCGGCCTGATAGCCAGAGCCAGTGCCGACCTCAAGCACCTTGTCGCGCGGCTGCACATTGAGCGCCTGCGTCATCAGACCGACCACGGAGGGTTGCGAAATCGTCTGGCCGCAGGCAATCGGCAGCGGCATGTCTTCATAGGCGCGCTCAGAGAAGACGCCTTTGACAAAGGCACCCCGGTCGATCTTTTCCATGGCCTGAAGCGTCCGCAGATCAGTCACGCCCTTGGAGCGGAGCGTGTAGAGAAACTGCATCTTGGCTTCGGCGTCCATGGTCATCAGAACGTCTCTTTCAGCCCTTCAATTGCATCATGCGCGGTCAGATCCGCCCTCAGCGGGGTGATCGAAATGTGACCAGCCAGATTGGAGGACACATCGGTGCCCGGCCCGGTTTCAACGGATTGCTCCGAGCCGCGCACCCAAAGGAACCGGCGGCCCGAAGGCGAAATCTGTCCTTCGAGGCCAAAACCTGCGCTGGGGCGACGGCCCTGACGGCAGACTTCCATGCCTTTGGTCTCAGAGGCGGGCAGGGGCGGAAAGTTGACGTTGTAGAACAGGCCGTATTCTTCGCCGTCGCCCCATGGCGCCTTTTCCAGCAGGTGTTTGACGACCTTGGCGCCGTGGGCGGCTGCGCTTTCGAACATGTCGTCTAGGTGATAGTTCTGCGGCCCCAGAAACTGCGACAGGGCGATGGCCTTGACGCCTTGTAGCGCGGCCTCCATGGCGCCGCCGATGGTGCCGGAATACATCACGTTTTCACCCGCGTTGTTGCCGCGGTTCACCCCGGAGAGCACCAGATCGGGGCGTTCGGGCAGCACGTCATAGAGACCGGCCAGAACGCAATCGGCGGGGGAGCCTTCGGCAGCCCAGCGACGCGGTCCCAATTCGCTGATCATCGTGGGATGGGCATAGGAAATGCAATGCGCCACGCCGGATTGTTCAAAGGCCGGGGCGACGATCCAGATCTCACCCTCTGGTCCCGCCACCTCATGGGCGATGGCTTCGAGGGTTTTCAGTCCGGGGGCGTTGATGCCGTCGTCATTGGTGATCAGGATACGCATTGCTTTGCTTTCTCTTGTGTTGCTTTCTTCCTTAATGCAGCTGCGGAATCGCAGCAAGCCACGGGCCTCAAATGAGACGCGGAAAGCAGAGAAAAGCGCTGCCAGGTGGCGCAATGGGGCGGTTCAGGAAATCCCCGCCTCTTGCAGCAGGCGCGGGGCTTCTTCCCGTGGGTGGGTGAGGCTGGTCTTGTCTTCTCCGGGGAAGAACCTTGCGCGGGTTGCTGTCGGCATCGGTCGCGGGCGCAGGATATGAATGCGTGGGGCTTTGGCGATATTGGCGGATTCGGCCTGCCAGCTTTTCGCCATGGCAATCTGCGCGGCTTTGGAGGCACCATAGGCCCCGAAGAATTTCTCGCCTGTGTGTTCATCCTCAAAGAACAACACGTCGCCGGGCGTCTCTGCCATGGCCAGAAGCGGCGAGACCATCGGGATCAGCTTGCCGGTCGCGATGGCATTCGTGGTCATCGTGCGATCAAAGTCTTTTGGGTCCATATGGTCGGCAGGGGACAAAAGCTGCGCATAAACGGCGGTATGCGCCCAGAGGTCGATATGCCCCCAGCGGTCGTAAATGCCCCGGCAGAGATGCGCCATGGCGTCCGGATTGGTCACATCCATCGGGGCAAGGGTGGCCTCGCCGCCTTTGGCCTTGATCCGGTCATCAAGCTCTTCCAGCGCGCCGGTGGTCTTGGCCACGGCGACGATGTGATACCGTGGCGCCAGCGCCTCTGCCAGAAAGAAGCCAAGGCCGCGGGAGGCGCCTGTGATGAGGGCGATTTTTGTCTGCTCTGTCATGTCAGAAGATGTGCGGGCAAAACCCTGTGCGGTCAAGAGGGATTGAGATCGCTGCGCGTGAGTGTCCCACTGGCTTCGTAAAGCGCCAGAAGATCGTCGAGCGAGATATCGGCAATTCCGGTGAGCCTACCCGCCGGGCGGGCACTGCCATCGCCAAACTCCAGGGTAAGCGGGCTGTCCTGTGCGACCAGAGGCGACAGATCATTGGCCAGCGTCGCCAGGGCGGTGGCGGGGACCGGGCCTCCGTCCAGAAGATCCAGATAGGCATAGAACAAGGGGGGAGGCACCTCGGCCCAGAGTGCGATCATCACCGCCTCATCAGAACCGCGAATGGGCAAGGAAAGCGTCGCGCAAAGATACCTTGCGTCTTCAAGGCGGCACAGTTCCGAGGCCAGTTGATCGTCTCCCGCTTTGACAAACGGCTGATCCCCGCGTTGGTCGTGCGGCCAGTCGGAGGGATGGTCAAAGCCGATGTCGATCACCCCGCCGTAGGGGCCATCGGGATCCGTGAGCGCGCGCCAGCGCGGGTCGAGGTCAAGAATGGAGGCCATGGGCAGTCCTTTGTCGCACTGTGGGTCGCTGGTTGCGTCTAACGCAGAACGGATGAAAATGCCATTGGTGTCGCGCATGCAAATCCGCCCGCAGAACGCGAAGGGCCTGCGGGCGAACAAAATGCGGAATGGCAATGCCGCTCAGTTTGCGGAGGATTTCAGCTCGAACCCTTTGGCCACCATGTCGGAGGGAACCACCGGGTATTCGCCGGAAAAACAGGCATCGCAATAGCGCGGCGCCTTGGGGTCGCGGCCTTCCGTGACACCGGCCGCGCGATAGAGACCGTCCAACGTGATGAACTGCAGGCTGTCGACATCCAGATGCTGACGCATTTCTTCGACGCTCATCTGTGCCGCCAGCAGCTTGTCCCGATCCGGCGTGTCTACGCCATAGAAACAGGGCCACATGGTGGGCGGCGAGGCGATGCGGAAATGCACCTCTGCCGCACCGGCATCCAGCAGCATGTCCTTGATCTTGCGCGATGTGGTGCCGCGCACCACGCTGTCGTCCACCAAGATGATGCGTTTGCCACGGATCAGGGCACGGTTGACGTTCAGTTTCAGGCGCACGCCCATGTTGCGGATCTGCTCCGACGGCTCGATGAACGTCCGGCCCATATATTGGTTGCGAATGATGCCCATTCCGTAGGGAATGCCGCTTTCAAAGGCATAGCCGATGGCTGCGGGCGTGCCGCTGTCGGGAACAGGGCAGACGAGATCGGCATCGACAGGGGCCTCTTTCGCCAGCTCAACACCGATCTGGCGGCGGGTCTCATAGACGGACCGGCCTTCCAGAATGCTGTCGGGGCGGGAGAAATAGACATGTTCGAAGATGCAAAACCGTGACGGCTGGGCTTCAAACGGTTTGGAGCTTGTGACCTTGCCGTCCGAAATGACGACCATTTCGCCGGGTTCGATCTCGCGCACGAACTCTGCACCGATGATGTCGAGCGCGCAGGTCTCGGAGGAGAGCACATAGCCCTTGTCGCCGATTTTGCCTAGAACCAGCGGACGCACGCCTCGCGGGTCCCGCACGCCGATCAGCTTGGTGCGGGTCATGGCTACGACGGAAAAGGCCCCTTCGACGCGGCGCAGAGCGTCTTTCATCCGCTCAGGGATGTTGCGCTGAAGCGACCGGGCCATCAGATGGATGATGCATTCGCTGTCCGAAGAAGACTGAAAAATCGACCCGCGATCAATCAGTTCGCGCCGCAATGCTTCGGCATTGGTGATGTTGCCGTTGTGGGCAATCGCTGCGCCGCCCATGGAAAACTCGCCAAAGAAAGGCTGCACATCGCGGATCGCGGTGGTGCCTTTCGATCCGGCTGTGGAATAGCGTACATGGCCGATGCCGATGGAACCGGGCAGGGACTGGATCACGTTTTGCGAGGTGAAATTGTCACGCACGTAGCCAAATCGCCGGGCGGATTGGAACCCGGCTTCGGGATCATGGGTGACGATCCCCCCGGCTTCCTGACCGCGGTGCTGCAGCGCGTGCAGGCCGAGGGCGATGAAAGAGGCTGCATCGGTCACGCCGATGGCGCCAAAGACGCCGCATTCCTCTTTCAGCTTGTCATCATCAAAGGGCGTGGCGGGCGGCATGTCGAGCATCAGGCTGTGGCTCCGAATCCTATCGCATGGGGGTCGCCCCTCCTTTAAGACCTATCGCAGCGAGTGTCACGAAAGGATAACATTTCTTTCTTCACGTTTTGCGCGATCTGTCCGGCGTCTAACGCCGGTTCGCGCAAAGAAAAACGGCCACACCGTGGAGGTGGGCCGTTTTCAAAGCGTGTCGCTTTGCGAGATCTTATTCGGTGCAGCTGTTGACCAATGCCTCATAGCGGGCGGTGATCCAGCCCGGCGCATCGTCCGGCAAGCTGTCATCGAGCTTATCGGCACTGCGCGCAAAAACCTTGGCTGTGCGCGAATTTTCCAGAACCTCGATCGGGTCGCCGGTGGCCACACGGTCGACGATCACCAGCGCCACGGCGACAAGGATGATGCCACGCAGAACGCCAAAGAGAAAGCCCAGCCCCTGATCAATGCCGCCCAGTGCAGACCGCTGCACCGCCGAGGAAAACAGCGGCGTAAACAGCGAAACCACGATCAGCGCCACTGCGAAGACCGCAAAGAACCCGGTGATCACCGAGAGTTCACACGATCCCGCGATATAATCGCCCAGATAGGGGATTTCCTTAACCAGCGGCACCGCTTGGGGCGCGAAGATATAGCCGAGAATGGCGGCCACGATCCAGCCTGCGATCGACATGCCTTCGCGGACAAACCCGCGCGAATAGGCCAGAAGGGCCGAGACAATGATGACCAGCGCCACAATGCCGTCAATGATAGTAAAGCCGTCCATGGCGCCTCACTTTGCTGTTGGGCGCCTTACCCGGCGCCGAAAATCTCTCCGACAAATCCGACCAGATCACCCATCTGCCGGACATCCATACCGCTCTTTTCAACGGCTTTGGACCGGGCAGGAGCGATGGCCGATGAAAAACCAAGTTTTTTCGCTTCTTTCAACCTGTTTTCGGTCTGACCGACCGGACGCAGCCCTCCGGAGAGGGAAAGTTCCCCGAAAACCACACAATCTTTTGGCAGGGCGACGTCTTCTCGCGCGGACAAAAGCGCGGCGGCCACGGCCAGATCGGCGGCGGGTTCAGAAACTTTCATCCCGCCCGCCACATTGAGATAGACGTCGAGCCCGGCAAAGGGCACGCCGCAGCGCGATTCCAGCACGGCCAAGATCATCGCCAGACGTGACCCGTCCCAACCGACCACCGTGCGCCGGGCCTGGGCGTGGGGCGAGGGCGCGATGAGGGCCTGAAACTCCACCAGAACCGGACGGGTGCCTTCAATTCCTGCGAAAACCACCGATCCGGCGACTGGCTGATCACGTTCAGACAGGAACAACGCGGAGGGGTTCGACACCTCGCGCAGCCCGTCGCCGGTCATTTCAAACACACCGATTTCATGGGCGGGCCCAAAGCGGTTTTTCACCGCGCGCAAAAGCCGAAACTGATGCCCGCGTTCGCCTTCGAAATAGAGAACGGTGTCGACCATATGTTCCACGACGCGCGGACCGGCAAGTTGGCCTTCCTTGGTGACATGGCCGACCAGCACGACGGACACACCCCGGGTTTTGGCAAAGGTCACAAGTTCGTGCGCCGCCGCCCGCACCTGGCTGACCGAGCCCGGGGCGCTCTCGACATTGTCGGCCCACATGGTCTGAATGGAATCAATGATCACCAGGTCGGGGGCTTCCGCCTCAAGCGTCGTCAAGATGTCGCGCAGATTGGTTTCTGCCCCCAGCTTCACATTGGCCTGCGCCAGTCCCAAACGCCGGGCGCGCATCCGGACCTGTGCGCTGGCTTCCTCGCCTGAGATATAGACCACCTTCAACCCGCTGTCGGCAAAGCGTGCAGCGGCTTGCAGCAAAAGCGTCGATTTGCCGATCCCCGGATCGCCACCGACAAGAATGGCCGAAGCCGGCACCAGCCCGCCGCCCAAGACGCGGTCGAATTCCGTCAGCCCGGAAGATGTGCGCGGCGGCGGCGCTTCCTTGGCGGAAAGATCTGTGAGCGGGATTTCCTTGCCCCGCAACCCGCCCAGAGTTTTCTTGGCCGGGCCCGAAGCCGACAGGGGCTTTTCTTCGGAAATGGTGTTCCATTCCCCGCAGCCGTCACAGCGCCCCGACCATTTGGTCGTCACCGCTCCGCAATTCGAGCAGACGAAATTTTTCTGGGCCTTGGCCATGGCGCGCTCCGCGTGTTCTGAATGTTGTTCTTGCTTCGTTCTAGTCTGTTTGCCGGGCGACTTTCAAGCGCACTTTGTTTCCTTTGCTGCGAAAATACTCATGGCAAGACTGAGCAGAACGCAGAAGGTGAACAGATACAGTCCCCAGCCGACTTCGACGCGGCCGACCCCCATGCCCTTAATCACGGTGATATAGATGGCGATGAGAAACACATCGGCCATGCCCAGCCGACCCAGATGAAAAAGCGCAGGCTTGAGACGGGGAGGCAGGCGTCCGCCCAGCAGGGCCTCAAGGGCAAGGACCTTGGCGATGGGTGCGATCATGGCAAAGAAAATGACCACCAGCGCGAGGGCCATGTCCTTGTGCCAGAGCGCGGCAATGCCCGAGACCACAGATATTTCCGATAGGCGGAACAGCGGCAACAGGCCCGCGCGCAACAGCGGCGCGCTCCAGGCGATGGGAAACAGCACCAGCAAGGTCAGATTGGCACCCCGCAGCCATCCCCCCCGCATTTCTCAGGCCCCGCCGAACAGATCCCGCACAAGGATCATCAGCACGAAGGCCCCAAAGGCCAGATAGAGGATGCCCGCGATCCGGATCACCCGGCGTCCGCGCATGTCGCTGGCCAGTAAAGAGGTTGCACGGGCGACCAGCACCATCAGCACGATCAGTGGCAGAACCTGAAACAGTTGCATGAACAGCACCACGTCCCATGGGGGCACGACCGCGTCAGCGGCATAGCCGCTGGCCACGCTGCGCACCACGACAAGCGCGAGAAACTGCAGGACAGTCAGGCCCAATAGCCACAAGGCACGGGCACGTTGCGACCGCCAGAGGATGACGGCCAGCACCACCGGGAACCAAAAGGCCAGTTTTTGGGCAAGGGCGAGCCATGGCATAACGGAAATCTCCGGGTTATCGCAGGGTTTCGATGGGCCCTTCGGCCGATCCGGTGATGAACTGGTGCAAATAGGGATCGTCGGCGGTGTCCATCTCCTGCACCGGCCCATGCCATCGGATCTTGCCATGGTGCAGCATGGCGACCTTGTCGGCAATGGCGCGCACCGAGGTCATGTCATGGGTGATGGTCACGGCGGTTGCGCCCATTTCCACCACGATTTCGCGGATCAGCTCATTGATCACGCCCGCCATGATCGGGTCCAGCCCGGTGGTTGGCTCATCGAAAAAGATGATCTCGGGATTGGCGGCGATGGCCCGGGCCAGCCCCACGCGTTTTTGCATGCCGCCCGACAGTTCTGCCGGGAACAGATCTGCCACATCCGGCGACAGGCCGACGCGGCGCAGCTTTTGGATCGCGATGTCCTTGGCTTCGGCGCGGGGGCGTTTGAGCGAACCGCGCAACAGCCGGAAGGCGACGTTTTGCCAGACCGGCAGGCTGTCAAACAGCGCGGCCCCTTGAAACAGCATGCCAAAGCGGGCCAGAAAAGCATCTCGGTCGCCTGTGGCGGTGATGTCTTCGCCATCGACGCGAATGGTGCCGCGGTCCGGGGTGATCAGCCCAAGAATGCATTTCAGCGTCACCGATTTCCCGGTGCCGGATCCGCCAATGATGACGCAGCTTTCGCCCCGGGCGACATGCAGGTTTACGCCCCGCAGGATCTCTTTCGGGCCAAAGGCCTTATGGATGTCTTCGAGCTGGATCATGAGGTGAAAAACGCCTGTGTCAAAAGCACGTTGGCGGCCAGGATCAGAACGGCGGCGGCCACCACGGAGGTTTTCGTCGCCTGACCCACGCCCTGTGCGCCGCGCCCGGAATTCATGCCGAAGTAGCAGCCCATCAGCGTGGCGATCACGCCAAAGACCGCGCCTTTGGTCAGAGACGAGACGATGTCATTCATCTGCAGGAAATCGGCGGTGTTCTTGAGATAGGTCGCGGAGTTGAAATCCAGTGTTTTCACGGCCAAAAACCAGCCGCCGAAAATGCCGATGATGTCGCCGACCGCAACCAGAAGCGGCACGGTCACAAGCCCGGCCAGCATCCGCGGTGCAGTGAGATATTTCATCGGATGGGTCGAGAGTGTGACCAGCGCGTCGATCTGTTCGGTGACCTTCATCGTGGCGATTTCGGCCGCCACCGAAGAGGTCACCCGCGCCGCCATCATCAGCCCGACCATCACCGGTCCCAATTCGCGCACGATGCCAAGCGCGACGATCTGCGGCACCAGCTGTTCGACGGAAAACCGCGCGCCACCGGCGTAGATCTGCAAGGCCAGTGCCGCCCCGGTGAACACCGAGGTCAGCCCGACCACCGGCAGGGACAGGTAGCCGACATTCATCAGCGCGTGCAGGATCTCGTTGCGGTAGAAAGGCGGGGTGACGCAATGCCGGGCGGCAGACAGCGCAAACAGCGTCACCCGACCGATCGCGGCCAGTGCCCCCAGCACAGCGCCCCCAAGGCGGGCCAAAGGCCGGGTGATCAAACGCGCTGCACTCATCCAATATACCGTTTTTGATAGCGTTGCCCGAGCGATGTCAGGATTTCATAGCCGATGGTGTCGGCGATCTCGGCGATGTCGTCAACCGTCTGATGGGATGACAACAGATCAAGAGACCGTGGTGTGTGATCCAGATGGGTGATGTCCACCGTGATCAGGTCCATCGACACCCGCCCAATCAGCGGGCAGGGGGTGTCGCCGTCAAACAGCACGCATTTGTTCGAAATCTGGCGCGAAATCCCATCCGCATAGCCTGCCGAGACGGTGGCCACGCGGGTCGGCTGTTCCGCGATCCATGTGTTGCCATAGCCGACGGATTCGCCGGGCATGACATCGCGGGTCTGGATCACGGGGCATTCGACGCGCACGACAGGTTTGGCCGCTTCGAAGGGCAGGCCGCCATAGAGGCCGATGCCAGGGCGCACGAGATCGAAATGATAGTCCGGCCCCAGCAGAATCCCTCCGGTGGCCGAGAGCGCCTTGCGTACCGCCAGACCATCGGTCATGGCGTGAAAGGCGGCAAGCTGTTGGGCATTCATCGGATGGTCCGGCTCGTCGGAGCAGGCCAGATGCGACATAAGAAGATCGGGGCCTGCCTTCATCACCAGATCCTTGACCGCGTCCCACTCGGCGGGCTCCAGACCAAGCCGGTTCATGCCGGTGTCGAGCTGAATCCCGAAAGAGGCGCCGGGCAGGGCTTCGAGATGGCGGGTGATCTGATCGAGCGAATTCAGCATCGGCGTCAGATGCATGTCCGCGATCATATCGGTGTCGCCTGCCATGTGGCCCCCGAACACCCCGATCCACGGGGTCGGACCAACGGCGTCACGCAGGGCCACGCCTTCCTCGGCGGCGGCGACGAAAAAGCTTTTCACGCCCGCTTTCATCAGGCTGCGTGCGGCCTTTCCAACCCCCAGACCATAGGCGTCCGCCTTGACCACGGCAGCCGTTTCGGTGGCTGGTGAGGTCAGTTGATCCAGCGCGCGCCAGTTGTCGGCGATGGCATTGAGGTCGATATGAAGAACAGATGTGCCCATGGTCGTTTTGTGACCCCGTGTGGTCCGGGGGGCAAGCCGAAAGGCTGGCAGGCCGGACGGGCAGGGTCACTCCTTTGCTTGGAGATTAATAGTCTGTGTATCCCTGATCCTCGCGGGCGAGGTTGCCAAAGCGCGTGAATTGCGCCTCAAAGCTCAACTCGACCGTGCCGATGGGACCGTGACGCTGCTTGCCCAGGATCACCTCGGCCTTGGCGTGCAGGCGTTCCATGTCGGCCATCCATTTTTCCATGGCTTCCAGATTGTCGTCATCGGGTTTTTCACGTTCTTTGTAGTATTCGCCGCGATAGACGAACATCACCACGTCGGCGTCCTGTTCGATCGAGCCGGATTCCCGCAAATCCGACAGCTGCGGGCGTTTGTCGTCACGGCTTTCCACCGTCCGGCTCAACTGGGACAGGGCGATCACCGGGATGTTCAGTTCCTTGGCAATGGCCTTGAGACCCATGGAGATCTCGCCGATCTCCTGCACCCGGTTGCCTTCAGAGCGCGCGGTGCCACGCACCAGCTGCAGGTAGTCGACGATTAGCAGATCAAGGCCATGCGTCCGTTGCAGGCGGCGGGCCCGGGCGGCCAGCTGCGAAATCGGGATCGAGGGCGTGTCATCGATATAGAGCGGGCAGCTTTCCAGCGTCTTCGCGGCTTCCACGAAGCGGCGGAATTCTTCCTCGGTCATGTCGCCCTGACGGATCTTGTGGGACGAAATCTCAGAGGCTTCGGCCAGAATACGCGCGGCCAGCTGTTCGGCGCTCATCTCCAGCGAATAAAAGCCGACAACGCCGCCTTCGACCGCCCCTTGCCGCCCGTCGGGCAGTTGGCCTTTGCGATAGGTCTTGGCGATGTTGAACGCGATGTTGGTCGCCAGCGAGGTTTTCCCCATCGACGGGCGCCCGGCCAGAATGATCAGGTCAGAGGGATGCAGCCCCCCCATTTTCTTGTCCAGATCGGTCAGCTTGGTGGCGATCCCGGCCATGCCGCCGCCGCGCTCATAGGCGGCATTGGCGTTCTGGACGGCCTGCGTGACAGCGGACAGGAATGAGGTGAAGCCGCTTTCGCCCTTGCCCTGTTCGGCCAGCGTGTAAAGCCGCTGTTCGGCGGCGACGATTTGTTCGCTGGGATCGCGCAGGTCCGCCCCGGAGGCTGCAGACCCCGCAATTTCATTGCCCAGTTCGATCAGCTGGCGGCGCAGGAACAGGTCGTAAATCAGCTGCGCATAGTCCCGGACCGCATAGGTCGAGATCGCGCTGGCGGCCAGTTTCGCCAGATAGGCCGGGCCGCCCAATTCGCGCAGGCCCTCATGGTCTTCCATATAGGCCTTCAGCGTGACCGGTGAGGCCAGCATGTTCTTGGAAATGCGCTCGGCGGCTTTTTCAAAGATATCCTTATGCACCGGATCAAAAAAGTGATCCGCCGACATCACCGAAGCAATGCGGTCATAGACATCGTTGTTGGTCAGCAAAGCGCCCAGAAGCTGTTGTTCCGCTTCGATATTATGCGGAACAGCCCCGGCGTAAGAGGTGATGAGCGCGGCCGATCCATCGTCCTTGCTTGACGGTTTGGCCGGGCTTGCGGCCTCCGCTGTGTCGGGGGAATGGCTGTCAGGAATTGTCGCGATATCACTCATGTCGTGCCTTTTCGCCCCGTGTGTTCGATGTCGCCTGCGTTGGCGCAGTGTCGTCTGTTCGGTGAACTGCCTGCGCGAGTCGCGTTGGACCCGGCGGGTTTGTCCTGCATACCCAACTCGGCGGTGCGTTTCAAAGTGTATAACCTGTGGATAAACGGCCTGACCTGCAAGATCTCGCCGAAGGCTTTGCCGGTAAAGCAAAAACGCCGCCCTAAGGCGGCGTTTGAACTGAGGTCATCCGGCGGGGAACGCCTCAGCTTGCTTTGTGTTTTTCCTGCCAGGCACGCGGAGCCCCCAGGAAGTGTTCGACTTCGGCCAGGGTGCTTTCGTCAAAGACTTTCTGT
This sequence comes from uncultured Celeribacter sp., assembly GCF_963675965.1. Classification (NCBI taxonomy): domain Bacteria; kingdom Pseudomonadati; phylum Pseudomonadota; class Alphaproteobacteria; order Rhodobacterales; family Roseobacteraceae; genus Celeribacter; species uncultured Celeribacter sp. The sequence goes on along the minus strand of NZ_OY780935.1, from coordinate 850,318 downwards.
TTCTTCGCTTCCGCCAGCACGTCCCACCAGGTGCACAGGCTGATCAGCTTGACGCCGTGATCGCCGAGTGTTTTCTCGGTTTCCGGGAAGATGCCGTAGTAGAAGATCACAGCGGTCCAGTTGCAGGTTGCGCCGGTGTCACGGATCGCGTCGACGAAGGACAGTTTGGAACCACCATCGGTGGTCAGGTCCTCGACCAGAAGCACGCGCTGACCTTCGGTCATCTCGCCTTCGATGCGGGCGTTGCGGCCATAGCCCTTGGGCTTCTTGCGCACATAGGTCATCGGCAGGCCCAGACGTTCGGCGACAAGGGCCGAGAAAGGGATGCCCGCGGTCTCGCCGCCTGCGATGTTGTCGAAGGCTTCAAAACCGGCCTCGCGCATGATCTGCACCGCCATGAAGTCCATCAGGGTGGAGCGAATGCGCGGATAGGAGATCAGCTTGCGGCAATCGATATAAGTCGGTGAAGGCAGGCCAGAGGCCAGAATGAACGGGTCTTCGGGGCGAAAATTCACCGCGCCGATTTCCAGCAGCATGCGTGCGGTCAGGCGGGCGATTTCCGTTTCATCGGGAAAGGACGTGGGGATCATGGTCTCTGTCTCTTCGGTTAGGCCTCGACGCTCCAATGGAGCGGCATTTGCGGGTCAAAGACGGTCACGGGACCGTTTGGGGTGTCGATTTTTGCGGGATATTGCACCGGCTCGCCTTTGCGCAGGGTGATCGTCGCCTCATTGAGCGGCAAGCCGTAGAAGGTCGGGCCGTTGATCGAGGTGAATGCTTCCAGCTTGTCCAGTGCGCCTTGCTGTTCAAAGACTTCCGCGAGGATCGACATGGTGTTGGTGGCGGTGAAACAGCCAGCACAGCCGCAGGCATTTTCCTTTGCCCCATCCAGATGTGGGGCCGAGTCCGTGCCCAGAAAGAACTGCGGATCGCCCGAGGTGGCGGCCTCGACTAGCGCTTGGCGGTGGGTTTCGCGTTTGGCGACGGGCAGGCAGTAATAATGCGGTTTGATGCCGCCGACCAGAATGTGGTTGCGGTTGATCACGAGGTGGTGCGTGGTGATCGTTGCGCCCAGATTGCCATCGGCAGAACGGGCATAGTCGACTCCGTCTTTCGTGGTGATATGCTCCATCACCACTTTCAGGCCCGGTGTGGCACGGCGGATCGGGTCGAGCACGGTTTCGATAAAGACCTTTTCCCGGTCGAAGATGTCGACATCCGGTGTCACGACCTCGCCGTGGATGCACAGTGGCAGGCCAATCTCGGCCATTTTTTCCAGCACAGGACGGACGTTATCAAAATCGCGCACACCAGAGGCCGAGTTGGTCGTTGCTCCCGCAGGATAGAGCTTCACGGCTTTGACCAGACCCGAGGCATGGGCAAAAGCCACGTCATCTACATCCGTCTGCTCGGTCAGGTAGAGCGTCATCAGAGGATCGAATTGGCCCTTGCGCGGGTTGGCCTTGAGGATGCGCTCGCGATAGGCGGAGGCGTCATCCGAGCTCACCACGGGCGGAACAAGGTTCGGCATGATGATGGCGCGGGCAAAATGGCGCGCGGTTTCGGGCAGGACGGCTTCCAGCATGGCGCCATCGCGCAGATGCAGATGCCAGTCGTCGGGGCGGCGGATCGTGAGTGTGTCGGTCATGGCATTTCTGTACCTCTTTCGACAGCAAAGCGCCAGATGGCAGAGCCTCCGAAAGCTTGCTTATTTTTTAAGCGTCTGGTCAGTTTTTCCGGCGTGTCGGCGGGGCTTGGTCGCATGTGGGATTGAAGCTCTCTGCCGCCAAAGGCTAGCGTGCAAGTCGATCTGGAGGACCTGATGCGCGACATCCCTGTGACACCCACCGACAGCCCGGCGCCGCTGATGCAGCGTGTGCGGGGGGCTGCCAGCGTGGTGATGGGGTCGCGCGGGTTGAAGGATTTGCACCAGTCGGGCTCTGCCAAGGCGATGTTGCCCAAGGTCTACAGCCCGGTTCCGGAGGTGGTGTTTCTGAACACTTCGGGCGGGCTGACGGCCGGGGATGAGCTCAGTTACAGCCTGACCGCCGAGGCCGGTGTGCGCCTTATCGGCACCACGCAGACTGCGGAGCGGGCCTATGCTTCGGTGGCGCAGGGGCGTGATGCGCAGGTGCATGTCGATCTGTGCGCAGGGGCCGGGGCCGATCTCGAATGGCTGCCACAGGAAACGATTTTGTTTGAAACCTCGCGTCTCAGCCGCAGCACACGCGCCAAGATCGCCGGGGACGCCCGGTTTCTCTTCGTGGAATCTCTGGTGCTGGGACGGGCGGCGATGGGGGAAACCATTGATCGTCTGCATCTGAGCGACCGGCGCGAGGTGATCCGTGCCGGCCGGATGGAATATCTCGACCCATTGGAAATCGACGCGGATCTTCTGGCCGCGCGAGATCACGGTGTGACCTTGAACGGCGCGCGGGCGATTGCCACCCTTGGGCTGTTTGCGCCGGGGGCCGAAGATCTGGCTGACAGCCTCAAGCGTCTGCGTCAGGATGGTGTCAGCGCAGGTGTGTCGGGCTGGAACGGAAAGCTGTTGATCCGGGCCATGGCCCAGGATGGATATCCGCTGCGCCGCTATGTGGCGCAGGTGTTGAAACAGATCAGGGGCGTGGATGTGCCGCGCGTCTGGCAGATGTGATCTCTGCGCCAACGCGCAGAGGAAAGAAGAAAAAGAGGTGAATGATGAACCTGACCCCACGGGAAAAGGACAAGCTTCTGGTGTCGGTCGCCGCCATGGTCGCCCGCGGACGGCTGGAGCGCGGCGTCAAGCTGAACCACCCCGAGGCGATTGCGCTGATCACGGATTTCGTGGTCGAGGGCGCGCGCGACGGCAAGATGGTGTCTGAACTGATGCAATCGGCGGCCCATGTGGTGACCAAGGACATGTGCATGGACGGCATCGCCGAGATGATCCACGAGGTTCAGGTCGAAGCCACCTTTCCAGATGGCACGAAACTCGTCACCGTTCACCATCCCATTCGCTAAGGAGCCCCAGCCATGATCCCCGGAGAATATTTCATCCAAGAGGGCGAAATCGAGTTGAACGCGGGCGCAGAGGTGACCGTGATTGAAGTGTCCAACACCGGTGACCGCCCGGTGCAGGTCGGCTCGCATTATCATTTCTATGAAACCAACAGCGCGCTGGCGTTTGATCGTGAAGCCGCCCGTGGCCAGCGATTGGACATCGCCGCCGGAACCGCGGTGCGTTTCGAGCCGGGCCAGACCCGCGCAGTCAGCCTTGTGCCTTTGGCGGGCACGCGTGAGGTCTTTGGGTTCAACCAAAAGGTCATGGGCGCATTGTGATCCGGGCCTGTGTCATAGCGTGCGCCCTTGCGGCGACACCGGTCCTTGCCGAGGACCGTAAGATCGATTGCGACAATCCGATGATACAGTCCGAAATGAACTTTTGCGCCTATCAGGCCTGGCAGCAGGCCGATGAGGAGCTGAACGAAACTTACGGCTGGGCGCTGGGCGTCAGCGAAAACTGGAGCCTTGCGGCACAAGATGCGCTGCGTGATGCGCAACGTGCCTGGGTGCCCTATCGCGACGCCGCCTGTGAGGCCGAAGGTTTCCTGTTTGAGGGCGGCTCTATGCAGCCCTTGATCGTTTACAGTTGCAAAGAACACCTGACGCGCCAGCGCACCCAAGAGATGCGCGCCGTCTATGAGATGCATTGAGAGGGACACAGAATGCCTGCAAAGATTTCCCGCGCGACCTATGCCGATATGTTCGGCCCGACCACCGGCGACAAGGTGCGACTGGCGGACACGGATCTGATCATCGAGGTCGAAGCCGACCTGACCGTCGATCTGGCGGGCGAGGGCAAGAACGCGCCGCTTTATGGTGAAGAGGTGAAATTCGGGGGCGGCAAGGTGATCCGCGATGGCATGGGCCAGTCGCAACTGTCGCGGGCGCAGGGCGCCGTGGATACGGTGATCACCAACGCGCTGATCCTTGATGTCACCGGGATCTTCAAGGCCGACATCGGTCTGAAGGGCGGACGCATTGCAGGCATCGGCAAGGCCGGGAACCCCGACACCCAGCCGGGCGTCGACATCATCATTGGGCCGGGCACCGAGGTGATCGCGGGCGAAGGCCGTATCATCACGGCAGGCGGCTTTGACAGCCACATTCACTTTATCTGCCCGCAGCAGATCGAGGATGCGCTGCATTCCGGTCTGACCACCATGCTGGGCGGCGGCACCGGGCCGGCGCATGGCACGCTGGCGACAACCTGCACGCCGGGGCCGTGGCATCTGGGGCGGATGCTTCAGGCGCTGGACGGTGTGCCGATGAACATCGCGCTGGCGGGCAAGGGCAATGCGTCGAAACCCGATGCGCTGGTGGAAATGGTCAATGCCGGGGCCGCGGCGCTCAAGCTGCACGAAGACTGGGGCACCACGCCCGGTGCCATCGATTGCTGCCTGTCTGTGGCCGATGACATGGACGTGCAGGTGATGATTCACACCGATACGCTCAATGAAAGCGGCTTTGTCGAAAACACGCTGGCCGCACTGAAAGGCCGGACGATCCACGCCTATCACACCGAAGGCGCCGGTGGCGGTCATGCGCCGGACATCATCAAAGTTGTTGGCTATGAAAATGTCCTGCCGTCTTCGACCAACCCGACCCGGCCGTTCACGCAAAACACGCTCGAAGAGCATCTCGACATGCTCATGGTCTGTCACCACCTCGACAAATCCATTCCTGAAGATGTCGCCTTTGCCGAAAGCCGTATCCGCAAGGAAACCATTGCCGCAGAAGACATCCTGCATGACATGGGCGCCTTCTCGGTGATTTCCTCGGACAGTCAGGCCATGGGTCGTGTTGGTGAGGTGATCATCCGCACATGGCAGACCGCTGACAAGATGAAGAAACAGCGCGGACGTCTGCCTGAGGAAACCGGTGACAACGATAATTTGCGCGCAAAACGCTATGTCGCGAAATACACTATCAACCCGGCAATTGCCCATGGTATGTCGACACAGATCGGCTCGATCGAGGTGGGCAAACGCGCCGACCTTGTGGTCTGGTCCCCGGCGTTTTTCGGCGTGAAGCCCGAAATGGTGCTGCTCGGTGGCTCAATTGCCGTGGCGCAGATGGGCGATCCGAATGCGTCCATCCCGACGCCGCAACCGGTCTACACCCGCCCAATGTTCGGCTCGATGGGCCGGTCGGTGGAAAACTCTGCCGTTCTGTTCGTGTCGCAGGCGGCGCAGGCCAACGGGCTTGGCAAATCGCTTGGGCTGGCCAAGGAGACCGTTGCCGTCGAAAACACCCGCAACATCGGCAAATCGTCCATGGTGATGAACAATGCCACGCCCGAGATCGAGGTGAACCCGGAAACCTACGAGGTGCGCGCCAATGGCGAGTTGCTGACCTGCGCGCCCGCAAAGGAGCTGCCGATGGCGCAGCGCTATTTCCTGTTCTGAGGAAACGGCGGGCCGAGAGAATATGCGCGGGGGGCGTGTAATTGCCCCGCTTTTGCCTGTCGATGACAGACAATGTGTGGCAGGTGTGGAAGACGAAAGACTGAAGGAGTTGACGCGATGAGCACGCAAAAGGCGTTTGACGTCGTGGCCGCCGGGGCGGCAGAGGCAACGGATACGGTGGCGCTGACCTATGATCAGCGGTTGCTGCGTCGCAAGAAGCTGACCACGAAGGGCGGAGAGGCATTCTTTATCGACCTGCCGCAGACCGTTTCCGTGGCTGAAGGCGATGGGTTTCGTCTGGAAGACGGGCGCGTGATTGGCGTTGTGGCGGCAGAAGAAGAGCTGCTGCAGGTCACGGGGGACACGGTGACGCGGTATGCCTGGCACATCGGCAACCGTCATACGCCCTGTGAAATCGCGGCGGATCGTCTGGTGATACAGCGCGATCCGGTGCTCAGGGCGATGCTGGAACAGCTGGGCGCGACAGTGAGCGAGATCATTGCCCCGTTCACCCCCGAGGGCGGGGCCTATGGGCATGGGCGCACGATGGGGCATGATCACGGTCACAGTCATGGCCACAGCCACGGCCATTCGCACGAGCACGGGCATTCTCATGATCATGATCATCACCACGACCATGACCACAGCCATGATCACGACCACGGGCATCACCCCCACCATCATGACTGACCGCAGCCTTCTGACGCTGACCCAATGGCTTTCTCCGGCCTTTCCGCTGGGATCTTTTGCTTATTCGCATGCTTTGGAATTGGCGATCGCAGAGGAGATGGTGTCCGACGCCGATGCTCTGGAAGACTGGCTGCGCCTGACCCTGACCAAGGGTGGCGGCAAGATTGATGCCTGGCTGCTGTCGATGACGCTTCAGGGCGCGGATGCTGATGAGATGGCTGCGCTGGCCGAGGCGCTGGCGGCCACGCGCGAACGCTGGGCGGAAACCTTTGAACAGGGGACGGCCTTCGCAAAGACCGTGGCGCAGATGGGCGGGGTAGAGGCCCCGCCGCGGGCCTTGCCGGTGGCGGTCGGGGTCGCGGCCCGCGATCTGGATCTGTCGCCGCGCACGGTGATTTCGTTGTATTTGCACAGTTTTACCTCCAACCTCGTATCTGCCGGGGTGCGTTTCGTGCCGCTCGGCCAGGCAGCGGGGCAGCGTGTTCTGTCCAATCTGCATGACGCGATCGAAGAACTGGTGGCCCAGGCCGTGACAGCCAGCCCGGACACCCTCAGCACGGGGGCCTTTGCCGCAGATCTGGGATCTGCCCGGCATGAGGACATGGACGTGCGTATTTTTAAAACCTGAGACCACAGAGACAGGAGAGCAGGACATGGTATCCCCAAACGGACCTTTGCGCGTTGGAATCGGCGGCCCCGTGGGCGCGGGCAAAACGACGCTGACCGGTGCGCTCGCGAAAGCGTTGTCCGAAAAATATTCGATCGCGGTGATCACCAATGACATCTACACCCGCGAGGACGCCGAGGCGCTGATGCGCCAGCAGATCCTGCCGATGGAGCGCATTCGCGGCGTTGAAACCGGCGGCTGTCCGCATACGGCGATCCGCGAAGATGCCTCGATCAATCTCGCTGCAGTGGCCGATCTGACGGCAAACTTTCCAGATCTCGATGTGATCCTGATCGAAAGCGGCGGCGACAATCTGGCCGCGACCTTTTCACCTGAACTGGCCGATTTGACGATCTATGTGATCGACACGGCCGCCGGGCAGGACATTCCGCGCAAACGCGGGCCGGGGGTGACGCGATCGGATCTTCTGGTGGTGAACAAGGTCGATTTGGCCCCCTATGTGGGGGTGGATCGCGAGCTTTTGGAAAGCGATACCAAACGGGCGCGTGGGCAGGGGGCCTATGTCATGGCCGCGCTTCGCAACGGTGAGGGCACCGAAGCCATCGCGCGTTTCGTCGAGGAAGAAGGCGGCCTGGCCTGATCTTCTGTCCTCGCGGCCTTGAAGCGAATTATTGTGCTGTCGAGGCCGGTTGCGCGTCCATCTGCGCCTCTAACTGTTCCAGGGCGCTCTCCATAGCGCGTTGAAACCTTGGCCCTGCCCGACCGGTCCCGGCGGCGTGACGACACAGGAGCGCCGTGCGTAGCGGGTGTTTTTCGGGCGGCAGCGCGGACAGGAGACGACGCAGATAGCCCATGTTATCCCGGCGCTTGCGCAGTGCCCGTGTCAGGCTGTGCGCGGTCAGCGCACCCTCCATGGCGGCGCAAAGGATCTGCTCAAGCGCGCCCATTTCCATCATTTCAAATTCCGGGTCCGTTCCGAACAAGCGGCAGGGACGGCGCAGGACGTGCGGTTGGTAAAACATGGCCGCATGGGTCGCATCGGCGTCGATCGCGGGATCATAGAGGATCACCGCCTGTTGCGCGGCATCCACCATATCGGGGGCGAAGCCATAGCGGCTGGTAAAATCCATCCGCCGGGTGTCGGGAAACCGATTGTCCCATGAGGCCAGCCGCCCGTTCAGGGTCGCCTGCGGTGCCACCGCGATTACGGTGCTGCCCGGGGCGGCAACCGAATAGGCGGCTGCAGCATAGCCATGTGCCCCGGCCCCATAGAATACGACCTGATCGAAATCCTCGAAAAATCCGTCATCCACCAGACGGTCGAAATACCGGTAGATCGCACCGTTGCGAAACCAGCCATCCCGCAGATCCGTGCTGTGCGACAGCAAACTTAGGCTGGACCAGCCGTGGGTGGCGGCAAGTCCCATCCCCATCGGATAGCCTTTGGCTGCGCGTTCGGTGGCAGATTCGAAACTGTCGAAACAGACCAGAAGCCGCGGACTGCTATCCAGAAAGGCCGCTGAGAAATGCGGCCCGAGTGGCAGCATATACCCATATTCTTCGGAGAACTCTTCAACCGCGTCACGCCAAGCCACGTGGGACAGATCCGAAATATCGTCCAGCGCATCAAAGGCTGCCTGAAGATCTGGGTGCGCCTCGCTCATTTACATAGGGCCCTTGCCTGAAAACGGTCTATCTTGTTGCCTTTCTCAACGAATATGTCGTTTTCCCGGCGACCGAAAGAAAATGCGATGCCGGTGCGAATACTGTTTACGATTATGAGACGGTTGGCTGACTTTGAGGCTTTTGATGCAAAATCACGCTTATTGTTCTGCTAGTAGAACGACTGGTGAGATGGCGTCGGAAACGCTGTCCCGCGGGACCTGTCGTCCCGCCTTGGGGTGCCGGGTCACGCCAGAATGATTCCAATCGTCACCGCGCCCAGCCCCATGGCCGAGATCAGCAAAGCGCCCATGTTGAGGGCGACGATTTTTTGCAGCCGCTGACGAATGTCCTCTTCGCTGCCGCCGAGTTTTTTGGCCTTCAACGCGGCCACGATGCAATATCCGAGCAAAGCCACGCCAAAAAGCGTCAGGGCCGCGCCGATCCAGATCAGCCAGTCCATGGGGCCATCCTTATCTTGTCTGTTTCCTTGCCGTTCCGCCTAACGATTTGCGTCCTTCGGCGCAAGTTTGCTGTTGCACCGGACATGTGGCGAAAGCCGACTGCGTGAGGCTTGCCTTGCGTGCGACGGGGGGGTAGGGATCAGGCTCCGATTTTGACCCATTTAGCGCATCAGGAAGGCTCCCGATATGATGGACGACGACTACAAGCCCGGCCCCGACAGTTCCTACCGAGTTACCGCTGACGAGCTGCGCCAGTTCATCGAACGCTTTGAGCGTCTGGAAATGGAAAAAAAGGACATCGCCGATCAGCAGAAAGAGGTGATGGCCGAGGCCAAAGGCCGCGGCTACGACACCAAGGTCATGCGCAAGATCATTGCTCTGCGTAAGAAAAGTTCTGACGAGATCGCCGAGGAAGAGGCCATTCTCGACATGTACAAAGAAGCGCTCGGGATGTCCTGAGGACGGTTGGCCTGCGCGGGGCGCAGGCCTTCATATCACATTGCGGCACATGACATGGCGGCGTGCAGGGTCCGGACCGGGGTTCAGCGCGCCGCTTTGCGTTCAGGATACGCCTTCCTGCGGCTGCAGGGCGGGCTGGGTGATCAGCTTAACGCCTTGCATCTGCTCGATAAACTCAAGGTCCCTTTCATAGGACCTCGTCAGTTCATCCACCAGGTGCTGATCCCAGTCGGGCAGATCAATATCGAGATCCATTTCGGCGTCCATCGCGTATTTCTCCCAGAAAGCCGACAGGATGCGATCACGCTGCCTTTCCGTCTTGGGGCGGTGGTTTTTCAAGAAAGTGCGCAGCCGTACCATGCCTTCGGGCTGCATGAGCGTCCCCAATTGGTCAAGCCCGCCCGCAATCGGAACCATCGGGCTGAGACCTGAGATTTTGCGGACCACCTGCGCCCAGGTGATGGGTGTATCTTCAAAGACGAAACAGGACAGGGAGACGTCCGGGCAGGCCTCCTGGATGCGGGTCAGGAATTCGGACCAGCGCAGCTCCAGCGGATCGACGCCGCCCATGAACGCTGCGAAGTCAGTTTGCGCGCCGCAACGTGCGAAGACCTCGGGGATGAAGGTGGCGGGGTTGCGCAGGCCGATCATGAATTCGACCTTGTGGTCGGCAAAGACGTTGCGCAGCCAGGGCAGTTTGAAATTGGCCTTGCTGTAGAGTGCGGCGTTTTCAAACACCAGATGCGGCCGGCAGATCACGTTTTCATAGCTCAGCACAACCCGGCTGCTGTCCTCGTGATCGAGTAGTTGATCGAGCAGCATTTCCTGCATGTCCGAACTGGCCGGTTCGGTTTTTACCTGACGCATGACTTCGGGCAAAATGTCGCGATAGCGCGCTGGGGCGGGCACTTCGACGCCGTGTTCCGCGAGAATCGATTTGTTTTTCAAAAGTCCGCGCATGAGCTGCGGCCCATTGGTACAATGGGCGCCGATATGCATGGAAATGATCATCGGGTCTTCGATCCTCGTCTGGCTGGTCGGCGTTTACGGTTCTGTAGCACAGTGTTTCTGCCGAGAAAATCACGTCCGTCGAACGGATGTTCAGTATTGGTCTACTATATGCAGATTTCTGGACAGGGAAACTGAATTCGCCTATGCGAAAGCCATGACCCAAGGACCCGTGCCCGCCCCTAGGCCCGCCCCGAGCTGCGCCCATTCTGCCGATGCCCCGCGTCACGGTGGGCTGACCCGTGTGTCCATAGTATCGCCTTGGTCGGTGGGGGCCTTTGTGATTGCGCTGATTGTGCTGTTGCCACTGATTGCAGTGGTCTGGATCGCCTTTCACCCGACCGACAATATCTGGCCACATCTTCTGTCCACGACCCTGCCACGCTATCTGGCTACGACGGGCTGGCTGGCGCTGGGTGTGGCGGCGCTTGCGGCGGTGATGGGCACGGGCACGGCCTGGCTCGTCACCATGTATCGCTTTCCTCTGTCGCGGGCTCTGGAATGGCTGTTGCTCTTGCCGTTGGCAATCCCGGCCTATGTGGGTGCCTATGCGCTGGTCGATTTCTTTGAGTATGCCGGTCCGGTGCAAAGCCTTTTGCGTCAGACCTTTGGTTGGCAAACCTCACGCGATTACTATTTCCCGGAAATCCGGTCGCTCGGCTCGGCCATTCTGGTGTTGGCCGGGGCGCTGACGCCCTATGTGTTTTTGATGGCGCGCGCAGCATTTCGGGAACAATCGGGGTCGGTTTATGAAACCGCACGGGCGCTGGGCGCGGGTCCTTTTGCCCGGTTCTGGCGCGTGGGCCTGCCGATGGCGCGGCCCGCGATTGCGGCGGGGGTTGCCATCGTGATGATGGAAAGCGTTTCGGACTATGGCACCGTGTCCTATTTTTCCGTGCAGACGCTGACCACGGGGATCTTTTCGACATGGCTGGAAGGCGGCAACGCGGGCGGCGCCGCGCAGATCGCCTGTGTGGTGCTGGCGGTGATTTTTCTGCTCGTCGCGCTGGAAAAGGCCTCGCGCGGGCGGGCACGGTTTCACGCAGGCGCGCGCGACCCGCGTCCGATTGCGCCGATCCGCCTGACGATGGGGCAGGGGCTTTTGGCCATGGTTCTTTGTGCTCTGCCGTTTCTTCTGGGATTTGTCCTGCCGGTTGGCGTGATGCTGCACCACGCGTTGGGAGAACCCGAACAATGGCTGGCGCCGGGGCTGCTGTCTGCCTTGACGAACACGCTCAGCGTCGCGGGGTCTGCGGCGATTCTGACCGTTCTTGCGGCCCTGTTTATGGTTTACGGGGTGCGTCTGACCGGGCGCAAACTGCCGCGTATGGTGCTGCCCTTCACGACATTGGGCTATGCGGCACCGGGGGCGGTGCTGGGTATCGGGATTCTGATCCCGCTGGCGGGGCTTGATCAGGCCATTGCCGATGGTATCGAAATGGCTACGGGGCGCGATGTCGGCCTGCTGCTGACCGGATCGGCCTTCGCCATCGTTCTGGCCTATGCGGTGCGGTTTTTCGCCATTGCTCAGGGCGCGACAGATGCCGCGATGGGTCGGGTAGCCCCTTCGCTGCCGATGGCCGCACGCTCCCTGGGGCAGACATTGGGCGGGACATTGCGCCGGGTCTATGTGCCGCTGATCCGCAGCTCTGTCGGCACGGCCTTGCTTCTGGTCTTTGTGGATTGTGTGAAGGAACTTCCCGCAACCCTGCTGCTGCGCCCGTTCAATTACAACACGCTGGCCACGCGGGTCTATGAGAAGGCCTCGCTTGAGCATCTGGAGGAAGCCTCGCCTGCGGCGCTTCTGGTGATCGGTGTTGGGCTTGTGGCGGTGCTGCTGATGGCGCGTTCCGAGAACGCCGCGGATATGACCTGAGCGCACCCGCGCATGTGCACAGGCGCGGCATCCCTGCCGGCAATCGAAAATTAACCCGGAGCGGTCATGCTTGACGGGTGCCAAGGGTTTTGGCCGTCAAAACACATGGGGCAGCCTATGGCACTGGCGGCAGGGCGCAGCTTCTTTCCTGAAGGCAGGCCGTCCCTGTGCCTGCCCTATCCTGCCGCCCGATCTGTTTCAGACGGGCGGCATTTTTGCGGGGACGTTTCTTTGGGCGCGCTCCGCCGGCATCCGTTGCAATGTGTCGGGATCAATTGCCCTTTGCCAGTTCCTGCGCCCGGATAAAAGCGGCTTCGACGGCGCGGGTCATCAGATCGGTCAGCCGGTCCTCGCCCATCAGAACATCCAGCGCTGCGGCGGTGGTGCCGTTAGGGCTGGTCACATTGACGCGCAGCTGGGCGGCATCTTCGGGGGCACTCTCGGCCAGGGCGGCTGCGCCAAAGACGGTCTGACGGGCGGCTTCCACGGCGATATCCTCGGGCAGGCCGACGCGTTTGGCAGCTTCGGACAGGGCTTCGATCATGTGAAAGACATAGGCCGGACCCGAGCCGGAGACGGCGGTGATCATGTCGATCTGGTCTTCGCTGTCGACCGCCAGAACCGTGCCCCCCGCTGACAACAATGTGGTGACCGTGTCGACTTGCGCCGCCGTGGTGCGGGCATTGGCAAACAGACCGAACACCCCGCGCGAAATCGCGGCGGGCGTGTTGGGCATCACCCGCACGAGGGCCGCTTCCGCGCCAAGGCCTGCTTCCAGCGTGGCCAGTGTTGTGCCCGCGGCGACGGAGACGAAACAGGCTGAGCGGAACCGGGCGTAATCTGCCAGCACCGTGGAAATGATCTGCGGCTTGACCGCAAAAACGACCACATCGGGCGCGTAATCCAGGGCCAGATCTTGTGCGGCGGCAAAGGTGGTTGCCCCGGTCCCGGCTGCACGGGTGCGCAGCGTCTCGGTCGGTTCGATCACCGTGACTTCGGGCGCATTGTCCAGTCGCATCCAGCCCGCCAACATGGCATGGCCCATGTTGCCACAGCCGATCAGAAGAAGTTGCGTCATGTGAGGTCCCTCAGCAGTTGGAAATATTTATTGGCCGCCACGGGGGGCGGGTCCGTTGCCCTGACACCTGTCCCATATTCTCTGGGGTATGCAACCCCTTGGTCTGGAAATGCAGCCCGGCAGGGGCGGCTCTGGGGCGCTGATCAGCCTGCTTCGACCATCTGCACAACCCAGTCGCAGGACTGTTCGATATCCTTCCGGATGGTCTGCGACAGCGCCTCGGCATCTTTGTTCTGCAACGCCTCAATGATCCGCTGATGATTTTGCAGACCTTCCCCGGTTTCACCATAGGCCGGGTAGATCAGGTTCAGGTAAGATCCCATCTTCAGCCAGCAGCCTTCGATCATGCGAAACAGGGTCGGCATCTGTGCGGCTTCGTATATGTCGAAATGGAACTTCCAGTTCATTTGGATCATGCTTGAATAATCCAGCCGGAGTTCTGCCTCGCTCAGTTTGGTGTTCAAAGTCGTCAATTTGTTGATCTGTCGTGGGGTCAGATGGGCCATGGCTTCGCAAGCGGCCATGCCCTCAAGGCTGATCCGGATTTTTGTCAGTTCGCGCAGGCGGGTTTGGTTCAGAACCGGCACGAAGACGGTTCCATTGGGACCAGAGTCCAGCACGCCTTCTGACATCAGGTTGTAAAGCGCTTCGCGCGCCGGTGTCAGGCTGACGTCAAGCGCGCTGGCGACAGCGCGGATGGTGAGCTTTTCACCGGGTTGAAACCGCCCCGCCATCAGGGCTGACCGCAGTTCCTCGCGCACAATCGTGGCGAGCGTTTCCTTGCGGACAATGGGCGTGATGCTTTTAAGCGCAGCGGACATAAGAACCTCAAAATGATTCGATGTGTTGTAACGTATTGTTCGTTCGTCGTTAAACCGTGGCGCAGGCTATGCGGTGCTCTCTTGGGAACAAAGGGGAGTGTTTGCCCGGTTTTTCCCCCTAAAGGTGCTTTGATGGGCGCTACAACCGGCGCGCGGGCTTCCGGGAACGCCTCAAAGATGCACCCAGCTTTGTTCCACGATGGCCTCCATGGCGACATAGCTGGTGGTCGACGTGACATAGGGCAGGGTGGAAATCCGTTCTGCCATGATCTGACGAAAATGCGCCATGTCACGCGAACGCAGTTTGATTTGGTAGTCGAAGCCGCCGGCGATCATATAGCACTCTTCGACTTCGGGGATCAGACGCACGGCGGCATTGAACTGCTCAAGCGCCTTTTGGCGGGTGTCCGAGACACTGACCTCGACATAGGTGATATGGGTGAGCCCAAGCTTGAGCGGCGACAGAATGGCACGGTAGCCGGTGATCAGCCCCATCTCTTCCATCTGGCGGATGCGCTGGGCGACGGGGGTCTTGGACAGGCCAACGGTTTTGGCCAGATCGGTGATCGGAATACGCGCATTGGCCACGAGTTCATGCAGGATGCGCTGATTGGTGGCGTCCAACTTGTCTTTCATGCTAATTTATACCCTTAAAATAGTCGTTTCGTCTACATTAATATTAAATTTAAGTCACAACGTCTATTCTTGAACGCGTAAATCAGGGGCAGATCCAAAGGAACGCGCCATGACCCCGACTCACTACCCAGACCTTGGTCTGACCCAGAAATTCGCCCCCGAAGAAGATGTGCTGGCACAGCTTGTGGCTGATGCGGGTCTCTCTGAGGCCTCTCGCCATCTTATTTCCGAACGGGCCGCCACCCTGGTGACGCGGATCCGGACCGAGGCGAAGCCGACGTTGATGGAGCATTTTCTGGCTGAATACGGCCTGTCCACGCGCGAGGGCGTTGCTTTGATGTGTCTGGCTGAGGCCATGTTGCGGGTGCCGGACCGGTTTACCATCGATGCGCTGATCGAAGACAAGATCGCACCCTCGGAATGGAGCAAACACCTTGGGACGGCTGCGTCTTCGCTGGTGAACGCTTCAACCTGGGCGCTGATGCTGACCGGTAAGGTGCTGGACGACGATCAGCCTGGGGTCGCGGGCACGCTGCGCGGGGCGATCAAACGGCTGGGCGAACCGGTCATCCGCACCGCAGTGGGGCGCGCCATGAAGGAAATGGGACGTCAGTTCGTTCTGGGCGAAACCATCGAAGGCGCCTTGAAACGCGGGCAGGACCGGGTCGAACAGGGCTTTACCTATTCTTTTGACATGCTGGGCGAGGCGGCAATGACGCGAGCCGATGCGGATCGCTATGCCAAGTCCTATGCCGATGCGATTGCCTCCATCGGTCGGGCCGCAACGCGTGGCAGCATCGTCGACAATCCCGGCATTTCGATCAAGCTCTCGGCGCTGCATCCGCGCTATGAAGTGGCGCAGGAAGAGCGCCTTTTGGCCGAGCTGGTGCCTGTGGTGTTGCAGCTCGCGCGTCAGGCCAAATCCGTAGGCATCGGCATGCATGTGGACGCCGAAGAACAGGACCGTCTGGTGCTGTCGTTCAAGGTGATCGAGGCGATCATGGCCGATCCCGAGCTTGATGGCTGGGACGGTCTTGGGATCGTGGTGCAGGCCTATGGCAAACGCGCCGGGGCGGCGATTGATGCGCTTTACGACATGGCGATCCGCTACGACCGCAAGATCAACGTGCGGCTGGTGAAAGGCGCCTATTGGGATACGGAGATGAAACTGGCGCAGGTCGAAGGCCTGTCGGATTTCTCCCTGTTTACCTCCAAGACCGCAACGGATGTCTCTTACATCTGTCTGGCGCGCAAGCTGTTGGATCTGGGCGACCGAATTTTCCCGCAGTTTGCCACCCATAACGCCCATACCGTCGCGGCGGTTCTGGAGCTGGCCGGGGATCGTCCGTTCGAATTCCAGCGTCTGCACGGGATGGGCGAGCGGCTCCATGATATCGTGCTGAAAGAGACCAAAGGCCATTGCCGCATCTATGCCCCCGTGGGGGCGCATCGTGACCTGCTGGCCTATCTGGTGCGTCGGCTTCTGGAGAACGGCGCGAATTCGTCTTTCGTGCATCAGATCGTGGACGAAAGCGTTCGCCCGCAGGATATTGCCCGCGATCCGTTCTACGGGCTGGCATCGGCCAAAGCCCCCTCAGGGCTCGTCGCGCCCTCCGCGATTTTCGGCGCAGATCGGGTGAATGCGCGGGGCTTTGATCTGACCGACGAAAGCACGCTGGCCGAGATCGACCGAGCCCGTGATGTGGTTCTGCCCAAAGCCATGCCGCTGACGCTGCGCCCCGCGACGGGCAGCGAGGTGACGATCACCAATCCGGCAACGGGGGCGGCGGTGAGTGAGGTGCTGGAGGCCGATGCGGCTACGGTGTCGCGCGCGCTGGACGATGCGCAGGTCTGGAACGCGCCGGCTGCAGAGCGTGCCGCTGTGCTGCGCCGGGCGGCGGATCTTTATGAAGCCAACTATGGGCCGCTGTTTGCCGTCCTTGGGCGCGAGGCGGGCAAGTCGCTGTCGGATGCGGTCGGCGAATTGCGCGAGGCGGTGGATTTCCTGCGCTATTATGCGCAGCAAGGGGAGACCAATCCGGGTGTGGCACGCGGCATTGTCGCCGCGATCAGCCCGTGGAACTTCCCGCTGGCGATTTTCACCGGTCAGATCTCTGCTGCGCTCATGGCGGGCAATGCGGTGATCTGTAAACCGGCGGAACAAACGCCGTTGGTCGCGTTCATGGCCGTGCAGCTTCTGCATCAGGCCGGAGTGCCGCGACCGGTTTTGCAGCTGGTCACCGGGCGCGGCTCCACGGTTGGCGCACAGATCACCTCGGATGCGCGGGTGAAGGCGGTGGTGTTCACTGGCTCCACCGACACGGCCCAGCGGATCAACCGCACGATGGCGGAACATCTGGACCCGGGAACGCCGTTGATTGCCGAAACCGGCGGTCTCAACGCGATGATCGTCGACAGCACGGCGCTGCCGGAACAGGCGGTGCGCGATATCGTTGCCTCGGCCTTCCAGTCCGCCGGGCAACGTTGTTCGGCGCTGCGCTGTTTGTACGTGCAGGAAGACAGCGCCCTGCATCTGATCGAGATGATCAAAGGCGCCATGGATGAACTGAGCATCGGCGATCCATGGTTGCTGTCCACCGACGTCGGTCCGGTGATCGACAAGGCTGCGCAGCAGGAAATCAACGCCTATATCGCGGCTCGTGGCAATGCTGTGTTGCATCAACTGAAGGCGCCACAGCAGGGGACGTTTGTAGCGCCGACGCTGCTGAAGGTTGATGGCATCGCAGATCTGGAGCGTGAAATTTTCGGTCCGGTCCTGCATGTGGCCACCTTCAGGGCTGCGGAGATCGACAAGGTCGTGGCGGATATCAATGCCCGCGGCTTTGGGCTGACCTTCGGGTTGCACACGCGGATCGACAACCGGGTGCAGGAAATCACCGACGCGATCCATGTCGGCAACATCTACGTCAACCGCAACCAAATCGGCGCGGTGGTGGGCTCGCAGCCTTTCGGCGGCGAAGGCCTTTCGGGGACCGGGCCGAAAGCGGGTGGGCCGTCCTACCTGCCACGGTTCTTCGCTCCGGCGCCTGGTCAGGCCGCGCCGCAGCGCTGGGCGCAGGACGCGGCTCCACACGAGGTTCAGGCGGCTTTGTCGCGGGCCGCTGAGATCCGTCTGGACGAGAGGCTGATGCCGGGGCCAACCGGCGAATTGAACCGCTTGTCAGAGGTGACGCGGACCCCGGTTTTGTGCCTTGGCCCGACCGCAGAGGTGATGAACGCTCAGATCACTGCGGTTGAGGCACTGGGCGGGCTGGCTGTGCCGATCGCAGGCAAGCTTTCGGCCAAGGTGCTGGCCGGGATGAAGGACTTCTCTGCTGTCTTGTGGTGGGGCGATGAAGAGGCGGGCCGGGCCTATGCCCGAGCGCTGGCTTCCCGCGAGGGGGCGATCGTGCCGGTGTTGATGGCATTGCCCGATCGGGCGCATGTCACCCATGAACGCCACCTCTGTGTCGATACCACCGCGGCAGGCGGTAACGCTGCGCTTCTGGCGGGCTGAGGTCGACGATCAGGATCTGTGCTTAAAACCTTGTTGCACAGTGTTTAAATTCTGCCATGGTCCGCAATGCGGGCTATGGTTTGACGTATTTTGCGGCAGTGCCAGCAAAAATGTCCTTTGCCTTGCTGTTCAGTGGTTTGCATGATAGCGCCCCCCTTGTGCGTAAATGGATGTAATGTAAGCTGGCGCCATGACTGATTGGGATTCTCTTCGATATATCCTCGCCGTTGCGCGAGAGGGTGGGCTGTCTGGTGCCGCTCGTATTCTGGGCGTGAACCATGCGACGGTGTCACGCCAGTTGGCCAAGGCGGAAGATGCTGCAGGGGTGCGCTTCTTCACGCGTCTGGCTTCGGGGCTGCAGCCGACGGAGGCTGGTCAGGTCGCCATTGCCCACGCCGAAGAGGTCGAGGCACGTATGGTGGCGCTCGACATGGCCTTGGCCGCGCGCGATGAAACCGAAGAAGGCGAATTGAAAGTGACCATTCCGCCGCTTCTGGCGGAAGACCACTTTGCCGAAGATCTAAAGACCTTCAAGGAATTGCACCCGGCCATTGATCTTCAGGTTCTGGGAGCAACCGAGGTGCTGAACCTGCACCGGCGCGAGGCCGATGTGGCGATCCGTGTGACCCAGTCGCCCGAAGAAAGCCTCTGGGGACGGATGATGACGGCGCAGCGCGCTGGCTGGTTTGCCGCACCGGATTTCATAAGTGAATACAAGGATGTGCTGTCGGGTAAGGCGCCGGATCGGCGTCTGCCATATATTTCGTTCATTGCCTGGCAGCAGTCCAATCCTGCGGGCCTTTTTGCCGATATGCCAAATTGCCATGCAGCCATGCGCACCGACGATATGGTGACGGCAATGGCTTTGGCCCGCAATGGCGTTGGCATGGTGCGCACGGCGCATTTTCTGGGTGACAGTGATCCGGGGCTGGTCCGTGTGCCCGGCATGCATCTGACCGATCATGTGCCGATCTGGGTTCTGACACACCCCGATTTGCGCCATGTCCCCCGCGTGACGGAATTCATGCGCTTTATCGCCGCCCGGTTCACGGCACGCCGCGGGCTCTACATGGGGCCGGATGAAAGCTCTGCTGACACGGTGACCCGTCCGGACGGGGCTAAGTTTGAGGGCACGGTGTCCGAAGCTGCGGAATAGCGCTCTGTGGGCTGACAGCCTACCGGGCAGGAATAGAAAAAGGCGACCGTAAGGTCGCCTTTTTCCTGTCTGATCGGTGTTGGGGAATAGCGAGAACTATGATCAGACATTCACCAGTTCGCCGCCTCCGGACACCCATCTGTGCAGACCGCCGAGGTTCTGAACGTCGCTGTGCCCGAGGCGTTTGAGGACCGACGCGCCGTTGGAAGACCGTGCGCCCGAAGCGCAATAGAGCACCTTGCGGATGCCGGTGTCTTTCAGGGCAGGCAGGCAGTCGGGGGAGGCAGGATTGCCTTTGCGGGCCAGATCCGCCAGCGGCACATTCAATGCGCCTTTGGCCATGCCGGACATATGCAGTTCAGATGGATCGCGCACGTCGATCAGGATCAACGTCCCTTGCGCAAGGCCGGTTTTGACCTCATCAGCGGAAATCTTGGCACCGCCACCAAACAATCCAAACATCCTTGCAGCCCTTCGTTCCTATGCTTGCAATCCTCGCCTACTACAGGGCGATTGATGCGGGGTCTGTGATGAAATCACACAGCCACAGCGCAAGTGCGGTCCGGGGAACGTTGCCGGGAGAATGACCTTGCCGATCCGGGTCCGGCCTGTCTAAGCTTTTGGTGCGCCTTGTGAGGGCGTGTGTACTGTTTACGAGAAGGATTGTTCTCCATGAAATACCTGCCTTTTGGCGCAGCCGCCCTGACGGCTGTCGCGCTGGCCGCCTGTGTCACGTCGGACCCGGTCGGGACGACGTCGGCGGCGAATACAGCGACAGATCAATGTGGGGCCTCAAAGTATCGGCATCTGGTCGGTGGCCCGTCTTCTGCCACCATTGGGCTCGATATTCCGGACAATAGCCGCCATTACGGGCGCGAGGAACGGGTTGCGACGGACAAGCCGTCACGGCTGAATTTCGTTCACAGCGGCACGGCGGTCGAATCTGTGACCAACCCGGGTTCGAAAGTCGTTGCCGTATTCTGCGGGTGATCGGCCGGATTCTGTCTGAGCGCATGGAAAAATAGCCGGCGCGGCCTTTGTCAGGCCGTGCCGTGATGGGGCACCGAACGGGGGTGTGCGCAAAAGTTCCCTGTATGTTCTCATTTTCATGTTGGATCATAGCGCGCTTGCGCCTAGATATGGAACGAGCCTGTCACGCCTGAGCTGCGTGACAAGGCTGAGTCGTCCGGCTGGGGCCGGGGTGTTGCAAGACGGGGTGGCCATGGCCGAGTTGAAAATGATCGAGGTGCGCGGGGCGCGCGAACACAATCTGCAGGGCGTCGACGTGGATATTCCGCGCGATGAGCTGGTGGTGATCACCGGCCTGTCGGGATCGGGCAAGTCTTCGCTGGCGTTCGACACGATCTATGCCGAGGGGCAGCGCCGCTATGTCGAAAGCCTGTCTGCCTACGCGCGGCAGTTTCTCGACATGATGGGCAAGCCCGATGTCGATCACATTTCGGGTCTGTCGCCGGCCATTTCCATCGAACAGAAGACCACCTCGAAAAACCCTCGCTCGACCGTGGGCACGGTGACCGAGATCTACGACTATTTGCGGCTGCTTTTCGCGCGCGCCGGGACGCCGTACAGCCCGGCGACCGGGGAACCGATCGAAGCCCAGCAGGTGCAGGATATGGTGGACATCACCATGCGGCTGGAGGAGGGCACGCGCGGCTATCTTCTGGCGCCGATCGTGCGCGATCGCAAAGGTGAATACCGCAAGGAATTTCTGGACCTGCGCAAGCAGGGCTTTCAGCGGGTGAAGGTCGACGGTGCGTTCTACGATCTAGATGAGCCGCCGACGCTGGACAAAAAATTCCGTCACAACATCGACGTGGTGGTCGACCGGATCGTTGTACGTGAGGGGTTGGAAACCCGAATGGCAGACAGTCTGCGCACGGCGCTGGATCTGGCCGCAGGCATTGCCATTCTGGAAACCGCCCCGCGCGATGGCGAGGGCGACCCGGAACGCATCACATTCTCGGAAAATTTCGCCTGCCCGGTGTCGGGCTTTACCATTCCGGAAATCGAACCGCGGCTGTTTTCCTTTAACGCGCCGACCGGGGCCTGCCCGCATTGTGACGGGCTGGGTGTCGAATTGTTTTTTGACGAAAAACTGGTGGTGCCCGATGCCACGTTGAAGATCGCTGACGGCGCGATTGCGCCCTGGCGCAAGGGCAAGACCCCCTATTTCCTGCAGACCATCGAAGCGCTTGCCAAACACTATGGGTTCAAGCCCTCGACCCCTTGGAAATCTTTGCCCAAAGAGGTGCAGAAGGTGTTCCTCTACGGTTCGGGCAAAGAAGAAATTCCGTTTCGCTATGACGATGGCGGACGGGTCTATGAGGTGACGCGCAGCTTTGAGGGCGTGATCCCGAACATGGAGCGCCGCTATCGCGAGACTGACAGCAACTGGGTGCGCGAGGAATTCGAACGCTATCAGAACAATCGTCCCTGCGGTCACTGCAATGGCTACCGCCTGCGCGAAGAGGCTCTGGCGGTCAAGATCGACAGCCTGCATGTCGGTCAGGTCGTCGAGAAATCGATCCGCGAGGCCTATCAGTGGATCGAAGGCGTCATGGACAGTCTGACGCCGCAGAAACAGGAAATCGCGCGTGCCATCGTTAAGGAAATCCGCGAACGTCTGGGCTTTCTGAACAATGTGGGGCTGGAATATCTGACCATGTCGCGCAATGCTGGTACGTTGTCGGGCGGGGAAAGTCAGCGTATCCGTCTGGCCTCTCAGATCGGGTCGGGGTTGCAGGGGGTGCTCTACGTGCTCGACGAACCGTCGATCGGTCTGCACCAGCGCGACAACGACCGGCTGATCGGCACGCTCAAGAACCTGCGCGATCAGGGCAATACGGTGATCGTGGTCGAACATGACGAAGACATGATCCGAGAGGCTGATTACGTGTTCGACATGGGGCCGGGCGCCGGGGTGCATGGCGGGCGCATCATCTCGAAAGGCACGCCGCAGGAAATCGAAGCCGATGCCGCCTCCATCACTGGGCAATACCTGTCAGGCAGTCGCGAGATTGCCGTCCCGGCCACGCGTCGCAAAGGCAATGGCAAATCGGTGACTGTGGTGAAGGCCACCGGGAATAACCTGAAAAACGTGACGGCGGAGTTCCCGCTGGGACAATTCGTTGTGGTGTCAGGGGTGTCTGGCGGGGGCAAATCCACGCTGACTCTGGAGACGCTTTTCAAGACAGCCTCCATGCGCCTCAACGGCGCGCGTCAGACGCCGGCGCCGTGCGAAACGATCAAAGGGCTTGAGCATCTCGACAAGGTGATCGACATCGACCAGCGACCGATCGGGCGCACGCCACGGTCGAACCCGGCGACCTATACCGGTGCCTTTACCCCGATCCGCGAATGGTTCGCCGGCCTGCCGGAGGCTAAGGCGCGCGGCTATAAGCCCGGTCGTTTCTCCTTCAATGTCAAAGGTGGGCGCTGTGAGGCCTGTCAGGGCGATGGGGTGATCAAGATCGAAATGCACTTTCTGCCCGACGTCTATGTGGAGTGCGAAACCTGCAAGGGCAAACGTTACAACCGCGAAACGCTGGAAGTGGAATTCAAAGGCAAGAGCATAGCCGATGTCCTTGATATGACTGTGGAAGATGCACAGGAATTCTTCAAGGCTGTGCCGTCGATCCGTGAAAAGATGGATGCGCTGATGCGTGTGGGGCTGGGCTATATCAAGGTCGGCCAGCAAGCGACGACCCTGTCGGGCGGCGAGGCGCAGCGGGTCAAACTGTCGAAAGAACTGTCGAAACGGGCCACCGGACGCACGCTCTATATTCTGGACGAACCGACGACCGGGTTGCATTTCGAAGACGTCCGCAAGTTGTTGGAAGTGTTGCACGAACTGGTGGATCAGGGCAATTCCGTGGTGGTCATCGAACACAATCTGGATGTCATCAAGACCGCAGATCACATCATCGATATTGGCCCCGAGGGCGGCGATGGCGGCGGGCGGATCGTGGCCACGGGCACGCCCGAAGAGGTCGCAAAGGTCGAGGCCTCACACACAGGGCGCTATCTGGCTCCGATGTTGACAAAGACGCACACCACTAAGGCCGCAGAGTGATGTCGGGCGATGTGATCCAGCACCCCAAAGTGGCGGTCCTTGCGGTCTGTGCGCAGGCAGATCGACTGTTGCTGGTGCAGCGCCGCAATCCGCCCGACGCGGGGATCTGGGGGTTTCCCGGAGGGCATGTCGACTGGGGCGAAACGCTGCAGGATGCTGCGGTGCGGGAGTTGCACGAAGAAACCGGGGTGACGGCGAGGCCTGGGGGCGTTCTGGACCTGGTGGAGGTGATCGACCGGCGCGCGGGCGCTACCGATTTGGTCGATCACCATTTTCTTTTGGTAGCGGTGGCCTGCCACTATGTCGCCGGAAAGGCGGTGGCTGCCGATGACGCCGATGCGGCGGAATGGGTGTCTCTTGCCGACATCGTAGCTGGCACGCGCCCGCTCTCCGACAAGGTGGCAGAAGTTGCACGCAAGGCCGTTGAGCAGCAGGGGTGATGCGCTGGCGCCGCTCTTAATGGTGATGTGGTTCCAGTTCGTGACGACGCCATGCCCGCAGCGCATTGGCCAGCACCAGCAGCGTCGCCGCCCCGGCGGCCAGCGCCACGCCGAAAGAGGCCTCTGAACTGGCGCGCAGGTCGAGATTGTGCAACATGATCGCGATCAGAGCCCAAGCCACACCCAGCGAATAGAGCGGTGCGTCGGGCCGCATATGCGCGCCATAGAGCGCCACGGCCAAAGCGCCGATCAGCGCGATATAGGCCCAGCCGACCTGCCCGAAGATCACGCCATAGCCTGCACCGAGCAGGCCGAGGGCGGCAAAAGACGCCGCCGTGAGCCAGCCTGCGAACAGGGCCACGGGCGCGCGTGCCAGCCAGGGATCAAGCACCGGTGCCTGCTGCATGGCCTTCAGCGCCGCGATCAGCATCGCGAAAATCAGCACGGTGGCCAGAACTGGCGAAATGGTGGCCACTGGCAGCCATGTCGCCCCGATCAGCAACGCCACGGCGAGTGCCGGACGCATCGGGGCCCAGTCGATGGCCTCGGCGCGCCGGATCAGTCCGAAGCCCGCAGAGATCAACAGCCACAGATAGATCAGCCCCCAGATCGCAAAGGCATAGGTGGCGGGCTGTACCGGCGGGTCATTTTGCGGAATGGGGTAGAGGTTGGGATCAAAGCCACCAAAGCCGGGCACAACAAATGGCCCGGCGGCAAAGGCCAGAGCCGCCAGAAAGACGAAAACCGACATCATCCGCATGATATACCTCTTTTAAAACCTGTTTCTTGAAAAGAAACGTTTGAACGGCCCATTTGGTTCATTCTAACAAGGATGTGGCCATAAAAAAACGGCGCCGCAGGGGCGCCGTGTCGGTGTAGGTCTGTGCAATCGTGCACTCGGTCAGGCCAGCGTGCCCTCTGCGGTGAGCGTGAGCTTGCCGCCAAGGTAGCGCGCCAGAGCGTCGGGCAGGGTCACGGAGCCATCGGCGTTCTGGCCGTTTTCCAGAACCGCAATCAGGCAGCGCCCGACGGCCAGCCCAGACCCGTTCAGCGTATGCACGAAGTCGGGCTTGCCACCGTCGGCCGGTTTGAAGCGCGCGTTCATACGTCGGGCCTGATAATCGCCCGCGGTGGAGACCGAAGAGATCTCGCGGTATTTGTCCTGACCGGGCAGCCAGACCTCAAGATCGTGGGTGCGCTTCATGCCAAAGCCCTGATCCCCGGAACACAGTTTCACCGTGCGATAGGGCAGGCCCAGAGCCTCAAGGATGTTTTGCGCCTGTTCGGTCATGCGGGCGTGTTCGGCCTCGCTGTGGTTCGGGTGCACGATCGACACCATTTCGACCTTTTCGAACTGGTGCTGACGCAGCATGCCTGCGGTGTCGCGCCCGGCGGAACCCGCCTCAGAACGGAAACACTGGGTGTGGGCGGCATAGCGCATGGGCAGCGCGCTTTCTTCAACCACCTCACTGTTCACAAGGTTGGTCAGCGTCACCTCAGCCGTCGGGATCAGCCACCAGCCGTCTTCGGTCTTGTAGCTGTCTTCGCCGAATTTCGGCAGTTGGCCAGTGCCATACATCATTTCTTCGCGCACCAGCACCGGGGTGATCGCTTCGGTGAGCCCGTGCTGGTCGACATGGGTGTCGAGCATGAATTGCGCCAGCGCCCGGTGAATGCGCGCCACCGCGCCCTTGAGCACGACAAACCGCGCCCCGGACAGTTTGGCGCCCGCCTCGAAATCCATGCCGGTCACAACCCCGGCCAGTTCGTAATGCTCCTTGGGGGCAAAATCGAACCCGCGCGGCGTGCCCCAGCGGTGAATTTCCACATTGTCGTCTTCGTCGGCGCCATCGGGCACATCGTCATACATGACGTTGGGCAGCGACATCAGCATGTCGCGCAGCCGGGCGTCTTCGGCCTTGGCTTCGTCGTTCAGCCGGGCCACCTCGGCCTTTTTGTCGGCGACCAGGGCGCGCAGGCGCTCGAATTCCGCCTCATCGCCCTTGGCCTTGGCGGCCCCCACAAGTTTGGACGCTTTGTTCTGCTCGGCCTTGGCCTCTTCTGCGGCCGCAATCTTGCCGCGCCGCGCTTCGTCGATGGCCAGCACCTGAGAGGCCACGTCAGACAGCCCCCGCCGCGCCATGGCGGCGTCAAAGCTTGCGGGGTTTTCACGAATGGCCTTGATGTCATGCATCGGTTGGGTCCTCGGGTAGTGGGTTGGTTTGGGCGAGGTTATGCAACAGGGGGCGGAAGGAGGGAAGGGGGATTAGAATGGGATTTCGCCTTCTATTCTTTCGACTCTTTCGCGCCACGCATGCCCGTCGAGAAAATAGTCGTCCCAGTGTTTAGGAATTGATCTGTCTGCATTCAATTTGCAGTCTTTGGTTCCAGATGCATTTTCCAACTGTTTTTGAGAGACGCCTGTATCTCGTAGGTCACTATCATGAAATGCACACTTCTTAAAAGCATCGTCAGCATGGTGCAAAAACGAATTGACACTAAATGAACAGTTGGAAAATTGCATCGCTTCGTATGTCCTATATTTTGATCCATCGCCGAACAAATTTACTAAACAGCGATGGAAATGCGCATATTTTGCTTTCCTTGAAAAAGGGCTTGTGCTGTCACCTAGCGACAAGGACATGTTGCTGAATGATGCGCCCGAGAAGTTCGCATGTGAATAGTCTACTAAGTTTAAATCGACTTCTTGTAGCCTTGCATCGTTGAAAACGCAGCGTTTCAATCGGGCTTTCTCTAGGTTAAGGTCCCTAAGGCGAGCATGAGTGAAATCGCTTCCGCTGAAATCTATGCCGGAAAAATTATAGCCTGCCAGAATAAGCCTTCTGAATGTTGTGTCATTTAGTTGTAATTGATATTGAGCGGATTTCTCGAAAGCCCTTTGATCGCTGGTGCGACGGGATAAAACATCGAACGCAATGACGAGATCGTCTCGTGGTCGAATGGCGTTCTCCTGTTGGCTTTTGTGTTGCACGTATGATTGTACGTTATGCCGAATGTAGGCGGTTAGTATTTCCATAATTTCGATATGAAAATCGAGGTTTTCACGGGCAAGTCTCTCCAAGGCCAAGATGCCGCCAGTGCGGACCTCAAGAGATGGAACTGTTTTCGCTACGCCATCGCGAGTGACAGTTTTTTCGGCTCCTAAATTTTCAACCGCCTTACTGAGTATTTCATTGACGTGATTTTGCTCCGCCGTCTTCGTTTGTCGCTCCGTGGTCCAAACGCGAATAAGAGCAAGTGGGGTGCCGATGATCCCTCCGAGTGCTGTGAGCAGGCCAACGAAAGACAAGACATACCAGCGTAGATTGTCGGCTTCACCTTGCATCGTGTCGCCGGAAAGAATTTTCCAACCGACCTGAGCGAGCATGGCAAGGACTGATAAAAAGAGCAGAATGAGCACAGGGCTGAAAAACACAGTGAACCAGCCTAGGGCATTCAGCCAGCCTGTTTTGGAAAAGCGCAACGGTTTGTATCTTCCCGGTCTAATCTGGTTCATCACCCATACCAAAAGCAAGCACAGTGCGGCAAACACCGCGAAGCCGATTGGTAGTTCGCTCAGGATGAAGTCATTTAATCTCGTCGCAAAATCAGTCATTAAATCTCTCGGTAAAAGCCCTGTGAAATTCACTTCGTTCTCCCTATATCACCTGCGAACTCCTATCCTGCAAAGCCCAAAGGACCGATCTCATGACCGCCAAAGCCATTCACTCCTGTATCCGTGTGCTCGACGAGGCGCGCTCGGTTGCCTTCTATGAGGCGGCGTTTGGGCTGCGTGTTGCAGACAAGCTGGATTTTCCGGAGTTCACGCTGATCTACATGTCGAATGCCGAAACGGCGTTTGAACTGGAGCTGACGATCAACAAGGGTACAACCGAGCCCTACGATTTGGGCAATGGCTATGGCCATTTTGCGGTCTCGGTGGCGGATCTTGAGGCCGAACATGCACGCATGGACGCGGCGGGACTTAATCCTGGCAAGATCGTCGATTTTGCCCCGGCGGGCACCCGCGTGGCCAAGTTCTTTTTCATCACCGATCCGGATGGGTACAAGATCGAGGTGATCCAGCGCGGCGGGCGGTTTTTGTAAGGCCTCTCGCGGGCGCAAACGGCGCACTTTAACAGAGCCGTGAACCCCCACGCGCATTGCTTGCCAAGGGCCAAAGCCCCCTATAGGGTGCGCGTCAAATTCCGGGGTGGCGACGGGCCGCCCAGACAGACAAAAGGACCAACATATGTTCGTGACCCCCGCCTATGCACAGGCCGCCGGAGCCGGTGGCGCCGGCAACCCGATCCTGCAGTTTTTGCCGCTGATCCTGATCTTTGTGATCATGTATTTCCTCATGATCCGCCCGCAGCAGAAGAAGATGAAAGAACATCGCGCCATGATCGACGCTGTGCGTCGCGGTGACGAGGTGGTGACCGCTGGTGGCATCATGGGCAAGGTTGCCAAGGTGCGCGAAGATGGCGTGCTTGAGGTCGAGATTGCCGAAGGCGTCAAGGTTCGGGTGCAGAAATCCACCCTCTCGGCGGTGATTTCGAAAACCGAACCCGCCGCGTCCTGATCGGACACCCACATTCCAAGGCCCGGGCGGATGCGCGGGCCTTTCCCTTTTCTGCTCGAATTTCAGGTTTCCCCCATGTTGCAAATGCCTCTTTGGAAACGGATCGTCATCTGGGGCCTTGTTGCCCTTGGCCTTCTCGCTGCTCTGCCCAATGCTTTCTACCCCCGCGTCGAGGGGCATAACGATGCGATTGCGGCCATCGAAAAGGCGGGCGAAACGCCAGAGCGCGTTGCGGCGCGGGATGCCTGGCCGTCCTTTTTGCCGTCGTCTCTGGTCAATCTGGGGCTCGATCTGCGGGGCGGGGCCCATCTGCTGGGCGAGGTGAACGTCGAAGAGGTCTATGCGGCGCGCATGGATGCGCTTTGGCCCGAGGTGCGCGACGCGCTGCGCGACGAACGCGACACCGTGGGGACCATACGCCGGGTCGACGCGCCCGAAGGTATGTTGCGCGTGCGCATTTCGCGCCCGGAAGGCAT
Source organism: uncultured Celeribacter sp. (assembly GCF_963675965.1). Taxonomy (NCBI): domain Bacteria; kingdom Pseudomonadati; phylum Pseudomonadota; class Alphaproteobacteria; order Rhodobacterales; family Roseobacteraceae; genus Celeribacter; species uncultured Celeribacter sp. The sequence goes on along the minus strand of NZ_OY780935.1, from coordinate 821,282 downwards.
GGAAGCCGCTTTGGCTGCGGTGCGCAAGCTCGGCTCGCCGGTGGTGGCGCTGACCGCTGCGGGCGAAAAGGACATTGCGGTTTCGGCCAACAATGACGTCATCACCGTGCAACTGTCGGAGGCCGAAAAGGCCGCAACCGACGACCGCACGATGCAGCAATCTCTTGAAATCATTCGCCGCCGGGTCGACGAGGTCGGCACCCGCGAACCGACGATCCAGCGTCAGGGCGAAAACCGCATCCTCATCCAGGTGCCGGGCATCGGGTCGGCGGCCGAACTCAAAAGCCTGATCGGGACCACCGCAAAGCTGACGTTCCAGCCGGTGGTCGGTCGCACGACCAACCCCGACGCCGCCCCGGGCGCGCGCAATGTGCTGATGCCGTCGCTGAATGAAGAGGGCATCTATTACATTCTGGAAGACAGCGCCGTGGTCACCGGCGATGAGCTGACCGACAGCCAGCCCGCCTTTGATCAAAATGGGCGTCCTTCGGTGACCTTCCGGTTCAACCCCACAGGCGCGCGCAAGTTCGGCGATTACACCGCCAACAATGTCGGCGCGCTTTTTGCCATCGTGCTCGACAACGAAGTGATTTCGGCGCCGCGCATCAACGAAGCGATCCGTGGTGGCTCCGGTCAGATCACCGGTTCGTTCAGTGTCGAAGAAAGCACCGAACTGGCCGTTCTGTTGCGGGCAGGGGCCCTGCCGGCCAAGATCAACTTCCTTGAAGAACGCACCATCGGGCCGGAACTGGGCGCCGACAGCATCGAGGCGGGCAAGATCGCGACCATTGTCGCCTTTGCCGCCGTGCTGGTCTTCATGGGGCTGGCCTATGGTCTTTTCGGGATGTTCGCCAATATTGCGCTGATCATCAACGTCGGCCTGTTGTTCGGCCTGTTGTCGTCGATCGGGGCGACCCTGACCTTGCCGGGTATCGCCGGGATCGTGCTGACCGTCGGTATGGCGGTCGACGCCAACGTGCTGATTTTCGAACGCATCCGCGAAGAGTTGAAAAATTCCAAATCCACGGGGCGTGCCATCGAACTTGGCTATGAAAAGGCGCTTTCGGCGATCATTGACGCCAATATCACCACCTTCATCACCGCCGCGATCCTCTTTGTCATGGGCTCCGGGCCGGTCAAGGGCTTTGCCGTCACGCTGGTGCTGGGTCTGATCACCTCGGTCTTCACCGCGATCTTTGTGACCCGCGCCATGGTTGTCGCCTGGTATGGTCGCAAGAACCGCAAGGGTTGGAAACTCTCGGGCGTGCATCTGGTGCCCGCAGATACCGCCATCGATTTCTTCAAGCGTGCCAAACTCACCTTCGGGTTCTCCGGCGTGATGGTGGTTGTGGCCGTGGTGTCGTTCCTGGCCATCGGCCTGAACTTTGGCATCGACTTCAAAGGCGGGACCACGATTCGGACCCAGTCCGAAACGGCGGTGGATGTCGCCGATTATCGTGATGCGCTGTCCACACTGGGCCTGGGCGATGTGTCGATCACCGAGGTCTTCGATCCGAATTTCGACGAAAACCAGCATGTCGCCATGGTCCGCATTCAGGCACAGGACGATGTCGAAGCGATCACCCCGGAAACCGTGAGCGCGGTGGAAGCTGCCTTGCAGACTGTGGACCCGACAATCACCTTCCCCTCGGTCGAAAGTGTTGGACCGAAAGTGTCCGGGGAACTGATCTGGACCGCGATCGAGGCCGTGGCCGCCGCGATTGTCGCCGTGCTGTTCTACATCTGGCTGCGGTTCGAATGGCAATTCGCGCTCGGTGCGGTTGTGGCACTGGTGCATGACGTGGCGATCACCATCGGGATCTTTGCGCTCTTTGGCATCCAGTTCGATCTGACAATAATTGCTGCGCTTCTGACCATCGTCGGCTATTCGCTTAACGACACTGTGGTCGTCTTCGACCGGGTGCGGGAAAACCTGCGCAAATACAAAAAGCTCGAACTGGCTGGCGTGTTGAACATGTCGATCAACGAAACGCTGGCGCGGACGGTGATGACCTCTGGCACCACGCTGGTGGCGCTGATCGCGCTCTTGGTGTTGGGCGGAGATGTGATCCGCGGGTTCGTGTTTGCGATGACGCTGGGCGTGGTGGTCGGGACATGGTCCTCGGTCTTTGTTGCGTCCAACATCCTGCTCTGGCTGGGTGTGAAACGCGACTGGGACAAGAAAGAACCGGCCAAGGGCATCCAGGCAGACGGCAGCGCTGTCTGAACCAGCCCCGCGCCCCTTTGGGGCCGAAGACGCAAAAACAATCGAAAGCCTCGCGATGTTGTCGCGGGGCTTTGCCATCGAAAGGAGCCCAAGATGCAGTTCAATGAAATGCCGTTTGACGATGCGATTCCCGTCGATGCGTACGGGCCGGGCATGTTCCGCATTGCCGGGCAGGCCTATGAGGGGGCCGTGCTGCTGTGTGGCAGCAAGGTGGTCGCCTGGGGCGGGTATGACGATCCCGAGGCCCTGCTTGCGGTTCAGGACAAGGTCGATTTCGTGATCGTCGGCACCGGGCCGGAGATGGTCCATCTGCCCAGGGCCTTCCGTGACCGCATGGACGCCGAGGGGCTGGGGCTGGAACCCATGGCCACGGGGACTGCCTGCCGCACCTTCAACGTGCTGGCCTCCGAGGGGCGCCGGGTTGCCGTCGCTCTTTTGCCGGTCTGAGGCAAAAACTTGATCTTGGTCAGTTTGCGTGCAGCACAAAGCCGGGTAGGGTCGCGGCCATGAGTTTGATTTCTGTCGAAGATCTGACGGTAGCCCGGGGCGGCATGCCGGTGCTGGAAGGGCTGAATTTTGCCGTTTCTGCCGCCGAATGCCTTGTGCTGCGTGGTCCGAACGGGTCGGGCAAGACCACCTTGCTGCGCACTTTGGCCGGGCTGCAGCCGCCCTATGCCGGGGCGGTGCGTGCGGCCCCTGATACCGTGGCCTATGCTGCACATGCCGACGGTTTGAAAGCGACCTTGAGTGCTGTCGAAAACCTGAACTTCTGGGCCGGTGTCTATGGCGGTCATGATATCTCGCAGGCGCTGGCGCATTTCAATCTGGAGGCACTGCGTGACCGGCCCGCAGGCAATCTGTCAGCCGGGCAAAAGCGGCGTCTGGGGCTGGCGCGTCTGATGGTCACCGGGCGTCCGGTCTGGGTTCTGGATGAACCTACGGTGTCGCTTGATGCAGCCTCGGTCAGCCTGTTTGCCACCGCAGTCCGGGCGCATCTGGCGTCGGGCGGGGCGGCGGTGATTGCCACCCATATCGATCTGGGGTTTGAGGAGACCGTCTTTGACGTCACGCCCTTCAAGGCGCGTCTGGATGTGGTGCGCGACGACTTTGACGAGGCGTTCTTATGATCCGGCTTTTGTGGCGAGACATCGTGTTGGCGTTCCGCTCGGGCGGCGGGTTCGGTCTTGGGCTGGGGTTTTTCCTGATTCTTGTGACGCTTGTGCCTTTTGGCGTGGGTCCGGACAGTGCGCAGTTGCAGGCCATCGCGCCGGGTATCCTGTGGGTGGGCGCGCTCTTGGCCTGTCTGTTGTCTCTGGATCGTATTTTTGCGCTGGATTTCGAAGACGGTTCGCTGGATCTGCTGGCAACCGCCCCAATCCCGCTGGAAGGTGTGGTGGCGGTCAAGGCGCTGGCGCATTGGCTGACCACGGGGCTGCCGCTGGTGATCGCGGCGCCCGCGCTTGGTTTTTTGCTTCACCTCGACAGCGCGGCCTATCGTTGGCTGATCGTCACATTGCTGATCGGAACGCCTGCGCTGTCCTTCATCGGCGCTTTCGGGGCGGCGTTGACGGTTGGATTGAAACGCGGCGGGCTGCTGATGAGCCTTCTGGTGCTGCCGCTCTATATTCCGACCCTGATTTTCGGGGCCGAAGTGGTACGACGTGGGGCCGGCGGGTTTCTGGTGGGCACACCGCTGGCGATGCAGGCCGGGATCACTGCCGGGGCGGTGGCGTTGCTGCCCTTTGCCGCGGCAGCCGCCATTCGTGTCGCTTTAAGGTGAGTTGAGAACCGCCGCGCAAGCCCCTAAGCTGGCGCGGACCTTTGGGGGAGAAAGACTGCATATGGCCATCAACGTGAACGCCTTTTGGGAATGGGCAAATCCGCGCAAGTTCATGTCGTGGACCGACAAGGCCTTGCCTTGGGTGTCGGTTCTGGCGGCCTGTTTGTTTGCGGCGGGGTTGATCTGGGGCTTTTTCTTCACGCCCGATGATTACCGGCAGGGGGCGACCGTTAAGATTTTCTACATCCACGTGCCTGCGGCGATGATGGCGATCAACATCTGGGCGATGATGCTGGTGGCCTCGCTGATCTGGGTCATTCGGCGTCACCATGTGTCGGCGCTTGCGGCCAAATCGGCGGCGGCCATCGGCATGACTATGACTCTGATCGCGCTGTTCACCGGCGCCATCTGGGGACAGCCGATGTGGGGCACCTATTGGGAATGGGATCCGCGTCTGACCTCGTTTCTGATCCTGCTTCTGTTCTATCTGGGCTACATGGCGCTTTGGGCGGCGATCGACAATCCGGACACGGCAGCGGATCTGACCTCGGTGTTGTGCCTGGTCGGATCGGTCTTTGCGCTGCTGTCGCGCTATGCGGTGCTGTTTTGGAACCAGGGTTTGCATCAGGGCGCTTCGCTGTCCCTCGACAAGCAGGAAAACGTCGCGGATGTCTATTGGTACCCGGCGCTGGTGTCGATTGCGGGCTTTGTTCTGTTGTTTGTTGCACTGCTGCTGCTGCGCACCCGCACCGAAATTCGCGCGCGGCGTTTGCACGCGCTGGAAATGAGAGAAAGGGCCAGAGACCAATGATGCCGGATCTGGGAAAATATGCGGCCGATGTGCTGGGCGCTTACGGGGCGACACTGCTGTGCCTTGCGGTGCTGATCTGGCGCTCGTTGGCGCGGTCGTCCAAGATGAAACGCCTTTTGGCCGCGGCTGAGGAGCGCAAACAGAATGGCTAAACTCAATCCGCTGATGGTGCTGCCCCCAGTCATTTTTGCGGGGCTGGCGGGCTTGTTCGTGTTCGGGATGGGGCGCGAAGATGCCGAGCAATTGCCCAGTTCGCAGCTGGGGCGTGCGGCGCCGTCGATTGAGGCGGTCACGCCGCTGGGCGATTTGCCGCCGCTCAGCGACGACATGCTGCGCACAGAGGGCGTCAAGCTGGTGAACTACTGGGCGTCCTGGTGTGCGCCTTGTCGGGCGGAACACCCGCAGCTGGAAACCCTGGCGGAAGAGGGCGTGACGATCTATGGCATCAACTACAAGGACGAAGCCGACAGCGCGCTGAAATTTCTGGATGATCTCGGCAATCCCTTTATCGCGGTGGCGCAGGATGAACCGGGGCGTACGGCGCTGGAATGGGGCCTTTACGGGGTGCCAGAGACCTATGTTATCGACGCCGAGGGCCGCATTCGCTACCGCTTTGCCGGACCGATCACCGTCGAGATCATGGAAAAATACATTAAGCCGGAGATCGCCAAAGCCGGGGAATGAGAGGGGGCATTTGCGCCTTTATCTGTTCGGAATGGTCAGTTTCGACGTCTGAAAAAGCCCGCCGGATGTCGGCGGGCTTTGAAATGTCCTGGTGCGACCGAGCGTGTCAGACCAGTGCTTGATCCAGATCTGCGATCAGATCGTTGGCGTGTTCGATGCCAATCGAGAGCCGCAAGATATTCGGGCCTGCGCCGGCCTTGACCTGCTCAGCTGGCTCCAGCTGACGGTGGGTTGTGGAGGCGGGGTGAATCACCAGCGACCGGGTGTCCCCGAGGTTGGCCACATGGCTGAACAGTTCGAGTTTGGACACGGTCTCCACGCAGGCGTCATAGCCGCCCTTGAGCGCAACGGTGAACAGTGCGCCCGCACCGCGCGGACAAATGCGAGTCATCCGGTTGTAATAGTCCGAGGAAGGCAGACCGCTGTAAGTCACTTTCTCGATCCGGTCGTCGCCTTCGAGCCAGCCCGCGATTTCGCGCGCGTTCTGGACGTGTTTTTGCATGCGCAAGGACAGGGTTTCGATGCCCATCAGCGTGTAATGCGCTGCCTGCGGGTTCAACGTCATGCCCAGATCGCGCAACCCGACGGCGATGCCGTGGAAGGTAAAGGCGAGCGGGCCGAAGGTTTCATGGAAATTCAGCCCGTGATAGGCCGGTTCGGGGGCCGCAAGCGACGGGAATTTGTCCGAAGCGGACCAGTCAAACGTCCCGCTGTCGACAATCGCGCCGCCGGTCACGGTGCCGTTGCCGGTCAGGAATTTCGTCATCGAATGCACGACAAGCGTCGCGCCATGTTCGATCGGGCGGCACAGATAGGGGGTGGCCGATGTGTTGTCGACGATCAGCGGAATGCCGGCGGTATCGGCAATTTCGGCCAGTGCGTCGAGATCCATGATCGCGCCGGACGGGTTGGCAAGGCTTTCGCAGAACACCGCGCGGGTGTCGTCGTCAATCGCAGCGCGCACAGCATCGAAATCGTCGAAGTCGACGAATTTGGCCGTCCAGCCGAAGCGTTTGAAAGTCTGGCTGAACTGCGTCAGGGTGCCGCCGTACAGCCGGGTGGAGGCGACGATGTTCTTGCCCGGTGACATCAGCGGGAACAGGGCCATGATCTGGGCCGCATGCCCCGAGGAGCAGCAGACAGCCCCAGCACCGCCTTCGAGCGCAGCCATGCGGTTTTGCAGGGCGGCGACCGTCGGGTTGGTCAAACGTGAATAGATGAACCCGACCTCTTCGAGATTGAACAAACGCGCGGCGTGTTCTGCGTCTTTGAACACGTAGGCCGTGGTTTGGTAGATTGGCACCTGACGGGCCCCTGTGGCGGGATCCGGTTCGGTCCCCGCGTGAACTTGCAGCGTTTCGAAACTCAGTTTGCGATCGGTCATTCTTGCCTCCCCATGCGCGTGTCTTGGGCGAGACTACTCGCGTGCAGGCGGGCTTTCAACCTTCGGAAAATTCACGATGTTTATGACCTGGTTTCATGCCCGATGTCTTCCCAATGTCTTGCAGCGACTTTCTGAGGGGTCAGGCAATATAGGCCATCAGGGCAAAGAAAGGTATCAGCAGGAATAGCTCTGCCGGAAAGGCGGCCGGGACGCGCAGGAAAACGCGCAGGAGGCGGGTGGGTGCAGATGTTCGCATGATAGCAGAGCTACCGGGTAAAAGTTAAAATTCGCTAAGCCGAAACCTGAAAAAGCCGTTGCAGCCTTGCACATCTGGCGGGTGGGTCGCATTCTGCGCGCAGGATTTCCACGACCGGCGACCGATCGTGATCGCGCCAGAGAAAGAGCCGAGAATGACCAAGATCTATCATAATCCGCGCTGCTCAAAATCGCGGGAGACATTGAAATTGTTGGAAGACGCGGGAATTTTGCCCGAAGTGGTCCTCTATCTGGAGACGCCGGTGAGCCGGGACAAGCTAACCGATTTCGTGGCGCGTTCAGGTCTTCCGGCGCATGCGTTCCTGCGCGCGAAAGAGGCCGAAGCCAAAGAACTTGGCCTGACCGCTGCATCGGCGCCCGATGCCATTCTCGATGCCATCGCTGCGCATCCGCGGCTGATGGAACGCCCGGTTGTCGAGACCGACAAAGGCGTGGCAATCGGTCGTCCGCCCGAAGTGGTAAAAGCGATCCTGTAACATGGAGTTTGATTTCACCGCCCTTCCGGCGCGGGACCGGTATCGTCTGCTGACGAATTTCGTCGGACCGCGGCCGATTGCTCTGGTGACCACGCGCAACCCCTCCGGGTCGACTAATGCCGCGCCGATGTCTTTTTTCAACGTCATGTCCTCTGACCCGCCGTTGCTGGTGCTGGGGATCGCGGCGAAACCGGATCAGGAAAAAGACACAGCCGCCAACATCCGCCGGACAGGGGAATTCGCCATTCACATGGTCGATATGGCGCTGTCCGAGACCATGCTGGTCGCCGGGCATAGCCTGCCGTCGGAGGTCGATGAACTGTCTTTGGCCGGCGTGGAAACCGAACCCTGTCAACAGATCGAGGTGCAGCGCATCCGCGATGCCGCCTGCGTGTTCGAATGCCGAACCGAGCGGCTGTTGGACTGGCCGAACCGCCTGTTGGTGGTGGGAGAGGTGGTGCAGATGCATGTGCGCCGCGATTGTCTGGACGCCGAAGGGAGGTATGTGAACCCGGCCGTCTATCAGCCGATTGCGCGGTTGCATGCGGACAATTACATCGCCTCGGACCGCCAGTTCGAACTGGTCCCGCCGCCGCTGGATAGTCTTTGGACGCCGGAGGATTGATCGGTGCCTGTACGTTTTATGGCGGCGGAATTGCCTTCCGGGTAGGCGCTGTTTGCGGTTTTTTCTGCTGGCTCCAACAATGCCGGGATCTGGCACCTTTGCGCGCCCAGAAAATCGGCGCAGGCTCAGCTCATGGACCAGATTCTTCAGACAAAACTGAGCTTTGCCCCATGGGTCGATCCGCGCACGCGCAAGCTGCCGGGCGTTATTCCCTTCTTGCTGGAGGACTGGCTGGAAGTGGACAGCGCCTATGGTGCGCAGATGGCTTTGCGCGATCATTTGATTGCAACGCAGCCCGATCAGGTCATGGGCCTGCATGAAACGGCCCGCCCGGCAGCGCTTGAGCTGCTGGAGATGGTGCTGGAGCGCTTGCCCGCATTGGGGTTCGATCTCTCTGAGGTCTCGGTGATCCGTCCGGATGGGGTGGAGGTGCCGCTGGATCGGACCGACCCGATCCGGACATTGGGGCGGGTGTTGCAATGCGATGTCTGCCTGATGCAACCGGACCCGAATGGGACCAGTGAGGAATCCGTGCTGACGGGTGGGGTTCTGTGCTTTCCCTCCGGTTGGCGGCTGCCGGAAAAATTCATGCGCCCGATGATGCGCATCCACAAGCCGATCGAAATCTACACCCCGGAGCTGGGTGCGCGGGTGCAACGGATGCTGAATGGTGTTCAGGTCGGGCGCGGGCTGATGCGGGGGACGGCCTCGCGCTCGGATGCCCATCTGGCCGATCCCCGTTCCGAAGGGGAGTATCGTCACGGCAACGCCGGGTCGAAATACATCCGGGTTGAACGTCAGTGCCTTGTCCGCCTGCCCGAGACACGCGCCGTGGCCTTTACCATCCACACGCAGGTGGTCGAACCGTCCGCTCTGACCCCGGAGCAGGCGGCAGCGCTGGAAGAATTCCCGATCCGCCTTGCGGATTGAAGGTTACTGACAGGTATATGTCAGTTGTGTGCGGCTAGTTTGCTCCTGAAAAGGAGGCAGGCTTCATGACGAAATACTGGATCGGTGTTGCGGCCCGTGCCCATGTTCTGAAAGGGAAGGCCGAGGGGATCGCACAACTTGGCCATGGTAAAATGGAGCCGGTCAAACGGCTCTCCATCAGTGACTGGATTGTCTATTATGCGCCACGTGAGCGCTTGAACGACAGCGCTCCTGTGCAGGCGTTCGTCTCCATTGGGCAAGTGATCAGTGAGATGTATCAGGCCGAACAAGCCCCCGGGTTTTATCCCTACCGGCGAGATGTGCGCTATCTGACCGACGCACATGAGGCCTCGATACGGCCTCTGCTGTCTCAGCTTTCCTTCATTCGCGATGAACGGGTCTGGGGCTTGCCGTTCCGTCGCGGTTCTTTCTCTGTCTCGCGCGAAGACTTCGAACTTATCGCCCGTGCGATGTGTGTGTCTTTGTCGTGATGAAGATACATAAACAAAAAGCCCCGCCGGTCTGGCGGGGCTTTTCGAATGTTGTTGCGGGGACTTGTGACTATGCCAGGTTGCGCAGCACGTAGTGCAGAACGCCGCCGTTTTCGATGTATTCGATTTCCGGCGCGGTATCGATGCGGCACTTGACCTTGATGGTCTTGGTCGTGCCATCCGCATAGGTGATGTCGCAATCCAGCGTTTCCAGCGGTTTCACCGTGTCGAGGCCTTTGATGGAGACGGTTTCGTCGCCTGTTAGACCCAGAGTTTTGCGGGTGTCACCGCCGGTGAATTCGAAAGGAACCACGCCCATGCCAACGAGGTTGGAGCGGTGGATACGTTCGAAGCTTTCCGCGATCACGGCTTTGACGCCCAGCAATGCGGTGCCTTTGGCCGCCCAGTCACGCGAAGAACCCGCACCATACTGTTCGCCACCGAAGATCACCAGCGGGGTGCCGGCTGCCTGATAGGCCATGGAGGCATCAAAGACCGAGGTCTGTTCGCCATCAGGGCCTTTCGTGTAGCCGCCTTCAACCCCATCGAGCATCTCGTTCTTGATACGGATATTGGCGAAGGTGCCGCGCATCATGATCTCGTGGTTGCCGCGACGCGAGCCATAGGAGTTGAACTCGCGTACAGGCACGCCGCGCTCGGTCAGGTATTTCCCAGCCGGGGTGCTTTCCTTGAAGGAGCCAGCGGGGGAAATGTGGTCGGTGGTGACCATATCGCCCAGGATCAGCAGAACCTTTGCGTTTTCGATGTTCTGGATCGAACCCTTTTCAGTGCCCATACCCTGGAAGTAGGGCGGGTTCTGAATGTAGGTCGAGGTCGGCGGCCAGTCGTAGGTTTCGCTACCGGAGACTTCCACGGCTTGCCATTTCTCATCGCCTTTGAACACATCGGCGTATTTCTTGAGGAAGGCGTCACGGGTCACGGTCTTTTCGACCAGTTCCGCGATTTCCGCGTTGGTCGGCCAGACGTCCTTCAGGAACACATCATTGCCGTCCTTGTCCTGACCGATCGGCTCGGAAGAGAGATCGATGGTCATGTCACCGGCGATGGCATAGGCCACCACGAGCGGCGGGGAGGCCAGGTAGTTGGCCCGTACGTCCGGAGAAATCCGGCCTTCGAAGTTGCGGTTGCCCGACAGAACAGCGGTGGCCACCAGATCGCCTTCGGCGATGGCATCGGAGATTTCCTGCTGGATCGGACCGGAGTTACCGATACAGGTGGTGCAGCCGTAGCCAACGAGGTTGAAGCCGACCGCGTCGAGATCGTCCTGCAGGCCAGCGGCCTCAAGATATTCGGTCACAACCTGCGACCCCGGTGCCAGCGAGGTTTTCACCCAAGGCTTACGGGTCAGACCCAATGCGTGGGCTTTGCGGGCGACAAGGCCAGCGCCGATCATCACATAGGGGTTCGAGGTGTTGGTGCACGACGTGATCGAGGCGATCACGACCTTTCCCGAGGTCATCGCGTAGTTTTCGCCTTTGACCGGAACGGCCTTGTCCATCTCACGCTTGAACGTGTCGGACATTTCCTTGGCGAATGCGGATTTGGCGTCGGTCAGGGTGACGTAATCCTGCGGGCGTTTCGGGCCAGAGATGGCCGGAACGATGGTGCCCATGTCGAGGTGCAGCGTCGAGGTGTAGATCGGATCGTAATCTGCGCCACGCCAGAAACCGTTTTCCTTGGCGTAGGCTTCCACGAGGGCGATGCGGTCTTCGTCACGGCCGGTCTGGCGCAGGTAGCGAAGAGTTTCGTCATCGATCGGGAAGAAGCCACAGGTGGCGCCGTATTCCGGAGCCATGTTGGCGATGGTGGCCCGCTGCGCCAGCGGCAGCGTGTCGAGGCCTTCGCCGTAGAATTCGACGAATTTGCCGACCACGCCATGTTCGCGCAGCATTTCCACGACTTTCAGCACGAGGTCGGTGCCGGTGGTGCCTTCGACCATTTCACCGGTCAGCTTGAAGCCCACAACTTCGGGGATCAGCATGGAGATCGGCTGGCCGAGCATGGCAGCTTCGGCTTCGATGCCGCCGACACCCCAGCCCAGAACGGCGGCGCCGTTGACCATGGTGGTGTGGCTGTCGGTGCCCACGAGCGTGTCAGGGTAGGCCACTTCGACGCCATCGGGGTCGGTGTCTGTCCAGACGGTCTGAGCGAGATATTCGAGGTTCACCTGGTGGCAGATGCCGGTGCCCGGCGGCACAACGCGGAAGTTTTCAAATGCGGTCTGACCCCATTTGAGGAACTGGTAGCGTTCCATGTTGCGTTCGTATTCGCGATCCACGTTCATCTGGAAGGCGCGCGGGTTGCCGAATTCGTCGATCATCACCGAGTGGTCGATGACGAGGTCAACGGGGACCAGCGGGTTGATTTTCTTGGCGTCGCCGCCCAGAGCCTTGATGCCGTCACGCATGGCGGCGAGGTCGACCACGGCGGGCACGCCGGTGAAGTCCTGCATCAGAACGCGGGCCGGACGGTAGGCGATCTCACGCGGGTTCTGGCCGCCTTTTTGCGCCCATTCGGCAAAGGCTTTGATGTCGTCGGTGGAGACGGAGAAACCGCCGTCTTCGAACCGGAGGATGTTTTCGAGCACCACTTTCAGCGAAGCGGGCAGTTTGGAGAAATCGCCAAATCCGGCGTCCTGCGCGGCAGGGATCGAATAGTAAGCGATCTTCTGGCCGTTCACTTCGAGTTCACGGCGGGTCTTTGCGGTATCTTGACCGACTACAACAGTCATGGGGGCTGGCCTCCCTTTCTCTGGAACAGGGTTATGCTGATGCTGCTTTTGACCTATTGCAGGCGTCCGTTCAAGGGGGGAGATGCATTTTATGTATACCATTGCACACAAAAAGCCGTGTGCCCTTGCGGAAAGGGGTGAAAAACGGCCTTTTGGGGCGCTAACGCCCCTAAGTCCGACAAAAAATATCAGTTAAATCCGTGCGGAACACCGGTGTAGATTGCCTGTTTTGCTGTCCCGAGGCGCGCCGGTTTTCCCGTTGCCGGAGGGGTGTCCGGGCGTGCCTGAGTCGTGCGTGTGACCTCTCTGAGCCGCGTGATGTTTTGGCCCGATCTGGGAAAAACGCGTCGGGGGATGTAACGTCATCTCGCAAAACCTTGATTGGCCCGGATGCTTCGCTAGAGCTATCTATGTGAGGGAACAACGGAGGCATCATGCGACATTTCTTTGCGGGTTTGGCCCTTGCGGTCATGACGGGTTTCGGCCCGGGCGCGCTGCTTGCGCAAGACGATATGACGCCCTCTGGGCTGAGTGCGGACAGCGGGCCCGTTGTCGTGGAGCTGTTCACCTCGCAGGGGTGTTCGTCCTGCCCGCCTGCTGATGAGATGATCACTGAACTGAGCCAGCGCAGCGATGTTTTGCCGCTCTCGCTGCATGTCGACTACTGGGACTACATCGGCTGGCGTGACGATTTCGCCCAGCCGCAGTTCACCCAGCGTCAAAAGGCCTATGCCCATGCCGTCGGCAAGCGCACGATCTACACGCCCCAGATGGTGGTGCAGGGTCGGGAACATGTTCTGGGCACCAAGCCGATGCAACTGGCGGATCTGATTTTGAGGCATCAGGCCCGGGATGCCCATCCGATCGCACTCAGCGCATCGCGCGAGGGCGACACCTTGTCCCTGCAGGCGGTGCCTCTGGGTCAGCTGCCGGCGCCGATCCGTGTGCAGGTGGTCCGGTTTTCTCCGCATGCGCGTGTCGAGATCAAGCGCGGCGAAAATGCTGGCCGTGTGCTGGAATACAGCAACATTGTCACCCAGTGGCAGCCAATCGCGGATTGGGATGGGCGCGCACCCCTGAAGATGTCGGTCACCTTAAGCGGTCCGGACCGCACCGCAGTCCTGTTGCAGGCCTCCGGGCCGGGGCCCATTCTGGCGGCGGCGCGGGCCGACTGACCACAGTTTTACGTCCCGATGGTTCTGCTGCTTGCTTCAGTCTTTCGAGGGTGAGTGATCTGTCTCTGAGAGGCTTTCGCGCAGCGCGTTATGCGTGGTTTCGCTCTCGTCGGCCTCATCTGCGATCATGCGGGCAAGCGCCGGAGCCAAGCGTTCGGGCTTCCAGCGGCGATGAATCCAGAACCATTGTTCCATGTGGTCTCGGGTGACCGCCTCCAGGCTGTCATTGAGCGCCTGCGTCATCACTTCGGGATCGCCATGGGGCACAGGCTCCTCAACGCGGACACGGAAATTGATCCCGTCAGGTTGTCGAATGCCATAGATTGGCACCAGAAGCGCGTCGTATTTGAGCGCCAGTTCGGCGGCTGACAGTGCGGTGCGGGCGGGTTTGCCGAAATAGCTCAGGATCGGGCCGGTGCTGACGTAGACATCCACCAGAAAGCCAATCATGCCGCCCTGTTTGAGGTGTTTCAAAAGCTTTGCGTAGCCTTTGCGCCCGCGCGGAAACAGCGGTTGCCCGATGGTGCCGATCGCCTTGACATAATGGGCGTTGAAGAACTTGTTGCGCATCGGATTGTAGAGCGACCCGATGTCATAGCCCTTGGCGATCAGAGAGGCGCGTGGCACGTCGTAATTGCCGAAATGCCCGGTCAGCAAAATCACCGGTCGCCGGTCGCGCTGCGCCTGCTCCAAAGTGGCGACGCCCGGGCCGTCGAACTGCACATCCTTCATCCGCGCGATGAATTCGGGGCCGGAATAAATCTCGATCAGGGTGCGCCCGGCATTGTCGGCGACATCGCGCATCAGACGTTTCACTTCGCTCTCGGGCAGGTCCGGCATGACATGCGCCAGATTGGCTCGAACGCGTTTGTCGTAGCCAGCAAGCGGGGCGATGACACGCGACATCAGCCAGCCCATGAAACGCACGCGGCTGCGATAGGGCAGGGAAAGCGCGAGTTTCAGCAGGCCACGGATCGCGAGGTTTTCCAGGTAATGGCCGAGGCTGTCCTCGATTTCTCCGCGTTTCACCATGATGTCAGCCTCACCTTTCGCCGCTGGACGCGTCGGTGTCCTGTGCCGTTTGCGTCCGGGTTTCGCGATGCCAGACATAGAGGCCGGAGCCGACGATCACAAGAGCGCCGAGAACGGTCCAGATGTCCGGCCATTGGTCGAAAAAGATGATCCCCCAGAAAGAGGCGGCGATCAGCCCGGTATAGGCAAAGGGGGCAATGGCCGAGGCGTCGCCTTCGGCATAGGCGCGCATCAGAAAGAGTTGACCGACAAACCCCAGACTGCCCATCAGCGCCATCAGGCCCCAAGCCAGCGCATCCGGTTGCTCCCAGCGAAACGGTGCAATCAGCGCGACGGCAGCGGTGCAGATCACGCCGGTGTAGAAAAGGCCGGTCAGCGGGGGTTCCCGCGTGCCGACCATCCGTGTCAGTAGCGCATAGCCGGCAAAGCAGAGGGCTGTTCCGAAGGGCCAGATCGACGAGAGTGAAAAGACCGCCGTACCGGGACGGATGATCAGCAGCGCGCCACCAAAGGCCGCGGCAATGCTGATCGCGCGTCGCCAGCCGACCTTTTCGCCCAGCAGGATCGCGGCCCCAAGGGTGATCAGCACCGGGTTCATATCGGCGACGGCAGAGGCCGCGGCGAGCCCCTGGGTCTGCAGCGCGGTGAAGAAAAATCCCGCCGCTCCCAGTTGCAGCAGGCTGCGCATGAGTTGCAGCCAGGGGTGCTGACTGCGCAGGCTCAGTCGTCGGCGGGGACCGAAAATAACCAGCATGAGCAACAGATGGCCACCGAAACGGGCCAGCACCACCTGCGAGACATCGACGCGCGTGCCCAGCAGCTTTCCGATGGCGTCCATCAGGGACATCACCAGCACGCAGGCGAGTAGAAAGAGGATGCCGCGGGACTGCGCGGACAGGGAATGCCAGTTTGTCATGTCGCGACGCTAGGGGCTGGAGAAAGGCTTGTCCATCACCGCGATCACGACGGGAATGCCGAATGAAAACACCCGGCGCGATGAGGGCGCCGGGTGTGGAAGAAAAGGGGCTATTGAAGACCGAGCGGCGATCAGGACTCGCCAAACACGCGTTTGAAAATCGTGTCGACATGTTTGGTGTGGTAATCCATGTCGAATTTTTCGTTGATTGCCTCGACGCCAAGCGCCTCGACCACATCTTCATCGGCCAGAAGCTGTTCGCGGAAATCGACACGCTCTTCCCAGACCTTGAGCGCATTGCGCTGGACCATCGCATAGGCGTCTTCACGCGACACGCCTGCCTGGGTCAGCGCCAGCAGCACGCGCTGGGACATGACAAGACCGGGGAACTTGTTCATGTTGGCCAGCATGTTGTCCGGGTAGATGATCATCTTGTCGACGACACCGGCCAGACGGTTCAGCGCAAAGTCCAGCGTCACGGTCGCATCCGGGCCAATGCCGCGTTCAACGGAGGAATGCGAAATGTCGCGTTCATGCCAGAGAGCGACGTTTTCCATGGCCGGAATCACTGTCATGCGCACCAGACGTGCCAGACCGGTGAGGTTCTCGGTCAGGACGGGGTTCTTTTTGTGCGGCATCGCCGAGGAGCCTTTTTGCCCCATCGAGAAGAATTCCGCACCTTCCAACACTTCGGTGCGCTGCATGTGGCGAATTTCGATGGCGATGTTTTCGATCGAAGAGGCGATTACGCCCAGCGTGGCAAAGAACATCGCATGGCGGTCGCGCGGGATCACCTGGGTCGAAATCGGCTCTGCACGAAGGCCCATTTTTTCGCAGACATGCTCTTCGACCGCCGGGTCGATGTTGGCAAAGGTGCCCACCGCGCCGGAGATGGCGCCGGTGGCCACTTCCCATTTCGCTTTTTCGAGGCGGTTCTTGTTGCGGTCCATTTCGGCGTAGAAACGGGCAAAGGTCAGACCCATGGTGGTCGGTTCGGCATGGATGCCATGGGAGCGGCCGACGCGCACGGTCATCTTGTGTTCCAGCGCGCGTTTTTTGAGCGCGGCCAGAACTTTATCGAGATCTGCCAAGAGGATATCAGCGGCACGCACGAGCTGCACGTTGAGACAGGTGTCCAGAACGTCCGATGAGGTCATCCCCTGGTGCACGAAGCGGGCCTCTTCGGCGCCGACATGTTCGGCCAGATGGGTGAGAAAGGCGATGACGTCATGTTTGGTGACGGCTTCGATTTCGTCAATGCGATCGACGTCAAACTCGACATCCGTGGCTTTCCAGACCGCGTCCGCGTTCTCTTGCGGGATCACGCCCAGCTTGGCCTGCGCGTCACAGGCATGGGCCTCGATCTCGTACCAGATCTTGAACTTGGTGGCAGGTTCCCAGATGTCGACCATCTCTTTGCGGGCGTAACGGGGGATCATCGGCAGGCCTTTCTGTTTACGCATCTCGTCTCGCGCCTCATACGCGCCCCGTGACGCAAGAGCAAGCCTGAGAGGCGTGTCAGGTTTTTCCGACAATCTCGCTGAGCCCCCTATGGCGGTGCCGAAAGTCGTTGTATAGTGGCTGTGTGGGGAATGGGTGAGCGCGGTGAGGAAGGCATAAGTGCCAATGTTCGACTTTGGAGATCCTGAGGTCATGGAAGTCGCGATGCGGCTTCAATCGGAGTTTCAACCCTCCGGTGTCGTGATCTTCACCGCGACAGAGTCTGCCGGGCCGCCATTGATGGATGTTGTCGCGATCACTGCCCCGCCGATTGGCTATACCGTTGAAGATTTTACCCGTCCCCGGATGACGATCAGTCAGATCATGGTGGAAATCAATCATGAGCTGATCATCGATGACACGCTTGTGCATCCGCTGGTGCGCAGTGGCGAGGTCGAAACGACCATGGGCGTCATGGCGTTTTTGGGCGTCCCGGTCCGTTATAAGGGGGCGGCTGTGGGCGGGGTGTCGGCCATTCATCAGACGCGGCGTTCTTGGAATACGGATGAGATCTATGCTGTGCGCAGGGCTGCGGCCAGTATGGGAGACGTGTTTGCGAAGCGTCGCAAGCGCCGGTTTCTTTTCTGAAGGAGATGGCGTGACTTCTTTGTCTTTGCAGGCCTTTGAAGGCCATTGGGACCTTTCGCGCGAGATCGAAGACCGACGTGCGGGCGAGATGGCGCATCTCGAAGGCCTCTGCCGGTTTGATCGCGATGGAGAAGAACTGATCCAGACCGAGACCGGAAAGTTGTTCCTGTCCGGCGGCCGCGGGCCGTTTGCCGCCGAGCGGCGGTATCTTTGGCGCGAGATCGCCCAGACCATTCATGTGTTTTTCGAGGATGGGCGGTTCTTCCATTTGTTCGATCCGGGCGCAGCGATGCCAATGGCGACGCATGACTGTGCGCCGGACCGCTATGAGGTGGCCTATGATTTTTCAGACTGGCCTGACTGGCGTGCCCGCTGGACGGTTGTCGGCCCGCGCAAGGATTACACCAGTGTCACGCAGTATCACCACCGCGTTCAGCCCGCGATATAGGCGCGGATCGCCGCCCAGAGCCCGCCGGGGGACAGCCAGCGTGTATCGACGGGCTGACCGTCTCTCCAAGTGCCGGTCACCTCTATGTCATTCATATCCATGCGCGTGTCCGGGCGGTTGCTGAGCAGGGTGAAATCGGCGCGTTTGCCGATGTCGAGACTGCCAACCGTCTCGGACAGGCCCAGCTGCAGTGCAGCGCTGCGCGTCATGGCGGTCAGTGCTTCGTCCACGCTGAGGGCCTGATCGGGGGCAACAAGGCTGCCGGTCCGGCTCTGGCGGCTGACGGCGGTTTGCAACATGCCCATCGGGTTGAGGGCGGAGGCCGGATGATCGCCGTGCAGGGTCATCACCGCTCCGGCGTGCAGCGCCGAGGCCGCAGGCATATAGCGTGCGGTGCGCTCGGCGCCGAACAGGTCCGGCAAGGCGTCGCCATAGGTGGTGATATGATCGATGAAGAATCCCAGCGACACGCCTGCCGCCACGGCGCGGGCGATCTGTTCTTCGGTGATCAGGGCATTGTGTTCCAGCCTGTGGTGCAGTTCCGGACGGGGCATTTCCGCGTTCAGGGTTTCGAAGGCGGTGAGGGCCGACTCGATTGCGCGTTCGCCCTGAGTATGGACGGCGATCTGAAATCCCCCCTCGTGATAGGGGCGGGCGGCTTCCAGAAACCGTGCCGGGGACAGGCTCAGCGCGCCCATATGGTGATGATCCAGACCGAGGCGATCATTGGTGAGGGCTGTGTCTTCGTAGGGGCGTTGCGTCGCGGCACCGCCGGTGAACGGCGATCCATCGAGCCAGAATTTCACTCCCTGCACGTGCAGATCTCCGTCCGGCCCCAGCGGCAGGCGGCTCTTTTGGTCATTCAGCAGATAGAGCACGGTTCGCACCGGCGCACCCTGACGGGCGACCTTGGCAATCAACCCCACTGGATCGGCATTGCGTCCGACCGCGCCAGTCACGCCGATGGTGGTGTAACCGGATTTGGCATAGGCGGCATACTGTCGACGCAGAAGCAACTCCACGACAGGGTCAGGGACCGGCGGTAGGGCCGCCATGACACGGTTGATTGCCATCAGTTCGCGCAGCGTGCCGCTCGGATGCCCGTCGCTGTCTCTGAGCACCCCATGCGCCATGTCGGCGGGGCCATCCATGGGGATGCCCGCGGCTTCCAAAGCGGCGCTGTTGACATAGGCCTCATGCATCATCTGCGTGAGTACCAGCATGGGTTTGTCGGGGGAAATTGCGTCGAGTTCCGCGAGGGTCGGCGGATCGAGATCGGGTAGGGCGACCGGGTCCCAGCCAAAGGCCACAAGCCATTTGGAAATCCCGAACCCCGTCGCGGCGTCCTCCAATGTCGCCATGACCTGTGCGCGGCTGTCATGGGTGTTGGCGCTGACATTGATCACAGCGCCAAGCAGGGCCGAGGCCAGAGGGTGGGTGTGGGGTTCGATCAGGCCGGGGATCAGCGTTTGTCCGTCAAGATCGAAGGTGGCGGCATCGGGCAGGGCAGCCTGGGTTGTCTCCAGAGATCCCACCGCAACGATTTTTCCGTCGCTTATGGCGAGGGCAGCCACTTCGGCAGGAGCTATGGCAGATTGGGTCAGGATCGGGCCGCCGGTGATGATCAGGTCCCGCGCAATATGCTTCGGGGCACCGTGACCGAAGGTCCAGCCGATGGCAATCGTTGCCAGCGCAATCCCTGCAAAGACGGCTGTTTTGCGCCGCATGCCAATCGGTCCTCCCCGACCCGTTGTTCGGCTACAGGCTCACCTGCGCGCTGCGCTCTGGCAAGACTTACCTTGCGGCAGGGGGGATCCAGCCGTCGCAGGCGCAGCCGGGCCCCTTGTGGCAGGTATAGGAGCGGCTGATGCAGCTGTCCCCGCAAGCCTTGCCCTTCTTGCAGATCTTGCAGCAGGCGGCATCGTACAGCTGCGCTCCGGAGCGCGTGCCGGACAGCTGTTCCCAAAGCTGAACGGCTTCTGCGGCGGTGGGGGTCGGATGCGATTGCTGTGGGCGAATATCGGTGGCCGAGACAGCACTGGCGCTGCCCAACACCAGTGCAAACGCCATGGCTGCAATGGTGCGTGGGCGACGAAATACAGAAAACATAGGTCACTCCAATCAAGACAATTTTAACGAATGAATGAACCTTAACGCGTTTTCACCTTCCGTAAACCATCTGTGGGGGTGAGGAGCGCCCGTCAGCCGGATAGCGGATGCAGGCGGGTCTGTGCAAAGCCACCTTCTGCGATCTCGTCGCAAAGGGCGCTCCAGGGGCAGCTTTGGCATGCGCTGCGCAGGCGACCGTCGGCAAACGCCGCGCGCAATCGGGCGAGCGTGCTGCGATCCAGTGACATCCGGTGGCCGATTTCGAGATCACGACCGATCAGCCGTGCAATCTCCCGTACCGCAAGGGCATCCCGGTGCAGGACGCTGTCATTGTGGCAATGCGGACAGGTTTGTTCGGACAGGAGCGGGGCGCAGATGTCATCGGGACCTTCGATGATCTCGACCTCTTCGCCCGCGTTGAGCCGCGTCACGATCCGCTCGTATCCTGCCACGAACTCGGCGGAATAGCCTTTGCCGATATAGGTCTGAAGACAGAGCAGATGATGGGGCCGAAGACGGATCATCCCCGTCCTTTAGGGGCAAGCCAGCCAAAAGAAAAGGGCACCCGAAGGCGCCCTTTCCAAACTCAAACCACAGCTGCCGATTAGCAGGAGTAGTACAGTTTGTATTCGACCGGGTGCGGAGTGTGCTCGTAGGCGTACACTTCTTCCCACTTGAGGTCCATGTAACCAGCGATCTGGTCTTTGGTGAACACGTCGCCTGCGGTGAGGAAGTCCATGTCTTTTTCCAGCTCTTCCAGAGCTTCACGCAGCGAGGCGCAAACGGTCGGGATTTCGGCCAGTTCTTCCGGCGGCAGATCGTAGAGGTCTTTGTCGGAAGAGGGGCCCGGATCGATTTTGTTCTTGATGCCGTCGAGGCCAGCCATCAGCAGGGCTGCGAAACACAGATACGGGTTGGCGGAGGGGTCGGGGAAGCGGGCTTCCACGCGTTTCGCCTTCGGCGATTCCGCCCACGGAATACGCACACAGCCCGAACGGTTACGAGCAGAGTAGGCGCGCAGAACCGGAGCTTCAAAGCCCGGGATCAGACGCTTGTAGGAGTTGGTCGACGGGTTGGTGAAGGCGTTCAGCGCTTTCGCGTGCTTCAGGATGCCGCCGATGAACCACAGGGCTTCGTCGGAGAGATCGGCATATTTGTCGCCGGCAAAGAGCGGCTTGCCGTCTTTCCAGATGGACATGTTTACGTGCATGCCGGTGCCGTTGTCGCCTGCGATCGGTTTCGGCATGAATGTTGCCGATTTGCCGTAGGCCTGAGCCACGTTGTGGATCACGTATTTGTATTTCTGCAGGTGGTCGGCTTGTTCGGTCAGCGTGCCGAAGATCAGGCCGAGTTCGTGCTGGCAGGACGCCACTTCGTGGTGGTGCTTGTCCACTTTCATGCCCATGTTGGCCATGGTGGTGAGCATTTCACCGCGGATGTCCTGACCATCGTCGATCGGGTTGACCGGGAAGTAGCCGCCTTTGATGCCCGGACGGTGGCCGGTGTTGCCCATTTCGTATTCGGTGTCGGTGTTCCAGGACGCATCCATCGCGTCCACTTCGTAGGACACTTTGTTCATCTCGACGGAATACCGTACGTCGTCGAACAGGAAGAATTCGGCTTCCGGACCACAGAAGAAGCTGTCGCCGATGCCCGAAGACTTCAGGTAGGCTTCTGCACGCTGGGCACAGCCGCGCGGGTCGCGGTCGTAGGATTCGCCGGTGTCCGGCTCGACCACGGTGCAGTGCACGCAGAGCGTTTTTTCTGCATAGAACGGGTCGATGTAGGCAGACGCCGGATCCGGGATCAGCTTCATGTCGGACTGATCGATGGATTTCCAGCCAGCGATGGAGGAACCGTCGAACATGAAGCCTTCCTCGAAGAAGTCTTCGTCCACTTCGGTGTGGCGCAGAGTTACGTGCTGCAGCTTACCGCGCGGGTCGGTAAAGCGGACGTCGACGTACTGGACGTCTTCGTCTTTCATGGTCTTGAGAACGTCTTGAATGCTCATTTGTGACCTTGTCCCTTTGTTAAACGTGATGGTGTTTGTGACGACAGGCTGGCGTGTGACGGATGTCCCGGTGCCTGACGCTGTCCCTTAAAGCGCGTCCTGACCAGACTCGCCCGTACGGATTCGAATGGCTTGTTCGATCGGAGAAACGAAGATTTTCCCGTCGCCGATCTTGTCGGTCTTGGCGGCGCTGACGATGGCGTCAATCGCGCTCTCAACCTGATCTGCGGCCAGAACAACCTCGATTTTGACCTTGGGCAGGAAGTCCACAACGTATTCTGCACCGCGGTATAGCTCGGTGTGGCCTTTCTGGCGCCCGAAGCCCTTCACCTCAACGACTGAAAGACCCTGTACGCCGATTTCCTGCAGCGCTTCTTTCACTTCGTCGAGCTTGAAGGGCTTGATGATCGCTTCGATCTTTTTCATGGACCTTCGACTCCCTAAACTCTGTTCGCGAACCGTGAGAACATTTCTCATGCACGGCCACAATCAGCTAAGCTGGGAGAGCCGGAACTGCCCACAGGATTCGCGAGTGCAGGATTAAAATTTATGCATTCAGATTAATAATGGGGCGAAATGAAAACTTTTGAGGCAAAAAATGGCAGAATTACTGACCAGTGCACAAATGCGCGCCATTGAAAGCGCGGCAATCGACAGCGGGGACGTCACCGGGTTGGAGCTGATGGAGCGCGCAGGGGCGGGTGTTGTGGATGCCGTCATGGACGAGTGGCCCGAGCTGGCGCAGTCTGCCTATACGGCCGTCGTCCTCTGCGGCCCCGGCAACAACGGCGGCGACGGATTCGTCATCGCGCGGCTGTTGAAACAGCGCGGCTGGGCGGTGGAGGTGTTTCTCTATGGAGATCCCGAAAAGCTACCGCCGGATGCGAAGGTGAATTATGAGCGGTGGGCGGAGTTGGGGGAGGTTGCTCCGCTGACAGATGAGAGGATGGATGGATATGGCGAAGATCATAAGGGAACAGCGCTTGCCGTCGACGCGCTGTTTGGGACCGGCCTGACGCGCCCTTTCAATGCGTTGCCGCGCACCCAAATGGAACTGAACTATTGGCAAGCGGCTTCGGCAGAATACGGGCTGCCTCAGGTGGTGTCAGTAGACATCCCATCTGGCGTTTGCGCGGACAGCGGGCGGTATCTTGGGGGCGATGATAATCCATTCGACTACTGTGTCATGGCCAATCTCACAGTGAGCTTTCATCGCATGAAGCTCGGGCATGTGCTGGCCGAGGGCCCTAAAGCCTGCGGAAAAACAGTTGTTGTTGATATTGGCTTGACCGAAGGGCATTCCGATGCCGCGCAACTTACAAGTTTGGAACTCTGGAGGCTTCAAAAGAGATGAGCAGCGCCCACAAATACTCCCACGGCCACGCCCTGATCCTCTCCGGCCTCTCCGGCAAAACCGGCGCTGCCCGTCTTGCGGCGCGTGCGGCTCTGCGTGTCGGCGCGGGTCTCGTCACCCTCGGCGCCCCGCATGAGGCCGTCACCGAAGTCGCCGCCCAGATCACAGCTATTATGCTCGCTGAAATCGACAGGCCGGAAACTCTCACCCGTGTCCTCTCGGACGATCGTATCAATGCGCTCTGTTTTGGTCCTGGCTTTGGTGTTGATCGCGCGGCCGAATTCCTACCCCATGTGCTTGCCGCCAAACGCGCCACCGTGCTCGATGCTGACGCGCTCACTGCGCTGGCGCAAAGCGAGGCGGGATTTACAGCGCTCCATGACAGATGCGTCCTCACGCCTCACGCGGGCGAGTTCAGACGCCTCTTCCCCGACATCGCCGCCAAGTTTGCAGAGCCGCCCACCAAAGGCCCGGCCTATAGCAAAGTGGACGCAACGCGCGCGGCCGCCAAACGGGCTGGATGCACCGTGCTGTTCAAAGGGCCCGACACTGTGATCGCGTCTCCCAATGGGCAGTGCTCGATCAGCGCCGCCGTCTATGATCGTGCCGCGCCGTGGCTTGCCACGGCGGGATCCGGCGATGTGCTCGCCGGGCTGATCACTGGTCTTCTGGCACGCGGTTTCGCCACGAAAGCCGCAGCTGAGACAGCCGCCTGGCTGCATGTCGAATCTGCCCGCAGTTTTGGCCCCGGCCTGATCGCCGAGGACTTGCCAGAGGAACTACCCAAGGTGCTGCACGCCATGGGGCTGTGAGGCGCGGTGCGGGGGGGGGGGCTTTGCCGCGGTCTGCGTGGGCTGAGCGCGCGCCATGACCGCAGGCGCAATCACTGCGCGCGCCTGCAAAGTCGTCCGTGAACCGATTTTCTTGCCTAAGGGGCGGCGTTTGTCTCTTTCACTCGGAGCTCAGGTTTGCTATCTGCAGCGCCACGCGGGTGTGGCGAAATTGGTAGACGCACCAGATTTAGGTTCTGGCGCCGCAAGGCGTGGGGGTTCAAGTCCCTCCACCCGCACCAAGTGACTTATTTAACTATATTTATTTTTATTTTTGTATATACGAAAATGTGCGCTTTTCGTGATGTGTTTTTGAAAGTTTAGCAAATAGTTAGCACATTCACGTTTTGTCTTTGTTCTGTTCTCGACTCAGTTGCGCGCGCTTTGACGCAGCCTTTTGGCTGGCCCCCGCTGTGTATTTCTGGACCATCGATAGCGTCTTGTGTCCGGTCACGGCCTGAATGTCCCTCATGTCCACTCCGGCCTCTGCAAGCTGAGTTGCGGCTGTGTAGCGCCACCCATGGGGAACAAGGCGACTTGTTCCGGACTTCACGCCGATGTCTGCCCTTACAGCCTCCACGGCTTTCTGCACCTGTCTCTTTCCGATGGGCTGCGTGAGGTTCTTTGCGAGGATGTGCTGGCCGCTCCTTGGAAGCGTGGAGAGATATTCGCGCAGTCTGGCAGGGCAGTAGACCTGAATTTTTGCCCCTGTCTTCTCCTGAACAACACTCACAAACTCCCCGTCGAAGTCGCACCACTTCATGGCGATGCAATCGCCAATGCGTTGTCCAGTTCCGATTGCAAGCTCGTAAACTGTGCGCGCTGTCCCGTGCGGGCCGCAAGCGCTCTCATATGCTCGCAGCTTCGATTCCGGCCATGCCTTGTATTCTCCGCCTTTCAGCTTCTCGATGTCTGTGACAGGGTTGCGGTCGATCCATTCCAGATCAACGGCATGCTTCATCAGGATCGACAGGACGGCCACGCGCTCATTTGCCTTTGACCATGTGTCTTGCAGGGCGTCACGGGCAGCTATGGCGTCTTTCCGGCGAAAGGATTTCACGTCCTTCTTGCCGTTCTTCAATCTGATCTCCTCACAGTGGCGGCGATAATTGGATGCGGTGCCTTTTGAGAGTTTCTTGTATTTCGGGCTTTGGTAATAGCTGACGATCAGCTTTTCCCACGTGGTGCGAGAGGCCGCGGGCGTCCTTCCGCTTCTCAGCGCCCAATATTCCCTCGAAAATTCTTCAGTATCTGGATCGTGATTGATCCGCACCCGGACCTTGCCGCGGCGGAAATAGTAGTAGACTTTCCCCTTTGCCGGGATGGCGTCGAGATATGGCAGGTCAGGCTTTTTCATGTTTCAAATTCATCATCTATGGCGCTTCCATCCATTATCGCGTTAAGCTCTGCAACGCTCCATCGCTGCAATTCTCCAGCAATTGTTCTTGGCCTTGGGAGCGACCCGCGATCAACAAGGCGGCGAAACTCAGAAGGCTTAATTTCGAGCATGTTGGCGGCGGTGCGCTCTGTGACCGCAATGCGCTGTTGGACTTTAGCCATCCCCTCCTCCCATCTCATTGCGCACGATTGCGTCTCGGCCTTCTCCTGCTTGGATCTTGCTGCGCAGCTTTCCCAAGGCGCTGGCGATTTGCTCGTCGGCGCCCATGAGCGGGTGGCCGTGGGCGTTGGGCGTGGCGGCTTCGATGATCCGCAGGCAGCGCTGACGTTCTTCCAACCGCGCGATTGTGGCCTGCAGCTTGCCTGCCAGCTCCGGACGCCGGACCCTGCAGGCCTGCGCATAAGCGCGCAGGGCGGCCAGCGCGTGAGGATCCTGGCTCAGATGCAGCGTCAGCCGCTCGTGCCCGGGTGCGCCCTCCAGCTGCGGGGCGTTCGTGTCGTGTGCATGGCTCATTGTACGCGCTCCCAGACGGAGACCGGGCGGCGGTCTTTGAGGCTCATGCGGCCCACCTTTGCCACGCGACCCTCCGCTGCCATTTTGCTCAACAGGGCGGGCGTGCGGTGAAGTGGATAGGCGATGGCCTGCGCGATCTCGCTGGTGATGCGGCGCTGGCCGTCGGCCAGATAGCGCAGCACGGCCTCTTTCTGCTGAGATTGCCCTGCGGTGCCGCCCGGTGCGGCCTGCGTATTCGGGTTGAACATCGAACAGGTCATCGGCGCGGTGATACCGCAGCGGCGGCGCATCGCCTCGTTCTCGCGCCGGGCCAGTTCGGCCATGCCCAGGGTGGGGGTCGGTGTGGATGCCATCATGCTGCGCTCCTTTGCTGTGCGGCGCGACCCCATTGGTCGGCCATGGCGGCGGCGAGGCCGGGGAAGAATTTGGAGCGCAGCTTCCAGCGCTCGGGTCCGGGGGAGGCGTGATGCACGCTGGCGCGGGCAGTGCGGCCATCCAGAGTGCCCGTTGGGCGCAGGGGCGGCAGGTTGTGCAGCCAGAAACAGGTGCGCTTGCGCTCATTGTCCGGCCCGGTGTCCTCCGTGCCGAACTGCCAGGGCTGCACCGTCTGCGCGGGCGGGCGGTAGTTGGTGATGCGCGCCTTGGCGTGGCGGTGCATCACCGGGTTCTCGATGGCGCGGCAGGGGATGTGAGCGGCGTTCCAGAGAGCCGAGAACAGCGCAGCGCCTTCGTCCAGCTCGTGCCACATCTCGGGAAGGCTGCGACCGCGCGGGGGCCGCGTCAGCCAGCGCACGCCGGAATTGCACAGCCGGGTGCAGGGCGGATGCATGACCGCCATCAGATCCCAGCGGCCCTGCATGACCTCGCGAATGTCGCCGGTGATATGGCGGTTCGAACGGTCGTCTGAGGGCAGCAGGTCGCAGGACCAGGCATCACAGCCCGCCGCCAGAAAGGCGTTGCGTACGATGCCGGAGGTCTCGCAGCCGATCAGAACGCGGGGCATGTCTCAGGCCTCCATGATCTCGAAGGCGTGGCCGTGCCGGGCCAGCAGGGCGACGGCGGAGAGCGCATTGCGCACGCCGAGTTTGCGCAGGATGTTGACCTTGTGGAACTTCAGGGCCGAGAGGCTGACGCCGAGGCGCTGTGCGGCGATCTTCTCGGGCTGTGTCAGGAGCGGAATGGTTTTCTGTTCGGCAGGGGTAAATGTCATGGGCGTAATTCCTTGAAGGGTCGGTCTGTCACATGGGATGGGGCCGCACTCTGTCGGCCCGCACCGATGGGTCAGCGCATCCCGAGGGCGTCTTTGTACATGTCGAGAATGGCCTCTTCCTCTGCGATCTCGTCGGAGGACTTCTTGCGCAGGGCGATGATCCGGCGCATGGCCTTTGTGTCGTAGCCACGGGCTTTGGCACTGGCCATCACCTCTTTCTGCTGATCGGTGATCTCTTTCTTTTCCAGCTCCAGCCGCTCAAAGCGTTCGATGAACTGGCGCAGCTCGTCGGCAGCCACGCGAAAGGCGGTGTTTGTGACGTCGCGGTCAGCTGCAGTTTCCTTCATCGGCAGGCCGGACCCCGAGAGGCGCCGACTGTCGATCTCCTGGGCAAAGGCCTCGGGCAGCTCTGCAGCCACCACATCGCGCCGCCCGACATGATCGGCAGAGGTGACAATCCCGTCCTCTTCCATGCGCTCCACGAGGCGCGCGGCCTTGTTGTAGCCAATGGCGAGCCTGTTCTGGATGTGTGAGGTCGAGCAGCGCTGCTCCCCGATCACGAGGTGCACAGCCTGCGTGTAAAGCGGATCCATGTCGGGTGTTTGGGTCATCATCATATCTGGCCTCAGCGGTGTTTTGCGATCTTGCCGGACCATGCGTCGAAGTCGGTGCGCAGGGCGGCGAATTTGGTCCGGGCGGCCTCACTGGTGGTGAGATCGCGGCGACTGGGGATCTGGCAGACCTCGCGCAGATAGGCGGCGGCATCGCTCGTGGTGAAGCTCTGGCCCGGCATGCCGGAGCGGATTGCGGCAAAGGCCTGAAAGCGGGGATCGTTGCACATGATCCCGGCCTGCTGCGGCAGGGGCAGGGTGTCGAAAGGCTGTTTGCTCATGCCGCGTCCTCCTCGGCCTGAACCGCGACACTCAGCAGACGGTCGGCGCCCTTGATCCAGTTGCTGATCGCGTCCAGTTCGCCCGCGCCATGGGCGGTGATGCCATGG
This sequence comes from uncultured Celeribacter sp., assembly GCF_963675965.1. Taxonomy (NCBI): domain Bacteria; kingdom Pseudomonadati; phylum Pseudomonadota; class Alphaproteobacteria; order Rhodobacterales; family Roseobacteraceae; genus Celeribacter; species uncultured Celeribacter sp. The sequence continues at coordinate 792,761 of NZ_OY780935.1, read as the reverse complement.
AGCGTCAGCTCGTACAGACAGGGCGCAGGCCATGGGGCGCGGGACCGGGCATAGGTGCCGCCGTTCTCGATCACCTCATTCTGGACCGCGTCAAAGCGCTCTCCCCAGTCCAGTTCCACCAGCCGGTCGCGAAAGCGGCGCAGGCGGTTTTCGATGTCAGCGGTCATTGCGCCACCTCGCGACGCTGGGGGCGCTTGGCTTGCAGATCTTCCAGCAGCTCAGGCCGCAGAGCAGCCCGCTGCGCATTGCGGTTGCGCAGGCGCAGGAGCGCGCGGCGGCGATGAATGGCGCGAGAGCGGCGCAGCTCGGCCTCAAGTCCCCAGATCCGGGCCCAGAGACGGTTGCGGACATAACGGGCGAACTCGGGACCACGCAGTCCGGCCAGCACGCGCAGCTCGGCCTTGCGCTCGGCAAGGGGCAGGGCGGCGAGATGGGACAGGAGCGCGATCATTTGCGCCCCCGTTTCTTCACACCGTCCAGCTCACCGTTGAGCCGGATCAGCATGACCGTGCCAAGGGCGGCAAAGCCAAAGCCGACAAAGAGGAAAAACGAACTCATGCCGCAGTCCCCCCGTGGTGGCTGGATGCCATGCTGAGCACCAGCATGCGGGCCGAGTTCATGGTCTGGCCGCGCTCGGCCTTGAGCGTGCGCCAGGCGAGGGCGCGGAGGGTCTGGGAATAGCTCTGCCCGCTGAGGGCAATCTGCCGCGCACCTTCAGGCGTGGTTGCAAGTCGGGAAATCTGCATCGTGATGCCTCCTGTGTAATGGGAGGCAATATGGAAGGGAGAGTTCCCCCATTTTGCGATTCATGGAGCAGTTCATCTCAGACATCGAAACCTATGCGTCCCGTGTCGGTCGCTCTCCGCAGTCCATTTTGCGGTCTGCGATCAATGCAAAATGGGGCACATGGCAGGCATGGAAGACTGGCAGGTCCAGCCCGACCATGCATGTTGCGGACCGGGTGCGCGCATATATCTCCGCTGCTTCTGACCGGAGTGCCGCATGATCCGGGGTTTCGCGCATTTCCATTGCTCCAGCTTTCTCACTGATCCCCCCGATGTTCCGGCATGCGGGGTGTTCTGTCACGTCAACACAACAGGGGGTTTTTAACATGCGTGGTGTTCGGGCGGGGTCGATACAGAGCGCGGTGCGGTCTGTGTTTTCGGGGATCGGGGGGCTGGAATGCGCTTCGGTGGATCTGGGGGTGTCGGTGTCGACGCTGTCTTACGGCACGGCAGTGGACGAGGCGCGCCCCGGCGGGCTGGGGGTCAACTATCTGGACCGTCTGGGGCGGATGCACCGGGCGGCGGCGCTGCCGATGGCGCAACATTTCTCGACGCTGGCGGGCGGGTTCTTCCAGCCGGTCGACCTGAGCGGGATGGAGAGCGTGGCGATCCACGACCTGACCGCCGAGTTCGCCGAGGTGCTACGCGACCATGCCTTCGCCCATTCCGAGGCCTCGCCGGATCCCACGGGCTACACCGAGGCGGAAACCCGCCAGATGATCGAAAGCCTGTCGCGCCTCTCCAAGGCGACGGCCCGGCTGCGCGCCGGGCTGCTGGAGCGCCTGGAGGGGCGGGGATGACGCGGATGGACACAGAGTTTGAGGGGCGTCGAGCGCATACGGGCAGTTGCGTTCCGCCGGGCGACACCGCGCTGGGGACGCGCGGTGTCGCCCCTGTGGGAGGGGATGCCGGGAGCGATGCCGCCGGTCACGAGATCCACCCTGATCACACAGAGCACACCCAAACCGCACCGGAGAGGCCGCGCGACGGCTCCGGGGAGACGGACCAGAACCGGGCGCTCTATGACCCGGGCCGGATGCAACGGCTCTGGCTGGCGGTGCTGGTCGAGAACGTCAACGTCGCGCTCGGCTTTGGTGCGCGCAGCAGTCAGGTGTTCAGCAAGCGCGCGGACCTGTCCCAGAAGTCTGCCGAACTGTGGCTGGGCTCCGAGGACTTCGACATCATCTGCGATCTGGTGGGCATCGATCCCGCCATCGTGCTGGCCGAAGTCGAAACCCTGCGCGCCGCCGGGCTGCGCTTTGAAGTGGAGGTCTGGGGATGACAGGACTGACTGTTGTGGCAGGAAGTGACGCGGGCGCGGGTCTGCCGCGCTACCCCTATGGGATCGAAGATCGGCTGGACAGCCATCACTTCGTGCCATGGGAGCGCAGGCGCTGGCTCAACTCGGACATGCGGTTGCGCGGCGATGCGGAGTGCCGGGCGCATTATCTCGATCTGATCTGGATCTCCTATGATCAGTCGCCGATCGGCACCTTGCCCGATGATGTCGTTTTGCTGGCCAAGATGCTGATGGTGGAGCGCGAGCGTTTCGAGACGCTGTGCCGCCTGCCGTATGGCCCATTGCACAACTGGACGCGCTGTGAGTGCGACGGCGGAGAGGTGCGGCTGTTCCACCCGATGGTGCTGCGGACCCTGACTGAGGCCATGGCGCGGCGCGAAGACAATCGCGCGAAGAATGAGGCGGCCAATGCCGCGAAGCGCATTCAGCGGCTGCGGATCTCGCTGGCGGGCTATGATGCCAAACTGGCGGAGAACGACGCCGCCGTGCGCTGGATCGATGAATGGCTTCTGAACCAGAGCGTCAATTATCGGGCGTCGAGCTGGATCGAGAAGGGCATCCGGGCCTGGGCGGATCATCGTCTCGGCCTTGGGTTTCGCCGCAAAGAGTAAATGTCCCCAAGTGTCCTGAAGACAGTTCAAGACAGTCTCAGACTGTCCGGCACGACAGGGACATAGACAGAGACATTGAAAAAGACATTGGCACTCGCCGGACGGTCTGGCGGGGCGCGCTGTGGATAAGTCGGGATTTTGCAGAGAAAGGGGGCAGAGATGGCAGAGGCAGGCAAAGAGCAGCAGGCGGGGCAGCAGGCAGGACAGGTGCAGTCCGAGAGCGGGCGGGGGCGTGTGCGCAGGCTTTTGATCACACCGCTGGAGGCGGGGGGCATGCAGCGCAAGCGGGGCAGGAGCGTGGCGGACCACGAGAAGATGCTGACCCGTCTGGCGGACAAGCTGGGCTACATGTCGGATCGCGGGCTGCAGGGGCTGGCGATGTATCTGGTGCGGATGGCGGGCGAGGGGCAGATCTGGCCGGTCGAGAACCTGATCCTGCGCACGGCCTGGTCGATGGAAACCCCTCCGCCGCGCGACAACGCCTATCTGATCAGCCTGATGAAGTCGCGGGCCGGGGAGGCGGCACTGGAAGGGGGCTATGTGCTGGAGCTTTACGCGGAGGCGCGCAGGCTCGGCCCGCCGCCCTCGCGCCACCAGGTGCTGCAGCTGAAAGACCGCGCGGCGCGCAACCGCGACCGGGCGCGGGTGATTGCGGATCAGATCAAGCGCAACGTGGCGCCCGCGACAGACCGGGACTGGCTGGAGGGCTATCACCGGCTGCGGGCGGAGGCCGAAGCGCTGGTGCTGGAAGGCAAGAGGGAACGGGAGCAGGGGGCGACATCATGAAGGTGAGATTTGTCAGCGTGGCAGAACGTCAGGCACGGGTCAGAGCCGAGGCGCAGGCGGTGGCGCGGGTGAAGGCACAGGGGCAGGTGCCGCGCGCCTGCGGGACGGAGATGGCCGAGGCCCCGGCGCGCGGGGCGATCCGTCTGGTCACGCCGGTGGCCCGCCGGGTGGTTAACACGCCCGAGGATGGGCAGAAGCCCGGGAATGCAAACAGGCCTGAGGGCGGCAACAGGGTCGAGCGTCATGATCTGGGCTATGAGGGGCGCAAGGCGGCGCAGATCTGCGATGTCTTCGATCTGATGGCGGTGCGCGCGCGACGCACGCAGTTCACGCGGGCGCAGATTGCCACGGCGCGGCGCTATGCCGGGCTGGTGGAACGTCACTCCAAAGGGGCGATGAAATGCAGCTCGATGGAAAGCGCCCACGGCGGCTCGGGCGGCAGCGGCGGGCAGGGGGCCTTCATGGACAGCTACCTACAGGAGGGGCGCGAGATCGAACGGCTGCGACGTCAGGCCGGGTTCGATCCGGTCACCGGCGCCGCAGCCGTGGTGCTGGCGCGCAAGGATGGCACGGGCCGTCGGGTCATGGCGCTGGACCTGCTGGACCGGGTCTGCCTTGCGCAGCACACGCCCACACAGGTGCTGCGCGACCTCGGCTGGTCCGCCTCCACCCGCCACCTCGCCCGCTGCCGCAAGGCCCTGGCCGACTGTCTGGACCGCATGGCGCGGTGAGGGGCAGGCCTCAGCTCAGGGCGGGCATTCGCGGGGCGCTGCGGATGCTCGTCTGGAGTGATGGAGGGTGGGTTTGCCATCGCTGCAGCGGAGATTCGTCAAACCGGACGCTGGCGACATCGTGCCGTATGATCTGGCAGGCCAAGGTCCGCAGTCGGCCCTTTTGTATGTACCGGCTGCTGTTCGCAAGTGATTTTCTGGCATGTTCTCGGAAGTCGCTCATATGTATCCGGCCTGTTGATCGACACGCGGGTCGTGGCCTTGTTGGGGTTACGCACGCGCCGTGATCTCATTAGCGGACAGGTCGATAATGACCTAATGGGCCGTCAGACTCTGGGGGCGTAATATTTCCGTTCCATGCTTTCGATCTATCGCGAACTCCTTTGGATTGCTTCGGTTCGTTAAACGCCGATTGCAACCTCGTCTCTCGGGGCGTCGAACGCCGTTTTATGTTTCAAAATGCTCCAGGCCATCCGGGCCAGCTTGTTGGCGAGTGCGACGGCTGCCTTATTGCGATGCATGCGTTCGGAAGCGCGTGCGAGCCATTCACCAAAACTGAAGTCGGGCCAGCGGTGGGGTCGCATCATGATGATCTTTGCTGCCTGAACGAACAGCATCCGCAGATATCGACTGCCGCGTTTGGATATGCGTCCAAGCACCGTTCTGCCCCCGGTGCTATATTGACGGGGTACCAACCCGATCCATGCCGCAAAATCCCGACCTCGATCAAACGCTTCTCCCTCACCGATGGAAGCGACCATTGCTGTCGAGATCATCGGACCAATTCCAGGAACGGTCATGACGTTGACACAGTTCTCCTCGGTTCGGCTGATCTCTTCGATCTCCTGCGAGACCTTGTCGATGCGATCATCCATCCACATCCAGTCCCCATAAAGACCGATCAGGATCGAACGCATCCTGGGTGAGATTTCGTCTTTGCGCTCCTCCAATATCGTTTCAAAGGAATTCTTCAAAGCGCGCAGACCTTTGCGGACCGTGATGCCCTGCTCGATCAAGAAGGCCCGGATTTGATTGATCGTCGCTGTTCGGCGCGACACCAAACGTGATCGCACACGATGCAAAGCTTGCAGGTCGAGCTGATCCTGGCTCTTCTCAGATACGGCCTTCAAGTTCGGACGCAGCGCCGCCTCTGCAATCGCTTCCGCGTCATTGTAGTCGTTCTTTTGTCCCTTGTTGAAAGGCTTCACATAGATCGCTGGGATGATACGGGGCTCAAAGCCCAATTTGCGCAATGTTCGACTGACGAAATGCGCACTCAAGCAGGCTTCCATGCCCACCACACAACGCGGCAACTCCTCAAATGTCGCGACTAACGCGAGGCGCTTGATCTGTTTCCGCAGGACCCGCTGCCCCGCCTGATCGAAGCCCACCAAGTGGAATGTGTCTTTGCCAATATCGATCCCGATCGACATCAGTTCATCAAACTCGTTCTTCGCCATGCTACTTCTCCTGTTTGCAGAAATAGGCTCAGCCTAACCTGCCGGGTGAAGCAGCCGGTACATCCCATTAGCGGTCATTGGCATAGTGTTCGGGCGCTGCAGTGCAACTTCACAAAACAGGCCAATCGTTCATGGTGCAGCATTTTCGGAGGGTTAAGATCGGCACGGCGTGACATTGCTACCGCTCGCTATGCCTGCGCCAATGACCACGCTCAAGCACTATTTTTTGAGAGAAGAGAACATATTTTCTAGTTGTCTGTCCGAAAACCCTTCCCTTCGATGACCACTCGGACCAGATGGTGTTACCGGGCTTGAGAGTTCGTTTTTGACCGCCCCAGATCGTTGCAAGTCTCGCCGATCTTCCCTATGTCGCTCCATCTCCATTTCATGCTGCCATTGTATTTGCCCCATGAAGCTATCCAATTCGTCCCGCTTCCAGCTCGAGATTGACCTACCCAAATAGCCTTCAATCTTGTCTATTTGCTCCAACCAGTCGCCAACTGTACTCTCTGGATCGCTGCCGCGATGAATGCTGTTAACATCAAGGCTATCGACACTCTCGTCGACGGCCTCTTCGAATTGTTCTTGAATGCACTCCGGCAACTCTTCCCGATATAAATTCAGGTTGTCAGCCAACATGCCAAGCTCCTCAATTTCCAACATATGTCCGCGTTCACTAAGGAACTTGAACAGGCGCATGCGAAGCAGCCGACCATACGCATGAGCGTGCGGGAAATCACTGAACTTTCCGAACATCAAATCATCGATTATGCTAGGCAACTCAACGTCGTTTATCCAAATCTTTTCGTGCAGCCCGCCATCCCTCAAGTAGTCACGAAACTCAGGACTATCAGCGTCCAGAAGCATGTCGCCTAGCGCTTCTCCTAAGTCTTCTAGGGCAATCCGCCCATCTGCGTTGCCAGACTGGATGTTCAGAAGCAATGCCTTCGCAACAGACCGAGTTTGGCTTGAACCGCTCTTGAATAGCGTTGTAGTTGCGTTCCAAAGTGAGAGAGCATGAACAAATGTAGGGGTAGAAGCAGCCAACTTGCTCAACAGCCCATCGTCATCGAGTTGACGTGCCAGAAAATCCTGTACGGATGGATTAATGAACTCAACTTTTCCAGCATCGAACAGAACGAAAGACGACTTTAATTCCCTGAGCGCGTCCTCAAATAGGGTTTGCCGCAAACTGCCGTCAATAGATACAGCGAAGGCTTTAATTGCCCTCAAGAAAAACGGTTTCAGGGCAGCTATAGAGACCCCCCTTTCAATATACCCATCTCGCTTGGAAAAATACATGCAGTACAAGACAATTCGAGCTTCCTCACTAATATGTTGGCGGAAAGGTTTTTCCCAGATTTTGTCGGGATTATCCAATGCCTGCAAAAAGTCTTCTGGGTACTTGGACGGATCGGCATCCTCAAATCTAATATGGTCGGTCATCCACTCTACGATACGAGGCATATAGTGCTTGTGATCCACGATTGACTGTATCTTGCCGCTTTCCAGCAAAGCGTTGACAGCTTCTGCCTTCAGGTCCGAATGATAGAGGTGGTTGTACAAAATTCTTGCTTTGATCTCACGAGTGTAAACCTTGAGGTCAAGAACCATTTCGCTCAGGTCAACACCACGACCATCCAACGCTTCAGACGATGACCTGGCGGCCTGAAGGATGTATTTTCGCGTCGTTAGAATGAAGCGTTTATTGTCACGTCGGGATACCATCGCCATGAAGGACGCAATCTTACTATCGTCTCTGGACAATGTGGTGCGGTCTAGTTTTGTTGTGCCGAGAAAATCATCAAATATAAACACTTGCTTCTTTTCTCTATCGAAAGCTCGGTGCCCTTCTTCGATACTGGCAATCGCAACAAGCTCCCAGTCTTCATCGCAGTACTCCGCAGCCAAAACCTGAGCTAGCGTGGTTTTCCCCACTCCTGGCGGACCTGACACGATCAAGCAATGCCGTTTGTTTAGAATTGATGCGGCCTTGGGCAGGCTAGGATTCTCAACAAACACCTTGAGGACGCGCCCAATGCCATCCAGTGTGGCTTCTGTAAATACTGCAATATCGTTGTTCAGCAGTCTTTGAAGCACGGCAGAGCTAGACAGCCAAAGCTTGATATTTCGCCTCTCGACTGCGCTATGCTTCTTAAGGAGTGCATTTATTTCAGTGCGGCCGCGTATGTTCTTTATCAGTACGGATGGATGATCCAGGCATTGTTTAAGATCAGTTTTGCGTGTCGGTGTAAGTTTCTGCGAGGTGACAAAATGATATACCTTCGGCTTCAATTCGATGATGTTTTGTCGTTCACTTTTTGCGGCCGTTTTGAGGTCTGACCAAGTGCTTTCCTTGTAATGTTTTGCTTGAAGAATAATGTCGCCATCTGCAGTTGAGTGCCGAGCATCGATACCACCATCCGCACCCTCAGAAAAAGTCTCAAAAGTTATACCAAGCTCTTCTCCCATCAGGTCAGCTACGAGTGCCTCGAATTCGATTGGCGAAAGGTTCCCGAAATCGTATTGATCTGCCAATGTTCTCAACCACTTTTTGTACCGGTAACGTCCACCACACACTATCTGATAGTGGCATTGTTTCGCAAACCATTGATTGGGAAAACGGTCTGCTCTCCCGTTTCCCCTACGACAGCAGCCTTGATCTCGGCTCAACCAAGAGCCGAAACGCGGTTCATGATGACGATGCGGATATCCGAGGTTAGATGTTAATTGACGGCTGTAGCCGCCATAAATGGCCGCTCTTGCCTGTCTGGCATGGAACCTTCGTCGACGCAGCGAATGACCGCAATCCGCCCACTTCCACAAAACCGAGACAGATCCATCCTTCCAACGCGTCCTCATAGGGGGGGTGGGTTCAAAATTTCAGCCCGAAAGCCCCGACCGGGGAGAGGAGAGCTTTTTTTGTGGCGCTGGAATTGAGGAAAAAAGCCCACTTGTTTTGAGGGAAAGTGCACGGAGCAGAGAGAGGCAAACGGGCGAGACCAAAGCGCAAAAGCGCCGCGTCCCATTGGCGCTGACGTCACACAGGTGGGATGGGAAGCGACCAACTGAAGGAACTCAAACGCCTTCAGAAAGAGAACGAGCGGCTGAGAAAGGCCGTTTCTGACCTGACGTTGGACAAGTTCATCCTCGCTGAGGCTGCACAGGGACACTACTAAGCCCCGCCCGTCGCCGGGCTTGCATCGATCATGTCCGAAGTGAGGTGTCCCTAGATTTGTAGACGCTTTGCTTGGTAATTTTGCCACCAAGGAGAGAGACAAATGTCAGCGCAAAATCGGTTCAGCGACGAGTTCAAGAAGGATGCAGTCAGCCAAGTTGTCGATCGCGGCTATCCAGTAGCTGAGGTGGCTGAGCGGCTTGGGGTGAGCACCAAGTCGATCTACACGTGGAAGGCCGAGTTCGCGAAGCCGGGCATCGCGCGCGAACGTGAGGATGAACAGGCAGCTGAGATCCGACGGTTGAAGCGGGAATTGGCGCGGGTCACCGAAGAGCGCAACATCCTAAAAAAGGCAACGGCGTACTTCGCTCGCGAGTCCCAATGAAGTACGCCTTCATCCGGGCGCATCGCGCGGAGTTTAGCATCTGAGCCATGTGCCGGGTGCTGCGGGTCCATTTCAGCGGCTTCTACGCCTGGCTTCGAGAGCCGCTGAGCCTTCGGGCCCAGGAAGATGTCCGCCAGACGGAGCTGCTCCGGCAGGCCTGGCAAGAGAGCGGTAAGGTCTATGGCTACCGCAAACTGTGCGATGACCTTCGCGACCAAGGAGAACGTATTTCGGAGAACCGGGCGGCGCGGCTGGCTTCCCTAGCCGGTGTGGCCGCCCAGATAGGTTCCCGACGCCGTCCCGGGCGCTATGGCGGCAAACCCGCTGTCGTGGCGGAGAACAAGCTTGAGCAATGTTTCGAGGCGTCAGCCCCGGACCAGACCTGGGTGACCGACATCACCTACATCCGAACCCACGAGGGCTGGTTGTATCTTTGCGTCGTCATCGACCTGTTCTCACGCCGCGTGATCGGCTGGTCGGCCCAATCCAGGATGACAACGGATCTCGCCTTACAAGCCCTACTCATGGCGATCTGGCGTCGAAAGCCTTCGGACAAGGTCACACTCCATTCCGATCAGGGCTCACAGTTTACCAGATGAGAGTGGCAGACCTTCCTACATCAACACAATCTGGAAGCCAGTATGAGCCGGCGCGGCAATTGCCATGACAATGCAGTGGCCGAAAGTTTCTTCCATCTGCTAAAGCGAGAGCGTATCAGGCGGAAGACCTATCTAACACGCGATGACGCGCGGCGGGACGTGTTCGAATACATCGAGATGTTCTACAACCCCAAACGCAAGCACACGAAAAACGGCATGCTGTCGCCCGTTGACTTCGAGAATAGACAGCAGAAACTGAAACAGGCAGGTGTCTAGGGTGATCCGCCCCCAAAAAAGTTGCGTAAGACAACCTCAGCGGCTTCATATCCATGCAAACCATCTTCTGACAAATTTTCAGGCAGTGAAGCGACAATTTCTTCTCTGAGCAAATTACCAGCCTGATCATAAGTGCAGACATTCAAATCACCAAAAAAACCTCTGCGGGCCAGCATTATTTCATTTGGAATTTCGTCTTTGTTGATATGAGTTGGCAACTTCTCCCAATTTCCTTGTTTAAGCCCCAATTCCCCAACTTTGAGATTTATATGTTTGTGTTTTGCTATTTCGGCAAAAGAGTTAACGTGCTCGTGCGATGGGAAAAACATCACGATCAATATACCTGACACGCTAGAAGACAAAATTATACCATCACAAATGACTTTGTCTTCTTGCGTCTTTACTCTGATGATTTCCCCAACCACAGCACACCTATCTGCTTAAACTACGAATATATTCGTCAGCTGCCCGAATGGACCTGTCACGGAATTGTTCCGCTCCTTTGAATTTGTATTTTGCCACAAAGGAGAGACATCATGGCACAGAAAGCAATCCCGGAATTCCGCGCCGAGGCAGTGCGTGTAGCGTTGACGATCGGCACGAAAGCCTGACATGTCCATCTATCCCAGCGGTGGAACCCGTGGCGCAGCGCCTTTATCGAGCTCACGTTTCAAAAAGACCAACAGCTCGCTGCCACTCAAGTTGCAGGGAACAACCGAAACGACTTCCCAACCAGAAAGGCCCAGATCGCAAAGAATGGTCTGCATCTTCTCCTCTTCACGCTTGGACCTGTTCTTGAAAGTCCTTACCTCATGTTCAAATTGCTTCATTGGTCGCTTCTCCTTGTTTTCTATCCAGTAGATAAAACTCAATGATGTTCTGTTCGCCATTGTGACGACCAGTTTGAATGATAACGTCGATCGAGCTTTCGATATACTGGATCATGTCGTCATCGAACCGCCGTGGCCGGTGTTGATCGCTTCTATGAATGTCTATCCCCGCGGGTGCGGGGGAGCCGGGTCAGCGTCGGGTGCGGCTGGCGGCCGAGCGGGTCTATCCCCGCGGGTGCGGGGGAGCCGCATTCGCGACAAGAGACCTCAAACCCATTGAAGGTCTATCCCCGCGGGTGCGGGGGAGCCGTGACACGCTTTTCAGGGACACCCATAGCCTCAGGTCTATCCCCGCGGGTGCGGGGGAGCCTCGCTGCGCTCGATGCAGGCGACGAACTTGTGGGGTCTATCCCCGCGGGTGCGGGGGAGCCGATCAATGGCATTAGGCGTATGTCCCTCCCCAGGGTCTATCCCCGCGGGTGCGGGGGAGCCCCGTCATAAATCACACAAGGTTCGACGCACATGGGCCTATCCCCGCGGGTGCGGGGGAGCCTTCCTGTATACATTTAGTGACACCCTCGAATTGGGTCTATCCCCGCGGGTGCGGGGGAGCCCGGGACACCGATTTTGATGATTTGCGAGGACAGGGTCTATCCCCGCGGGTGCGGGGGAGCCTCGCGCCGGGCCAGTTCAGCCAGTGGGGAGAGGGGTCTATCCCCGCGGGTGCGGGGGAGCCGATTTTCATCCAGCGCCACGCCCTCAAAAACCGGGTCTATCCCCGCGGGTGCGGGGGAGCCATACCAAGACCATCCATGGCGCGCTGCACCGAGGGTCTATCCCCGCGGGTGCGGGGGAGCCAGCGCCGTGGTCGACAAGATAAGTCTTTTCATGGGTCTATCCCCGCGGGTGCGGGGGAGCCTATCCCAAGGGTCCTCTGGATCACCAAGGACGGGGTCTATCCCCGCGGGTGCGGGGGAGCCTTACTTACCCGTTTTCCGATTGGGAAAATGGCGGGTCTATCCCCGCGGGTGCGGGGGAGCCCGGACGGAAATTCGCGCAGGTCCGCGATTCAAGGGTCTATCCCCGCGGGTGCGGGGGAGCCTTCCCAGGGTTTTCCCAGGATACGTTCCCAGGGGGTCTATCCCGCGGGTGCGGGGGAGCCTTCCCAGGGTTTTCCCAGGATACGTTCCCAGGGGGTCTATCCCCGCGGGTGCGGGGGAGCCCCGCCCTTCGTATACCCCTTGTTCCTGTATACAGGTCTATCCCCGCGGGTGCGGGGGAGCCGTCAGAGGAGGGCCAAAAAACCAGGCCAATGAGGGTCTATCCCCGCGGGTGCGGGGGAGCCTCCGGGGGCAAATCGCCTCTCTCGTCGCGCTCGGGTCTATCCCCGCGGGTGCGGGGGAGCCATGCGGATGTTTTAGATGCAGATGGTAATAAGGGGTCTATCCCCGCGGGTGCGGGGGAGCCTTCCCGTTCCTCGCACGGAATTTGGCGGGATGGGGTCTATCCCCGCGGGTGCGGGGGAGCCTTTGCCTACTTCGAGCAACCCGGCTACGGTGAGGGTCTATCCCCGCGGGTGCGGGGGAGCCTTGAAAACAAGTCTGCCGTTTGGATGCTTGAAGGGTCTATCCCCGCGGGTGCGGGGGAGCCTGCGCCTTGGTGTCCGACAATCTCGAAAAACGGGGTCTATCCCCGCGGGTGCGGGGGAGCCCATAGGTCCCAAACTGGGGCCGATTTAGCCGGGGGTCTATCCCCGCGGGTGCGGGGGAGCCTCGCCGGAAATTCGGCGACGATTTCCAAATGCGGGTCTATCCCCGCGGGTGCGGGGGAGCCCCGATGACGGTACGCCGCTCCATCGCGAACAGGGGTCTATCCCCGCGGGTGCGGGGGAGCCCCTTGCTCAGATCCCCGGAACAGGCCTCATAGGGGTCTATCCCCGCGGGTGCGGGGGAGCCTGATGCAAAGCTCAATCGCGCAGGAAACCTGAGGGTCTATCCCCGCGGGTGCGGGGGAGCCATTTGTCGAATTCAGAATGTAATGCGCGCACAGGGTCTATCCCCGCGGGTGCGGGGGAGCCTTACCAGCCTTCAGAAGCGCATCATCTTTGATGGGTCTATCCCCGCGGGTGCGGGGGAGCCGTTTTGGAAATCGACCATCTGGACGACGCCGCGGGTCTATCCCCGCGGGTGCGGGGGAGCCGAGTCTTGGCAGTGGCTGATTTTGATCGCACAGGGTCTATCCCCGCGGGTGCGGGGGAGCCGCCCCCAAGCCGTGACGCCAACGCTGAAATAGGGGTCTATCCCCGCGGGTGCGGGGGAGCCGCCCCCAAGCCGTGACGCCAACGCTGAAATAGGGGTCTATCCCCGCGGGTGCGGGGGAGCCCAGACGTCATCCGGGGAGACAGCATAGACCGAGGGTCTATCCCCGCGGGTGCGGGGGAGCCCAGCGCTTGCAGAAGATCAGAGAGGCAGATGCGGGTCTATCCCCGCGGGTGCGGGGGAGCCCCGCCGCGCCGGAATTGAGCGTGTCCGGCATGGGGTCTATCCCCGCGGGTGCGGGGGAGCCCGGCATGTTGTCGTTTGCCGCCTCAAACTCAGGGGTCTATCCCCGCGGGTGCGGGGGAGCCCACAGTGTCGTCATTTGCCGCCGATACGTTACGGGTCTATCCCCGCGGGTGCGGGGGAGCCCGGCCGATCAGGTCCATAAGCTGGCGCTCAAGGGGTCTATCCCCGCGGGTGCGGGGGAGCCCCGCCACCACCGCCAACGTAAACGTTGCTGTAAGGTCTATCCCCGCGGGTGCGGGGGAGCCTCTATGGCTTAATATATTGATTTTATTAAATTGTCAAAGAGCGTTAAGGCGAGTTTATTGGGCGACTACTTTCGTTTAACGAGTAAAACCCCATCCGCGTCCACAATGTGTTTGGGCGGCTCCCCCAGTGTTTCAATGCGAAGATGACCGGTCGCTGTGGTGTCGCGCCACACCAGCGTGACGGAGCCTTGCCGCAAACTGTCCCACCACTCGGATATGACGCCCCAGACCCGAGTGCGTACGCCTGTTGTCATGTCGGGGGCGACATATACGCCAGGGGATATTTCCAGCATGACAGAGGTCAGAAAGCCGCGGTAACGGGCCTGAACGTCGCGCGTGACGATGAGCGTGAGGGCCATCAGTCACGCCCCTCGATCAGGGCCTTGATGCGTTCGATCATCGTGGGGATGACCTTTTCGTCTGAGAGGGTGCGCCCGGTAAGGCGGCGGGTGACGCGTTCGATGTTGTCTGTCGGGTGGTCGCGCACATGTTTGGCGGCTTTGAAGGCGCAGGGGATGATGATTTGATCGCGGTAAAGATCGGCAATGTCGAGGACAAAGGATTGTCCGGGATCTTCGTGGATGAACCCCAGTTGGGGGATGGTGGCCGTGGCGGTCACTGCGATGGCGGCAGCGGCTTCGACGGCGCTGGCGGCATGGTTCAGCGCCTGATTGGGCAGGTCGGCAGCGTTCGGATTGCTGCGGTCGTATTTGCGTCCGCGCCAGTCGATGCCGATACGCTGGGCCCAGAGTGCATATGTTTCTTTCATCCGCGCGCCCTCGATGCCTCGTAGAACGTTGAGGTCGCTGTGCGGGAGGATTTCCCCCAGGCGCAGCGCGTACATGCGCCGGGCCGTCATGATCCGTAGATCGTCATCGGCCCAGATGCGGGCCTGAAGCCGGGCGAGGCCGGATCGGTCGGGGATCATCGGCGGCGCTGTGTAGAGGCGCACGCCGTCTTCGCCTACGGCGGCGAGGGCCGTGCGGGCATGGGCCAAAAGGCGCAGCGCATCGTGGCTGACGGTGGAGCCGGGGCCGAGCAGGACGATAGAAACGGTTTGCAACGGGATCGCGTAATCGCCGGAGGAGAGGGCGTCGGCCCCGGTGGTGTCGCCTTGCAGGAAGGCGAGTGTGCCGTCTCGCGCGGTGAGAGCTCCGCGCGCGAGATAGAGACAGCCCGCCCGATCGGCATGGGGCACTTTGGCACTGTCGAGGCCGAGACGTCCTTTGAGCATGATGTCTTTCCTTTGGGCCTAGGCTTGACGCTTTGTCCGGCGTTGAGGGGGCCGCAAAAGCAGCATGCCGTAGCCATAAGCTCGGTGTCGCCCGACGCCATGTGCCAGCAGATCGGCAAATCCTTTCGGGTCCCGCAATGTCAGCGTGCCGTGGATGATGGCATCCGGGCCATCGAGGCGCTGGCCGCCGCGGAGGACTGTTTGGCGTTGGAATTGATGCAGCCGGGCGGTGTCGCGCTTCAGTTCGGCGACGGGAGAAAGGCGGGCGTCGAGCCAGTCGAGATAGACGTCTTCGCGCGTGCGGGTCTGGTCGTTACGTAGGGTGTCGGCAAGAAAGGCGTCAATTTCTGCGCCTTTGGCAAAGTGCTTCCTATCGGTTTTGAGAGCTGAAGCCAGACGCACCACGGGGCGCAGGCGCAAATCGAACCCAAGCCTTTGACCGGTATGCCAGCTCTCTTCAGGACGCGGCAGGGAGCGGATCTGATCCAGGGCGAGGAGGGCGCGCTCACTGGGAGCCGTGACAGTCACAGCCGTTTGGATAAGGCTGTCCGCGGGTTCGGTGCTATAGGCATAAAGCGTGGCACTGGTGGCGCGCGGAGGGACCATCAGGCGAAAAGGTTGCAAGACGGCGGGGCCAAAGACCTCGCCCAACAGGTGATGAAGCGCCAGACCTTCGTCATAGAGGCCCTTCGCTTGGCCGGCTTTGTCCAGTCCGCGTTTGGCGGTCCAGCCATGCAGCTCCGGCAGGTTGAGCGGGAGTTCCACGAGATGCAGGCTCATTCGATCAGACCCTCCACGACGATGCGGGCACCGCTGTGCAAACCGCTGCGCCAGTTGCGCAGGTCTTGCAGGTCGTGTTTCTGCGCGCCGGGATGGTCGGCGCCGTCATCTGGCCAGAGCGCGCGGCCTTTGACGCCCTTTTGCGCCAATGCGCTCAACGCGGCATGGGGTGTTTCGGCCTCGATCCATCCCGCGAAGAGGCGGCGTGAGGGCAGGCAAGGTTTGCGGCCCAGAAACAGCGGTCGCGCTGGCAGATCAAGGGCATGGGCGAGATCGTCGAGGCCTGGCGCGTCTTCGTCGCCGAGGCGCAGCACGACATGGGTGTCCTGATCGGCGAGGTAATCGCGGCGGCGGCGATGTGGGCTGTCATAGGTGGCACCGGCGCGGCCTTCTGGCTGTCCCCAAGTGGTCCAGCCCTTGTCGTTTTTCTCCAGCTTGGCGTTTTGCGTGTCGGTGAGGATCAACGGGGCACGGTGCCCCTCCGGCAGCGCGCAGAGCGCGGCAAAAATCAACCTGTCCTGAAGCGCCTGATGCGCCGCGCTGTCTTCGCGGCGCCACCCGAGCGCATTGGCGAACAATCCGGTCAGAGCTGACGCGGCGGGATAGTCCCGCGTCGGTCCGACATGGTCTATGGTTACTCCGCCAAAGGCCATCAGTGGGGCGGCGAGATGCAGGTGAAGCCAGCGGTGTGTCATGCCTGCTCCGTGGCGGTGAGCCGTTGCGGCAAGGATTTCGCAAACTCTGCCAGATCAGCGAGCGTGCCGCGCTGCGCCTCGGGCACTTCGCGATTGGCCAGCGACATCACATGCCGGGTCTCGCCGGTGGCATATGCGGCGTCTAGGGTGGCAAGATGCTCGCAGAGGGCCGTGACGGCCTGTCCGGTGTCGGCCTTGCAGGGCGCGCGGAAAGCCTCGGCCAGAGAGCGGGGTTGCCGATCGCCTGCTTCCAGCAACAGGAAGGAGGCTCGGGAATAGGGCGCGGTCGAACCGAGTTTGGCGCCGGGGGAAACTTCGGCGATCAGGTAGGTCAGATTGTGCAGCACTTCCCCGGCCATCTCCGCATCGCCACCAAGATTTTCGAGCAATCCCGGTAAGTCCACCACGACGTAGCCGTAGAACAGGCCGGAGGTCAGTTCGGTCTCCTGAATGGTGTCCGCGCCTGTGTCCTCTTCGCGCGCTAGATCATCGGCAGCGATGAAATAATCGCTCTCGGCCTCTTCGGCGTGGACGGTGAAGGCATGGGCGACATGCACTGGTGCGTCGATATTGGCGCGCGGGTCCGAGGTCACCATCCGCCCGAACAATGCGCCGGTGAGGCCGCCGGGAAGCTTCGCGCCTTCGCTCATGGCTTTGAGGTTGGCTTTGTGCTCTTTGAGCCATGCGGCGGCGAGATCTTTCGCGGCTTTCTTGTCGCCAGCCGCTTCGGCAACCAGTGCTTTGGCTGTTTGCGTGAGATAGGCGATTTCGACAGCGCCCAAAAGTAAAGTCTGGCGCGATTTCTTGTCCGCCCCCTTGTCGCCATAGACCGCTTTCAAAAGCGCCTCGGCAATCTCTTTGTGAACCTCTGCGTCGAGGCCTTCTGCCCAATCGCCAAACACCTTGCGCTCGATGATTTCGCGCGACCGAAAGGCGGCATCGGCCCCGTCGATTTCACTGAGCGCATGTGGGTCTTCGGCCAGGCGCCAGTGACGTTTCAGGCATTGCGAACTGACCCGCGTGCGCAGTGCTCCGCCATAGGGCAGGCGCTTGGCGAGCCCAGCGTCGTCGCGGTTGAGCAGGGCCGCCGTGTAAGGAGCAAGGAAATGGATTTGCAGAAAACGCGGATCAGACATTTGGGGTTTCCTTTTCAATAAGGTGCGCGCTGTGATCAAGGCGCTGATAATAGCTGCGGGCGATTTCCTGCCCATTGTCGTTGAGGTAGGCCCATGCGAGGCTGGGCACGTCGAGTTTGACGCCTTTGTGAGCCAAAGCGCGCACGGCCCGTTCCAAAGCATTCCGGCGTACCTCGCCGCGGCTCGCGAGCAGACGCGCCAAGCGGGGTTCGGAGAAGACAGGGGTTTCAAGTCGGGCCTTCAGATCACCACCATCGGCGAGAACCGCTCCGAACGAGCGTTTGTCCTGATGGATGCTTTCGGTTGCGCTGGCCGGGGTGAGAAGCGCGAGCGCTTTGGTGATCGCGCGCCATGCAGGTTCTTCGGCGGGCGACAAGCCGAACCGCGCCGCCATGCGCCAAAAGATCGGCGCGCCTTCCGGTCCCATGCGTCGGGCCGCGGCCCGGTCGCCGCTGGAGCCATGAGCCAGCGCTGTGGCGATGGCCAGGGCGCGCTTCCCGACAATCGTATCACTGTCAGACATGTTCTTTCTCCTCAACTCCCAAATCTTTGAAAATCTTCCGGATGCCACTTTTGAAAGCGTTGCGGCCTCGCGTTTCTGCACGCGGGCGCATGATGCCGGTGCAGGGGATGGCAGGTGCTGCACGGTTGAACTCGGCCCGTGCCGCTGCAGCCAGTTTGCGGACAAAGCGGTTCTGCGCGTCAATGCGGCCATCTTTGTTTTCCGCACCGAGCTTGTCCCACAGTGCGGGGAAAAAGGCCGCGTCGGCGATGCGCGCAAACTGCGCACGGGCGGGTTGGCTTCGGGCATATTCCGCCTTGCCGCGCTTTGCGTAATCCCCTTCTGCCGCAATGAGCGCCAGCCCGTCGCGCAAAGCATGGTCGATTTTATCAATTATCTCGATCTGTTCCTTGGAAAATTCGATCGCCTGCGTCCCCAACATCCGTTTGACCACGGCTTTTGGGATGGGGATCACGCGGGATTTGAAACCGTCGGTTTTGGAATTGCCTCGAGCAAAGGCCTCGGCGATCAGCACCATGTCGTCGGCCTTCTCGTCCGGGAAGGACGTCGCCAGCTCCGGCGCTTTCCATTCGCCGCTGTAGAGCAGAC
Source organism: uncultured Celeribacter sp. (assembly GCF_963675965.1). Lineage (NCBI taxonomy): Bacteria > Pseudomonadati > Pseudomonadota > Alphaproteobacteria > Rhodobacterales > Roseobacteraceae > Celeribacter > uncultured Celeribacter sp. The sequence goes on along the minus strand of NZ_OY780935.1, from coordinate 774,055 downwards.
GATTGATCAGCTTATAACTCCAGTCCTGTTCGCCCAGCGTTAGGGATTTGTTCTCGGCCAGATGGATTGGCGCCCATGGATCGCCGGTCATGCCCTTGGCCTCTTTTGCAGAGATGCGGGCAGCTTTCGAGGTCGCGCGCTTTGCCACGATCCCGTGCGGTCCCTGAGATAGGCGTACCCGGCGGCAGACCTCGATGAACATCGGGTCCAGCGCATGCAGATCGAGCATTTGATTTTCCGGCCAAGGCAGGCACCAGAGCAGCGCCGGTTCGGTCAGTGCCTCACGCTCGTTACTCAGATGTATCACATCGCGTCGCCACCATGCCGAAGGGTCGATCACGGCGGAGCCCGGTTGCGCGGGCGCAAGACCGATCATAGCGCGCGAAGATGAACCGCCGTTCATCCGGGCGATGCCGTAATTCCCGGCGCCGCCAAACCCCTCCATCGTCTGCAAACTCACAAGCGCAAACAGCCAGTCTTGTGGCGTGGCCTCACGGGCGATCTCGCGTTTCAGATCATGGTTGCGCGAGGTGATCAGCATGTCCAGCGCATCGGGTGTCGCCACATCGCTCCATTTCAACCCTCCGGGATCGGGCGGTTGCAGGAAGGCGAGCTTTGCAGGGTCTTCGCCGATCAGATGCCACGGAGCATCGTCGTCAAACGCGGGTGTCAGGGCCCGCAGGCTGGCGCGCCATGTGTCTTCGTCTTCGGGCAGGGACTGGCCCTGACCGCTCTGGGCCAGAACCGCGAGCTGGACGAGGAACATATGCCATGCCGGGCGTTGATGCGGACGCAGGGCGGGGAAGTCGGTGACCTCGCCGCGCGCCATGGCAGCGAACAGCCCGGGCAGGGTGAGTGCGCCGCTGTTGGTTTGGATCGTGGGTGTGACCAAAAGGTTTTCAGTCATGCGTGGGTTCCTCCAAACGTATCAGCCCCGATGCATTGTAGGTGAGTTCCAAAGTCCCGACCCGGAATGTCAGCGGCTCCGAAGTTAGGATCTCGACCGTTTCCTCTCCGGTCAGATCGCGGGACCAATGGGCGGGCAGAACGATGGTTCTGATCTCTTGTCCGAAGGGGCCTATGGTGCCCTCCGGCAGGGTCACAAGCACGCCGCTTTCGCCCAGACGCGTGCGGATCGCCTCCTCTTGCGGGAAGGCATCGGGAAAAGGCGCTCGCCGGTCGAGAAGGACATGCTCCGCCCCTATGGTTTCCGCAATCGTTTTGCCGATCACCCGGCGCCGGTACTCTTCCCAGCCCCGTTCGGAAGCAATGGCGTCGAGCCGTTCGGGATGGGTGGCCCGTTCCACCAACTGGCGGTTCATCGCCGGAATGCGCCAGAGTGGCGATGTTTCGATTTCGTGCAGCGTCGCCGCCAATCCCGGCACATCAAGGTAGACCCCGCTTAGAACTGTATTCTGGCCATAGGTGCCCAAGCCGTTCTCAGGTTCCTTGGTCAGGTGGTTGAGGCCATTTTCGGGGCACAGAACAAGGGTTGAGGCCTGTTCGAACCCGTCCGGGCGCAGGCGGGCATGGCGATGCAACCGCCCGATGCGCTGCAGGAGCACGTCCATCGGACAGAGATCGGTGATCAGGATGTCCGCGTCGATGTCGAGCGATTGTTCCAGCGTCTGCGTGCCAATGACGATCATGCCCTGCGCGGAGCTGCCCTTGCCCAGAACCGCTTCGACACGGGCGTCGAGCTGGGCGCGGTCCTCGGCGGCAAAGCGGCTGTGATGCAGGGTGGGTACATCGTTGAGCTGTAATACCAGTTCGGGAGCCTCGTTGCGGCAGGCCGCAAAGGTTTCGCGGGCGCGGTCCACCGTGTTGCGAATGACCAGAACCCGCGCCCCTTGCCGGGCAGCGACAAGGGCACGGATGGCTGCATCTTCACCGCTCCATCCGACAAGGGCGCGGACCGCAACATCTTTCCGAGCGTTGCTGTCGCTGACAACGGAGACGCATGTGCCTTTCGTCCAGACGGCCGGGTAGGGCGTTGCTTCGGCCTCTTTTAGCGAGGGGAGCGTGGTTCCCATCCACGCAGAACGCGCCACCGCACCGAGGGTTGCAGACATCAAGAGCGCGTGACCGCCGAGGGCCATATGATCGCGCAGGACAGCGCGTTGAATTTCTGTCATCCAGGCATCCGACGCGTGGACCTCGTCGATCACAAGCAAGGAACGTGACAAGGCCGAGCCCCGTAGGTGGGCATGTTTGACCATCAGTCCAGCCATCATGACCTGATCGACCGTGCCGACGGCGATTTGTGCCGCCAGAAATCGTGTGGCATGTTCGGCGGCCCAGCGTTTCGCACGGCCTTCGGCGCCAATATCGTCGTCCCACTTGACCGCAAACTCCGGTAGGCGGATACCATGCGCTTCGCCCGACATGGTCTGTCCGGGAATTGCCAGAATAGCCTCCGGGGTGGGGGCTTTGAACATGCGCTCGAGAGCTGTGTTGACACGGCTCTGCAATTGACGGGCGGCGGCGCGTGTCGGAACGGCGAAATATAGGCTGTCCACCGCGCCTATTTCGTAAAGTTGGGCAAAGCGCCAAAGGGCCGCCTCGGTTTTCCCCGCGCCGGTCTCTGCCTCAAGGATCACAAGCTGTTCGCTCAGCGGCGCTTGTGCGACGGCATCCTGAGCCGGACGTGCGTTCGGATGATCGGATAACAGGGGCCAGGAGGCGGGACCCGCCAATGCACTGTTGTGAGTGTCTAGGCCAATCTCTTTCAGGCGCTTATTGGCCCGCGTGCGGGCCTTTTCCCAGTAGCCGGGATCGAATGTTGCAACAAATGGAAATGCGGTGCGATCAGAGCCGATCCAATCCGCCAGTGCGAGCAGTCCGGCGAAGAAATGCGCGAAGGCTGGTGTGGGCGGTGGCGGGGCATGGCTGCGGATTTCGGGGAACCATGATCGCATAGCCCGCCCCATAAGGGCTTCTCCGGCTTTCCAGTCATAGCCCGGCATAGGTGCGAAGGCATCCTGCGCCCAGCTTTCAGGGGTGCAGGGAACGGGGCGTCCATGATGGGCGTAAAGCACTTTGAACCAGGTTTCTATGCTCTCCCAGCCAACGATGAAAGGCGCATTTCCGTCAAGGATTTGCGATGGATCATCGTCTTGCATCAACCATTTCCAGCCACAGCGGAGGTGATCGCGGGCTTTGCGGGCTTGGCGTGGCGATAGGGCTTTGATCTGGAATGCAGGCGCGAGTTTGCCAATGTCATGCAGAAAGGAGAGCGCGCCGAGACAAGAGATTTGCTCATACGTCAAAGCGAAGCCTGCAGAGCGGTTGGCGTTTTTTCTGATTTTTGGTAGATCAAGAAGAGCGACAAGTGTGGCCGCAACATCCGCGCTGTGATGCGCAAGATGATGGGTCATACCTGTTTGTGCGTCTGCCTTTCCCCAAGGAAAAATCATGAAAATTCTATTTTGCTTTAATCTGTTCTGGCAATAGGTAAGCAAGGGGGAATGGTATACACAAGTTTTTTTATTTCGGTGGCTGAGCATAAGGCATATCCATGCACGATACGGGCGGACAACGGCGGCGAATTTGTCTCCCCAGGACGTGTCGCGGTCTCATGGTGGCCCCGTGATAGCATCTATTGCGGCGAAGGAGATGAACTATGGGACTGAAACGAACGGACGAATTCCGGGCTGACGCGCAAGCGGTGTTTCCGTCCCACGTGACATTTCGCAGTCTTTTTCAAAGTACCCAAGCTTGTCATAAAAAACGCGATATTGTGGGCCGAGGCACTGTCTGATTTTACATAGCATGTCCAGTGCTGCGATATCGAACTCATCGTATTGTTCTTTTGTCCAAGCGCCCGGATCGGCAGGGTAGTCCCAATTGAGTGCGGTATCGTGCCATTCCGTAAGCCGTTGTAGCCTTTCCTTGATCTGGGGTGTTAATCCAACACGTTCTTCGATAGGTCCGACGCGAAACCGTTTGAAAGCCGCATCATTCAAGCACCAAAGGCAGCCGCTACCCACTCGAACATCAGTGTTCACTGGAATATGGGAGCCTCCACGGCAGCAGTTCCTCAATGTTGCTTTGCCGATGACCATTGACGATGGCAGTCAACACACGCGTCAGATAACCACATGACTCTACACCGTTCAGTTTATAGGTCTCAATCAACGACGCAAGGATGGCCCAGTTCTGCGCATTCTGCGATAGAACGACAACCATTTATCCATGTCTTCGACAGGATATTCATGGTGCCACACCGGTCTGCGGAGAATGAAGATTGCGTGTCGTCGCTAAGAGTGGCGGTGAATTTTATGTTTCTGACAAGGTCGCAGCTTTCTGAATGGTTCCGGGGCTTGTGAAAGAGGCGGACAGCTAGGCCTCTCTTGTATCGTAAAAAAGAGCCATAGCCCTTGCGGCATTTGCCTCGGAGCTAGGTGGCGCAGCATATGGAAAGGGCGTTTAGCATGTTCTTATCTTGTTTTGCATATGTTCTGCTAAATTTCATATGCATTTCCGTTGAAGCAAAACAATTTTCACCCAATTTAGGTTCTGGCGCCGCAAGGCGTGGGGGGTCAAGTCCCTCCACCCGCACCACTCTATTCCTTTGAAATCAAATAAAACCCTTGAAAATAAGGGATTTTGGCCGTTTTAAGGTTACTGCTTTGGTTACAAACGGGATTTGAAAATGGCTGGCAAAGTTCGTCACTTGGTTACTCGGTCGGGTCGTTATCACGCGCGGCTGGTCGTCCCGAAAGAGCTTCGCAGGATCATCGAAAAGACCGAGATTCGCACCTCACTCGGTGGTGACTACCGGAAACAGCCGGGCGTTTATGCGGGAAGCTTTCGGCTTTCCGCTGTTTCTGCCGCGATGTTCGTGCCAGAATATGCTGGCTGGTGACGCTTTGCCGCTACTTTGCGCTCTGTGGCCCCAATTATTCCGGTGAGCAGAGCTGTGTGGGTGTAGAGCGTTTCATTTGGCTTCGCTATTTATACCATCGCTTTCGGTGACGGGTTGAGGCGCCGACGACGAGGGCAAGGCTCGCGGCGAAGGCGAAGGACAGGAGCCCGAGGCTATATCTCCCTGTCATGATCAAGAATGCGCCCACAAGGGTGATGCAAGCCGCGGACCATAGTGCTTTTCGGGCCGAGATCGGTTTGCGACCGATCCCAGATATGCCGACAAAAGCGCCGCAGTGGCGGCATTTGAGGGCGGTTTGCGGTATGTCTTCTTTGCAAAATGGGCATGCTGCCATCGAAATCCACCATTTCGGTTTGCCGCTATCGTTTGAAAAGGTTTTGACCAAGAAAAACACGCAAAATTCCGGGTATTGATCCGGCAAAGCAAACACGTCCAGCCTCATTTGCGGCGCTCTGATAAAGCCGCTGGCCGGAGGAGCAGGGGTTTCCCACTTTGCACCAAGAATATGCCCGGGGTCATCATGGCGGCTTTCTGGGGGAGATCAACCTGTGGTGGCGATGAAATTTGGGAAAATCGCCCTAAAAGATCAGAAATTTGCCGTCGCAGAGTAAATGAGGCGGCCTAGCGCCGGGGTTAGGGGAGATGTCTGAGACGGTGGGAGGGGCCTTGCGGAGGGCGGTGGTGGCGATGGGAGCAACCCAAGATGACCCGAGGGACGCAGGAGCGCCCATTCTTGGGTGGAATCGCCTTGCATGGATGGCTTTCAGCCCCTAGAAGGACCCCTGATTTCTATGGTCGCGGTCCAGCGGCCCGACTATGACGTACACAGATGTACAGACGTAAAAAGGACGCCAAGATGCAGGTCACCGAGACCCTGAACGAAGGTCTGAAGCGCGGCTATCAGATCACCATCACCGCCGCCGAGCTTGACGAAAAGGTCAATGCCAAGCTGAAAGAAGCGCAGCCGGAAGTCGAAATGAAGGGCTTCCGCAAAGGCAAAGTGCCGATGGCGCTGCTGAAAAAGCAATTCGGCCCGCGCGTTTTGGGCGAAGCCATGCAGGAAACCGTTGACGGTGCCATGAACGAGCACTTCGAAACCTCTGGCGACCGTCCGGCCCTGCAGCCGCAGGTCACCATGGAAGGTGGCGAAGAGTGGAAAGAAGGCGACGACGTTGTGGTCACCATGACCTACGAAGCGCTACCGCAGATCCCGGAAGCCGACCTGTCCGGTGTGAAGCTGGAAAAACTGATCGTGAAAGCTTCGGCTGACGAGATCGATGACGCGCTGGCGAATCTTGCCAAGACCGCTCAGAACTTCGAAGACAAGGACGGCGCAGCCGAAGATGGCGATCAGGTAGTGATCGACTTCCTCGGAAAAGTCGACGGCGAAGCGTTCGACGGCGGTGCTGCCGAGGACTACCCGCTGGTTCTGGGGTCCAACTCCTTTATTCCGGGCTTTGAAGATCAGCTCGTCGGTGTGAAAGCGGGTGAAGAGAAAAACGTCGAAGTCAAATTCCCCGAGGAATATGGTGCTGAGAACTTGGCTGGCAAAGACGCGGTCTTTGAATGCAAGATCAAAGCTGTCAAAGCTCCGGCTGACGCCGAAATCGACGACGAACTGGCCAAGAAATTCGGCGCAGACGATCTTGAAGCCCTGAAAGCGCAGATCGCGGAGCGTCTGGAAGCGGAATATGCCGGTGCGGCACGCGCCGTGATGAAGCGTGGCCTTCTGGATCAGCTCGACGGCACCGTGTCCTTCGACCTGCCGCCGTCGCTGGTGGAAGCCGAAGCCAAGCAGATCGCACACCAGCTCTATCACGAGGAAAACCCGGACGATCACGGCCACGACCATGGCGAGATCGACGTGACCGACGAACACAACACTCTGGCCGAACGCCGCGTGCGTCTTGGTCTGCTGCTGGCCGACATCGGTCAGAAACAGGAAATCCAAGTGACCGATGCCGAGTTCACCCAGGCGGTGATGTCGCAGGCGCGTCAGTATCCGGGTCAGGAACGTCAGTTCTTTGAATTCGTCCAACAGAACCCGCAGATGCGTCAGCAGATCCAGGCCCCGCTGTTCGAAGACAAGGTGGTCGACTGGGTTGCCGAGAACGCTGACGTGACCGAAAAAGAGGTGTCGAAAGAAGACCTCGAAAAGGCTGTCGAAGCGCTCGACGACGAATAAGTCATAAGCCCGAAAGGGCATCTCGCATCGCGAGGGACAGGGACGCGCCTCCGGACATATCCGGGGGCGCGTTTTCATGTCTGCTTGAGTAGGCTGCGACATCTTGATGCCAAAAGCTGAGCTATGGCGCGGATTTTTCCCCATTTTTTGCGCCATGCCCGATGCTACAGGACGCCATCTTTAATGGAGATGTGCAATGCTTAAGAAATTTACAGCTGAACTTGTGGGGACGTTTTGGCTGGTCTTCGGTGGCTGCGGTGCCGCCATCTATGCAGCGGGCGTGCCAGATGTCGGCATCGGCTGGCTGGGTGTGGCCCTGGCATTCGGTCTGACCGTTCTGACCATGGCCTTTGCTGTCGGTCATATTTCCGGGGGGCATTTCAACCCGGCGGTAACCCTGGGTCTTGTGGTGGCGGGTCGCCATCCGGCGAAAGAACTGCCAGCCTATTGGGGCGCGCAGGTTGTCGGTGGTCTCCTGGCCGGTGCGGCACTTTATGTGATTGCGTCCGGGGCTGCCGGGTTTGCCGGCACGGGTGGTTTTGCCACCAATGGCTATGGCGAGCTGTCGCCGCAGGGCTATGGCATGACGGCGGCGTTGACGATTGAGGTGTTGCTGACGGCGGTGTTCCTCTTTGTCATTCTGGGGGCCACCTCTGCCGGTGCACCGGTGGGTTTTGCCCCGATCGCCATCGGTCTGGCGCTGACGCTAATCCACCTGATCTCGATCCCGGTGACCAATACGTCGGTCAATCCGGCGCGCTCCACAGGCGTGGCGCTGTTCGCGGAAACCGCAGCGCTGAGCCAGCTCTGGCTGTTCTGGGTGGCTCCGCTGGTCGGCGCTGTCATCGGTGCGGTGGTCTGGAAAGTCGTGAGCATGACCGAGAACTGATTGCGATCGGGTGTCCCGGATCGAAACGCCAAAGGCCGCCTTCCAGGGCGGCCTTTTTCATGGGGGTGTGCGAGGTGTCAGCGCTGTCTCAGCCGCGCAGGCCGGTCTGGTACAAAAGCCCCTGACGCTTGGCCTCATAGTAATACCCTCTGGCATACCAGCGCATTGCGCCATCAATGTCGCGCCCTGACACCATATAGGCGCCGCGCAGGTATTTGCCCGCGTATCTCAGGTTCACATCTGGATCCAGAAGGTCCTCAGGGCGGCCCTCAAATCCCATGGTCCGTGCGGTTTGCGGCAGGATTTGCAGCAATCCCCAATAGGGGCCATTGCGCGCTCCGGGGCGATGGGTGCTTTCGCGGATTGCCTGACGATGAACCAGTTCGCGCGGGATGTCGTAATAGTCGGCCCATTTATTGATCAGCCGACGCAATTGCGGTGTTTCATTGGGGTAGAGTGGCGGATCGAAGGAGGCGTGACGGGATGCCTCTGGGGCGGTGCCGCAGGCGGCGAGAGCGAGCGTCGAGAGCAGAAACGCGCGGCGGGCGATGCGAACCATTGGGATCTCCTGAAAACTGGCGAAACAAAAGCATGCTCGTGCGATCAGGCCAAGCCTGTCTTTGGGCCGAGCGCGACGGTCGGCGAACTTGTGCTGATAGCGCGGGACAGCAGGGCAAAGAAAAAGCCCCGCCGAAAGGGCGGGGCTTTCTGATCCGACAAGAGGAAGAGATTACTCTTCTTCTTTGGTCTCTTCTTCAACGGCTTCAGCCAGTTCTTCGTCTTCGGAAGCGGCGGACCCGATGTCGTCGAACAACTCGGCGATTTCGAATTCGGCCTGAGCTTCGGCTTCGGCAGCAAGTTCCTGAATGGATTTGCCTTCGGCCTGCAGTTCGGCTTCCTCGGTGGAACGGGCCACGTTGAGGATGATGGTGGCTTCGACTTCCGGGTGCAGGATGACGTGCACTTCGTGCAGGCCGAGTTCCTTGATCGGAGATTTCAGAGCAACCTGTTTGCGATCCACGGAGAAGCCGTTTTCGGTGGCGGCATCCGCAGCGTCACGGGTGGTGACGGAGCCATAGAGCGCACCGGAATCGGAGGCGGAGCGAATCACGACGAACTTCTGACCGTCGAGTTTTGCAGCCAGAGCCTCGGCTTCTTTTTTGGTTTCGAGGTTGCGGGCTTCCAATTGGGCTTTCTGAGCTTCGAACGCCTTGATGTTGGCGTCGGAGGCGCGCAGAGCTTTTTCCTGCGGCAGCAGGAAGTTGCGGGCGTAGCCGTCCTTGACGGAAACGACATCACCCATCTGGCCCAGTTTGGCCACGCGTTCGAGAAGGATAACTTCCATTGGTCTACTCCTTACTTCACAGCGTAGGGCAGCAGGGCGAGGAAGCGAGCGCGTTTGATGGCACGGGCCAGTTCACGCTGTTTCTTCGCAGAGACTGCGGTGATGCGGGACGGAACGATTTTGCCGCGCTCAGAGATGTAGCGCTGCAGAAGACGGGTGTCTTTGTAGTCGATCGCGGGCGCGTTGTCGCCGGAGAACGGGCAGACTTTGCGGCGGCGGAAAAACGGTTTAGCGGCCATAGGTTAGGTCCTTTCCTAGATCAGTTGCGGCGCGGGCGACGCTCTTCGCGTTCGTCGCGTTTCTGCATTTGAACGGACGGGCCTTCTTTGTGCTCGTCGACTTTGATGGTGAGGACACGCATCACGTCATCATGCAGGCGCATCAGGCGTTCCATTTCCTGAACGGCGGTCGACGGAGCGTCGGTGCGCAGGAAGGCATAGTGGCCCTTACGGTTCTTGTTGATCTTGTAGGCCATCGTTTTGACGCCCCAGTACTCGTGATCCACGAGTTTACCGCCGTTGTCGGCGAGGACGGTGCCAAAATGTTCGATGAGACCTTCGGCCTGCGCGTTGGACAGGTCCTGACGCGCAATGAAGACATGCTCGTAAAGCGGCATGGAGACTCCAGTTCATTTTCAAGCGCATTTCATAGGTCGGGCGTTTGGCCTTTTCGCGGCCCGGCCACGAGAGACTGCGCGGTTCATAAGTGTCTGCGAAAAGGATGTGCCCTTATACGCGTCTCAGACTGCGGATCAAGGGCAAAATCGGTTGCTCTGCCGACAGGTTTCGAACTGCAAGAGACCATCAAATAAGCTCGGATCGGACATAATTTTGTCCGCTTTTGTGCGCAGCTTGGCGGACAGTTGTTTATGGCGACTCGGTTTGGCGCAAGCCTTCGATCGCGATTTTGATTGAGATGGAAGGTCGACATTTTCGAGCGACAGGTGCTACACCATGAATGACTGTGGATGAACAGCGACGTGTCGGGGTGGGCATGACAGCGCAAGATATACATTCAGACAGTTTTTGGTCCGTGCCGGTCCCGGCGATTTTGCGGCGTGAGGCGGGGTGGGGCTATGTGCTTTTGCGCAGTGGCCTGCCGGGCGTCGGCTATCGGCTGGCCGAGGGGGGGCTGGAAACTCTGGCGGCCCTGTCGGGCGTTGCGATGAGCGGCGTCTGGATCGTGCCCTTTGGGGGATATGATCTGACGCCTCTTCTTGTTAAGGCCTGCGTGTCGATCTGTAGCGGGGTCGCCGGGCTGCTGCTGTTGCAGCTGGCACGGCGCGGCGTGCGACGGGAAATTCATGTCGACCTGTCTCGCCATCTGGTGCGCATCCTGTGGCGTAACCGGCAAAAAGACACCACACCCGTGTTTGAGGTTGGTTTTGAAGACATCGACTCTGTTTTCCTGCGGCGCGGCGCGGGCGGGGATGTGCACCATTGCCATCTGGAAATCCATGTCAGCTCTTCCGGCGAAACCCGGGAGCTTCTGACAGGCGAGGAAATGGCCCTGCGCCGGGTGTGGCGGGATCTGACGGAGGATTTCCATCATGAGGGTGGCACATTGAATGGTCAGCTGACGGGGGCGGATAAGGATCCGCGTCTTTTCTCCCACTGAGTTCTCGCTGGGCATGCGTCGCAGTTTTCGTGGCTCTGGGCTTGCCGCGCCTGTAACGTGACGTTAGACCGATCCCCAACGTGAAGAGATCAACGGATCTGGAAGGGGACGAGCATGACACGCGCATTTGTGTTTCCGGGGCAGGGCGCCCAGACCATCGGTATGGGCAAGGCACTGGCCGACAGCTACGCCGGGGCGAAAGCCGTTTTCGACGAGGTGGACGAGGCGCTGGGAGAAAAGCTGTCCCAGTTGATCTGGGAGGGCGAGATTGACCAGTTGACCCTGACCCAAAACGCCCAGCCTGCGTTGATGGCGACCTCTCTGGCGGCGATGCGGGCGCTTGAGGCCGAAGGTTTTGCAGTGACGGATGCCGCCTTCGTGGCGGGGCACAGTCTGGGCGAATATTCGGCGCTGGCTGCGGCAGGGGCGTTGAGCATCTCTGACACCGCGCGGTTGCTGCGGACCCGAGGCAAGGCCATGCAAGAGGCCGTACCGGTCGGGGTCGGGGCGATGGCCGCCCTTCTGGGGCTGGATTTCGCGACGGTCAAAGAGGTGGCGCATGAGGCTGCGCAGGGCCAGGTCTGTCAGGCTGCCAATGACAATGATCCGGGTCAGGTCGTGGTGTCCGGCCATAAAGAGGCCGTTGAGCGCGCCGTCGAGATCGCCAAGGGCAAGGGCGCGAAGCGCGCGGTGTTGCTGCCGGTCTCTGCACCCTTCCATTGCGCACTGATGGGGCCTGCCGCCGATGTCATGGCCGAGGCGCTGGACGATGTGGAAATCAATGCCCCCGCTGTGCCGCTGGTGGCCAATGTCGCCGCCAGTGCGGTGACGGACCCGGCCACGATCCGCTCGCTTCTGGTGGAGCAGGTGACAGGGTCTGTGCGCTGGCGCGAAAGCGTGGCCTATATGGCGGGCGAAGGTGTCACCGAGATCTGGGAAATCGGCGCGGGCAAGGCCCTGTCGGGCATGGTGCGCCGCATTGAACGGTCTATTGCCTGCACTGCCATCGGTACGCCGGACGACATCGCAAAACTCAAAGGGTGAGGCCACGGCCTCCTCAAGAAACCATCAAGACAACAGAAGCGACTGGGCTTCGGGAGAGAGTGAGAATGTTTGATCTGACAGGAAAGAATGCGCTGATCACCGGTGCCTCTGGCGGGATCGGCGGCGCGATTGCCAAGGCGCTCTATGAAGCGGGCGCGACTGTGGCCCTGTCCGGTACACGGGTTGATCCGCTGGAGGCGCTGGCCGCAGAACTGGGCGAGCGCGCCCATGTGCTGCCGTGCAATCTCAGCGATGCCGAAGCCGTGAGTGCGTTGCCGAAACAGGCCGCCGAAGCCATGGGGTCGGTCGATATTCTGGTGAACAACGCAGGCATCACCCGCGACAACCTGTTCATGCGTATGTCGGACGAGGAATGGGAAAGCGTTCTGAACGTCAATCTGACTTCGACCTTCCGCCTGTGTAAAGGTGTGCTGCGCGGCATGATGAAGGCGCGCTGGGGCCGGATCGTCAACATTTCCTCGATCGTCGGGGCCACGGGCAACCCGGGACAGGGAAACTATGCCGCCTCCAAGGCGGGGCTTGTGGGCATGTCGAAGTCGCTGGCCTATGAGGTGGCAACGCGGGGCATCACCGTGAACTGCGTAGCGCCCGGTTTTATCGCCACGGCGATGACCGACAAGCTGACCGACGACCAGAAAGACAAGATCAACGCCCAGATCCCGGCCGCCCGCATGGGTACCCCGGAAGAGATCGCCGCAGCGGTTGTCTATCTGGCTTCGCAGGAGGCGGGATATACCACCGGCACGACGCTTCATGTGAACGGCGGCATGGCTATGCTCTGAGCGCATAGATCCTTTCGCGACGTGGGGTCACAAACCATTTGCCACGCGGGAGGATTATGCTATGAGCAGCGCAGATTGCGTCACGGGATGGACACATGACCGTGGCATGACACCAAGATGAAGCATGGCGAGTGACGACAAGGGTTGAAACCGATCCCTGTCATCGACATGTTGATAAGGCGGCCCGAGGGCCAGATTTCATTGGGCATCGGGCCCTAAACTGTGAGGAAAGAACATGAGCGACATCGCAGATCGCGTGAAAAAGATCGTTGTCGAGCATCTCGACGTGGAAGAAGACAAAGTGACGGAAACCGCGTCCTTCATCGACGATCTGGGCGCAGACAGCCTCGACACCGTGGAACTGGTCATGGCGTTTGAAGAAGAGTTTGGCATCGAGATCCCGGACGACGCAGCCGAAACCATCCAGACCTTCGGCGACGCGGTGAAGTTCATCACCGAAGCTTCCTAAGTTTTCGCGCCTCAGGGCGAACAGAATTTCAGAAACGGCGTTGCTTCTGGCGGCGCCGTTTTTCTTTGGCGTTGCCTGTATCTCTTGGCAGGTTAGCCCTCGTCCGGAGGGTCGAAGACCTTGAATGCCGGGGTCGAGACGACGATATCTGGGTCTCAGCGCAGGGAAACCGCCGAAATATGCGCTGGGCGCGGTCATGGACTTCCATCGCGGGGGAAGGCCGTGTAATGAGAAGCAGACGAAAAATGAGGGGGCCAAGGATGCGCCGAGTAGTTGTCACAGGACTTGGGATGGTTTCGCCGCTGGCATGCGGTGTCGAGGAAACATGGACGCGCCTTTTGGCGGGGGAATCGGCCAGCGCGACGATTCAGCGTTTCGATGCCAGCCATCTGGCCACGGATTATGCCTGCGAAGTCAAGATCGGCGATGGCACCGATGGCACCTTCAATCCCGATGACTGGATGGCGCCGAAAGACCGCAAAAAGGTCGATGACTTTATCCTCTTTGGCATGGCGGCGGCCGAACAGGCGCTGCGCGATGCGGATTGGACGCCGGAAGACGAAGACGACCGTCTGCGCACCGGTGTGTTGATTGGGTCTGGTATCGGGGGCTTGTCTTCGATTGCCGAGGCGGCCCTGATCCTCAAGGAAAAAGGCCCGCGCCGGATTTCGCCGTTCTTCATTCCCGGCTCGCTGATCAATTTGATCTCGGGTCAGGTGTCGATCAGATACGGTTTCAAAGGACCAAACCACGCGGTGGTCACCGCCTGTTCGACGGGCGCGCATGCGATCGGCGATGCGTCGCGTTTGATCATGCTCGGCGATGCCGACGTGATGGTCGCGGGCGGCGCTGAAAGCGCGATCTGTGAACTGGGGATTGCCGGGTTCAACGCTTGCAAGGCCCTGTCCACCAAACGCAAGGACGATCCGGCCCATGCTTCGCGTCCCTATGATGCGGACCGCGACGGCTTTGTCATGGGCGAGGGCGCAGGCATCGTGGTTCTGGAAGAATACGAACATGCCAAGGCGCGTGGCGCCAAGATCTATGCCGAGGTCGTGGGTTATGGCCTGTCGGGCGATGCCTATCATATCACAGCCCCCTCAGAGGACGGCGATGGTGGCTATCGCGCGATGGAGGCGGCGCTGAACCGTGCCGGGCTGGCACCGGCGGATGTCGACTATATCAACGCGCATGGCACATCGACCATGGCCGATGTGATCGAACTGGCCGCTGTGGAGCGGCTCATGGGCGATGCCGCGGCCAAGGCGACGATGTCTTCGACGAAATCCTCCATCGGGCACCTTCTTGGCGCGGCTGGCGCAGTTGAGGCGATCTTCTGCGTGCTGGCGATCCGCGATCAGGTGGCCCCGCCGACGATCAACCTCGATACGCCGGCTGTGGAGCCGACGCTTGATCTGGCGCCCAACGCCAAGCGCGAACGTGAGATCAACGTTGCCCTGTCCAACTCCTTCGGGTTTGGCGGCACCAATGCCTCGCTGGTTCTGAAAAAGGTGGATGGCTGACATGTGGCGATCCATCGCCTCGAATGCGCTGACATTGCTGATCGTGGTTCTGATCGCTCTGGCGGGGGCTGTCGCGTGGGGCAAGCGTCAATACACCACAGCAGGCCCTCTGGACGAGGCCATCTGTTTGCGCGTGCCGTCGGGCTCGACGATGCGTGCCGTGTCTCAGGATCTGGCCGGGCAGGGCGCGATTTCACATCCGTCGATCTTTCGCGTCGGTGCAGATTATACCGACAAATCGCAGGCGCTGAAAGCCGGGGCCTTTCTGATCCCGGAAGGGGCGTCGATGGCCGAGATCACCGATCTCATTACCCGTGGCGGAGCGTCGACCTGCGGGACGGAAGTGGTCTATCGTATTGGTGTGAATCGCGCTGAAATGCAGGTGCGTGAACTCGATCCGGCCACGCAATCCTATGTCGAAGCGGCGGCTTTCCAGCCCGGCGAGGTCGGCGACGAAGGCGATGCCATTCCCGCAGAATACACTAAGGTGCGTGCCGCCGCCGACACGCGGTATCGCGTGCTGGTGGCCGAAGGCACAACCGTCTGGCGCGTGGTGGAAAGCCTGAAACAGGCCGATTTCCTGTCGGGCACGGTTACAGCCGATGAAATGCCGTCCGAGGGCATGCTGGCACCTGACAGCTATGAAGTGCGCGACGGGTCTGATGTCGACGCGCTGATTGAGCGGATGCAGGCGCTGCAGCAGGAGCGCATTGATCAGGTCTGGGCCGAGCGCACAGAGGGTCTGCCGTTTGAGACGCCCGAAGAAATGCTGACGCTGGCCTCGATCATCGAAAAGGAAACCGGTGTGCCCGAGGAACGTCGTCAGGTGGCATCGGTCTTTGAGAACCGTCTCAAAAGCGGCATGCGGCTGCAGACGGACCCGACAGTGATCTACGGTGTCACGAATGGCCAAGGGGTACTGGGGCGCGGGCTGCGTCAGTCCGAATTGCGGTCTGACAGCCCCTACAACACCTATGTGATCGAAGGGCTGCCGCCGGGGCCGATCGCGAACCCCGGGCTGGCCTCGCTGGAAGCGGCGGTGAACCCGGATAGCACGCCCTATCTGTTCTTCGTGGCGGATGGCAGCGGCGGACATGCCTTTGCCGAGACGCTGGCCGAACACAACGCCAATGTGGCGAAGTGGCGCGAAATCGAAGCCCAGCGGGACAATCCGTAAATCAGGTTTGAGAAGGGCGCCGCAAGAGGCGCCCTTTTTCATGAGACTGCAGGCGACGACAGGGTCGGTGAATGGAAACGATTGCAATTGTTGTGGCAACGATGGCCGTGGCCGGGCTTCTGCTCTGGCCGCGGCTTTCGAAAGCGACGCTCTGGAAAGCCACGATGACGCCACTGGCCTCGATCATCGGCAGCGGCTTTCTGGTCCTGGGCCCCATTCTGGCACAGGCCTATGGCGCATGGACGCCCGTTGCCATGGCCCTGCTGTGCGCTCTGGCCTATGTCATCGGCGCTGCGGTGCGGTTCAATATCACGGCGCTCGCTGATCGTCCCCACGGGCGGTTTGGGGCACGGCTGGAGGCGGTTGCCTCTTGGATTCTGGCCTTTGCCTATGTGATTTCCGTGGCCTATTATCTGAACCTTCTGGGGTCCTTCGCGGTGTCTTTGACGCCCTGGGACACGCATCTGGCCGCGCGCATCGTCACAACGGCTGTATTCATGGTGATCCTGATCGTCGGGCTGACCAAAGGGTTCAAAGCGCTGGAACGTCTGGAACAGGTGTCGGTGGGGCTGAAGCTGGCGATCATCGCCGGGTTGCTGGTCGGGCTGGGTTGGTTCTTTGCCGATAAGGTGCAAAGCCAGACGCTTATCCTGTCGCCCGCGCGTGAGACGGGCTGGTCGGCGACAGCCCTGCTGTTCGGCCTGTTGGTGACGGTGCAGGGGTTTGAAACCTCACGCTATCTTGGCGAAGAATATGATCCGGGCACGCGGGTGCGGTCGATGCGGCTGGCGCAATGGCTCTCAAGCGGGATTTACATGCTCTATGTCGTGCTGATGGCCTATGTGTTCCGTCTGGAGCAGATCGAAACCTCCGAGACGGCAATCATTGACATGATGGCGCTGGTGGCCCCGGTTTTGCCGCTGATGCTGGTCGCGGCGGCGCTGGCCGCACAGTTTTCTGCAGCGGTCGCCGACACCTCCGGCTCGGGCGGGCTGGTCGAGGAACTGACGCGCGGACGGGTCTCCGTCAGGGCAGGCTATGCGGTGCTGGTGGCGCTGGGGCTGTGTCTGACATGGTTTCTGGACGTGTTTCAGATCATTTCATGGGCGTCGAAAGCCTTTGCCGCCTATTACACCGTGCAGGCGGTGATCGCCGTGGTGCTGGCGCGCCGCGGGGGCAAGTCACTGGCATATCAGATGTTCTTTGCTGCCGTGGCTTTGCTTGCGGCCGTGGTCACGGTGTTTGGCGCGCCCGTGGAATAAGCGCACAAGTAAAGGCTTTTTTGATCTGCGCCGACTTTGGCGCAGTCGCTCAGTTCAGCCCTTCCGTGTCGATATGCACCACTGTGCCACAGTGTTTGCAATGCACCGCGTCCGCGTCATGCAGCATCAGCCCGCAGACCTCGCATTCGTAGCGCACTTTGGTTGGGCGAAACAGAACCTGAGCCAGACGCAGAAACAGGGTGACACCAAAGAACATCACCCCGATCGACAGCATATGCCCGGTGGTGCCCTCAAGCGTAATGTCACCGAACCCGGTGGTGGTCAGCGTGGTGATGGTGAAATAGAGCGCATCTGCATAATTGTGGATATGCGCGTTGTGGCCATGTTCCAGCGCATAGATCAGTCCGGTGGTCACGAAGATGAAGACCAACAAATTGATCGCGGCCACGATGACCTCTTCATGCTGGCGGAACAGTTTGAAATCCTGTCGCAGCCGGTTCATCAACTGATAGGTGTGCAGCAGCCGGAGCGTGCGCAGGATGCGCAAAAAGCCCAGACCTTCTCCGGTCAGGGGCGCGAGAAAGGAAATCATCGCCGCGACATCCGCCAGCGTAGAGGGGCGGGTCAGATACCGCAGACGGTTTCGGCTGACATAGACCCGCGCGGTAAAGTCCATCAGGATCGCGACGCCGAACACCATGTCGATGGCTTCGATCCAGATGTGGCGTGCTAGAAAAGATGTGACGATCACAAAGCTGATGGTGATCAGGTCAAACGCCAGAAGGCCGTAGCGGAAGCGATGCGCGCGCTGCGAATTGCCTTCGTAAAGCTCTGTCAGCGTCTTCGAAAAACCTGCGGTGGCGGCCATAAGAAATGCGGATCCTTTGCGTCAATCTGCCCGACTATAGGCAAGATTGGTTGGGAAAACAAAGCAGTGACGTCACGGAGATGGCGCGGTGTTGTTTTGCGGACGCATTGGTAACTATTTGATAATGCATGTTTTGTTGACTTTTGGGCGATGTTGGGGCCTGATGAGGGGGCCGGGGCACAGGCCGGACCTGCGGAGGGATCAGCAGGAGAGGCACATCACAACATGCAAAATTCGTCATCTGTGGGGGATGACTGTCAGTTCGAAGATCTGGTCAGGGTTGCGGACAATCACGTCCGCCGCCTTCTGGTCGCGCTTGATGAGGCGACCCATGGCATTGCGGTCGGCGATCCCGACGCGGCGCAGGAGGTCTCGCGCCATCTGGCGCATCTCAGCAAGGCTCTGAACCACGCTTTCGACGAAAGGAGACGTTTGGATGAACTCAGACGACAGACCGGCGATCTCGGCGCCGGAGAGCTGGACCTTGACGACGCCCGATCTGAGATCTTTGATCGGCTGGATCGCCTGCGAACCGCGCGCGGTGCAGGCGGAGTTTCTGGATGATCTGGGGGAGGGGGCGCTGCGGGCGCTCCCTTTCCTTTTCGATCTCTGGGCGCTGGATCATCAGCGCCCGCCAGCGGGTGACTGGCGCAGCTGGGTGATCCTTGGCGGGCGCGGGGCGGGCAAGACCCGTGCCGGCGCGGAATGGGTGCGCAGTCAGGTTGAGGGGGCACGCCCGGGCCAGCCGGGACAGGCGCGCCATGTCGCGCTGGTCGGCGAAACCTATGATCAGGCGCGTGAGGTCATGGTGTTCGGCGAAAGCGGCATTCTGGCCTGTTCGCCGCCCGATCGCCGACCCAAATGGCACGCCGGGCGGCGGCGGCTGATCTGGCCAAACGGGGCCGAAGCCACGGTGTTTTCCGGGCACGATCCCGAAGCGCTGCGCGGGCCGCAGTTTGATGCGGCCTGGGTGGATGAGCTGGCGAAATGGCGTCAACCGGAGGCGGCCTGGGATATGCTGCAATTCGGGTTGCGGTTGGGGCGCGATCCGCGTCAGGTGGTCACGACCACGCCGCGCAACATTCCTCTGCTCAAGGCGCTTCTGGCGCGTGACAGCACGGTCAGCAGCCATGCGCCGACCGCCGCCAATGCGGCCAATCTGGCGCCGTCGTTTCTGCAAGAGGTCGAGCGGCGCTATGCCGGAACGCGGCTGGGCCGGCAGGAACTGCAAGGAGTGCTGCTGGAGGATGACGCCGCTGCGCTGTGGAGCTTGTCAGGGTTGGACGCGGGGCGCGACACGCCGCCTGCCGATCTTGACCGGATCGTTGTCGCCATCGATCCGCCGGTGACGGGCCATGCCGGGTCGGATGACTGCGGCATCATGGTGGTGGGGGCCAGGCTGCAAGGCCCTCCGCAAGCCTGGCAGGCCTGGGTTCTGGAAGATGCCTCCTGTGCCGCCGCCTCGCCGCTGGTCTGGGCGCAGCGCGCGCTGGATGCGGCAGCCCGCTGGGAGGCAGACCGCGTGGTGGCCGAGGTCAATCAGGGTGGCGATCTGGTGGAAACCGTGTTGCGGCAGATCGCGCCGCTGGTGCCGTTTCGGGCGGTCAGGGCTACGCGCGGCAAGGTCGCCCGGGCCGAACCCGTTGCCGCACTCTATGAACAAGGTCGGGTGCATCACCTGCGCACGGGGCTTGAGGCGCTCGAGGATCAGATGCTGCGCATGTCGCTGCAGGGCTATCGTGGCAGCGGCAGCCCCGATCGCGTCGATGCGCTGGTCTGGGCGCTGCATGATCTCTTGATCGCCCCGAGGGAGGCCGCCGCGCCGCGCCTGCGCCAGCTGGAGTGAAGGGCCAGGTGTTGCGCGGTTTCGGTCACGGCGCGCGCTCCATTGGGCAGACCTTAGCATTTGGCGCGTAAAACCTGTCTTACCAGCCGCGGGGCATGTCCCTGGGCCACCGCGGCTGGACCCGGATGATATGAGGAGCAAAGACAGGATGGCGTTCGATTTTCTGAAACGCACAGGTCAGATGAGCCACACAGGGCGGATGCCGACTACACCGGCCCAGCAAGAACGCCCGCAGGAACGCAAGGCCTCGGCCACCGGGCCGGTCATGGCGGCGCTCTCTGTGGCTGGCCGGGTGGCGTGGTCGCCGCGCGACACGCTCAGCCTGACGCGGTCAGGCTTTCTGGCCAACCCGGTGGGGTTTCGTGCGGTCAAGATGCTTGCCGAAGCTGCCGCCGCGCTGCCGTTGGTGCTGCAAAATGCCGACACGCGTTTTGAGACGCATCCGGTTCTGAGCCTGCTGGCGCGTCCCAATCCGGCGCAGGGGCAGGCCGAACTCTTTGAGGCGCTCTATGGTCAGATCCTGCTCAGTGGCGACGGGTATCTTGAGGCGGTGCGCGATCCGGCGGTTCCGGCTGGCGCGCTGCGCGAGTTGCATGTGCTGCGCTCGGATCGGATGCGGGTGGTGCCGGGGGACGATGGCTGGCCGATGGCCTATGACTATGTGGTGGGCGCGCGCAAGCACCGCTTTGCCGTGACACCGGGGCAAAGCCCGATCTGTCACATCCGGCAGTTTCATCCCACGGACGATCATTACGGGCTGTCGCCAATGCAGGCGGCTGCGACCGCGATCGATGTGCATACGGCGGCCTCGCGCTGGTCCAAGTCGCTTCTCGACAATGCTGCGCGCCCTTCGGGGGCGATTGTCTATAAGGGGGCGGATGGGCAGGGCGCGATGAGTGCCGATCAGTTCGACCGGCTCCTGAGCGAAATGGAAGCGCATCATCAGGGCGCGCGCAATGCTGGCCGCCCGATGCTGCTGGAAGGTGGGCTGGACTGGAAACCCATGGGGTTTTCGCCTTCCGATATGGAATTTCAGAAGACCAAGGAGGCCGCCGCGCGCGAAATCGCGCTGGCCTTCGGGGTGCCGCCGATGCTGCTCGGCTTGCCGGGGGATATGACCTACGCCAATTATCAGGAGGCCAGCCGTGCCTTCTATCGCCTGACGGTTCTGCCTTTGGTGGGGCGTGTGGCGGCGGCGGTGGGTCATTGGCTGTCCGAGTGGCTCGGTGAGGCGCTGACGCTCAAACCCGATCTGGATCAGGTGCCTGCGCTGGCCAGCGAACGCGAGGCGCAATGGGCGCGCGTGTCCAGGGCCGCATTCCTCAGCAACGCCGAAAAGCGCCGGATGTTGGGGCTGCCGCCGCAGATGGAGCCTGAGCAGATGGACGCCGGAGGGGAAGCCCATGGCGCGTGAAATGCAAGCTGCACTGGAACATAAATTCTGCCGTCCAGAAACCGCGCTGGAGATGACCGGGCGGGCCGAGATCGAAGGCTATGCCTCGCTGTTCGGGCAGCCGGACGGGGGTGGTGACCGTGTGGCGCCGGGGGCCTATGCGCGGTCTCTGGCGGCGTTGAAGGCGCGGGGCGGGCGGGTCAAGATGCTGTGGCAGCACGACCCGGCGCAACCTATCGGCATCTGGGACGAGGTGCGCGAAGATGCGCGCGGTCTCTATGTCAAAGGTCGCCTGCTGGCCGAATTGCAGCGTGGACGCGAAGCGATGGCGCTGATCGAAGCCGGGGCGATTGACGGCTTGTCGATCGGCTACCGCACGCGGCGCGCGCATAAGGATGCGCAGGGGCACCGGGTGCTGAGCGATCTGGATCTTTGGGAGGTCTCTCTGGTGACATTTCCCATGCTGCCCGAGGCACGGCTCGCCGTCGATGGAAAAGCAGCCGGACCGAGGAGTGGCGGCCGATCCCAGACGGCGACTTGGCAGCGGTTTTCAACGCTCAGCCGGTCTCTGGTGGCGGCACGCAAGGCCATGCG
This sequence comes from uncultured Celeribacter sp., assembly GCF_963675965.1. Lineage (NCBI taxonomy): Bacteria > Pseudomonadati > Pseudomonadota > Alphaproteobacteria > Rhodobacterales > Roseobacteraceae > Celeribacter > uncultured Celeribacter sp. The sequence continues at coordinate 752,191 of NZ_OY780935.1, read as the reverse complement.
GGATGGCGCAGACTGAGAGATCTGACTGTGTTGCAGACACAGCTATAAAACGCGGTTGGGGCCGCACGAACTTGCAAAGGACGATGATATGACGACACCGGTTGCCCCGGTATCGCAGGGCGCTGCTGTCCCTGACGTGACCGATGATATCTTGGAGGATCTGGATAAAGAAATTCGTTCATTTCTGAATGATTTCAAATCCTTTAAGGCCAAAATCAATGTAAAACTTCAAACTCAGGAAGAGCGATTGACAATGCTTGATCAAAAATCACAACGCCTTGCGCGGCCGCTTCTGGCCTTTGCCGATGAGGCGGACCTGTCGCATAAGGCGGCCTTTGTGACCTACCTGCGCAATGGCGATGATGATCCTCTGCGCGACCTGTCGGTGGAGCAAAAATCCATGACCACGGCGGTCAATGGCGATGGCGGCTATCTGGTCGATCCGCAGACGGCTGAGAGCATTCGGGCGAGTTTGCAGGCGACAGCGTCGATCCGGGCCATTGCGAATGTCGTGCAGGTCGAGGCGACCTCTTATGACGTGCTGATCGACACCTCTGAGCTGGGGTCGGGCTGGACCACCGAAGGCGGGTCCCTGGCCGAGACCAGCACGCCGACCATCGACCGTATTTCCATTCCGCTGTATGAATTGTCGGCTCTGCCCAAGGCGTCCCAGCGGCTTTTGGACGACAGCGCCTTTGATATCGAAGGCTGGCTTGCGGGACGGATCGCAGACCGGTTTTCGGCGGCGGAAGCTTCGGCGTTCATCAATGGTGATGGCGATGAAAAGCCGACGGGCTTTCTCAACCACACTCAGGTTGCCGAGGACGCCTGGAGCTGGGGCAATCTGGGCTATATCGCGACCGGCGCGGCGGGCAGCTTTGATTCCACCAATCCGGCGGATGCGATCATCGATCTGGTCTATGCGCTGGGGGCGGCCTATCGCGCCCATGGCACTTTTGTCATGAACTCCAAGACCGCAGGTCAGGTGCGCAAGCTCAAGGACGGTGACGGGCGGTTCTTGTGGTCAGACGGACTGGCGGCAGGCGAACCGGCACGGCTGCTGGGCTATCCGGTGCTGGTGGCCGAAGATATGCCCGACATTGCCGATGGCGCCCCGGCGATTGCCTTTGGCGATTTTCGCGCGGGCTATACGGTGGCGGAGCGCCCGGACCTGCGCATTCTGCGCGATCCGTTCTCGGCCAAGCCGCATGTGCTGTTCTACGCGACGAAACGGGTCGGCGGGGACGTGTCGGATTTCGCGGCGATCAAGCTGCTGAAATTCGCGGTCAGCTGACGCTGAGATCGAAAGCCCCCGGTGTGTTTCACCGTGCCGGGGCACAGGATGCGCGGCCCGCCCGGTCCGTGCCGTCCGGTTTATCCCCCTCCGCAGGTGCGGCGCGGGGACGGCAGGTCGCGCATCCGCTCCCGCATTTCATCGAAGTTTCCCTTGTCCGTGAAAGGCCTTGTCATGATCTTTCGTGAAGTTCTCCCGATTGCCGCCGCCAGTCTGCCTCTGGAGCCGTTCCGGGCGCATCTGCGTCTGGGCAGCGGTTTCGGTGATGAGGCCTTGCAAGACGCTGCCGTGGAGCCGGTGGTGCGCGCAGCACTTTCGGCGATTGAGGCCCGGATCGGCAAGGCGCTTTTGACGCGCAGCTTTGTCGGACAATTGCAGAGCTGGCAGTCCCCGCTGCGTCAGCCGCTGTCGCTCGCCCCTGTGTTGTCGCTGGACAGCCTTGTCCTGACGGATGCAGAGGGGCAAGACAGCCCGATCGATCCCGGCCTGTACCGTCTGCTCGCCGATCCGCACAGCCCGCAGATCGTGCCGACGACCAACCGATTGCCGGTTATTCCCTCTGGCGGGACCGTTGCAATTGAGCTGACCGCAGGCATGGCGCAGTCCTGGGAGGAGATGCCTCCAGATCTGGCGCAGGCCGTTTTGCGGCTGGCGGCGCATTACTATGATCATCGCGCGGACGCGCCGGGCAGCATGGTGCGTCTGCCATTTGGGGTGTCAGAGCTTTTGGCCCCCTATCGTCGGCTGCGTCTGTCCGGGGAGGTGCGCGGATGAGGGCGGATGTGCATCTGAACCGCCGCCTGATCCTGCAGGCTGCCAACCGCAGCGCAGACGGTGCGGGCGGCTATTCGGAAAGCTGGACGCAGCTTGGTGTGCTCTGGGCCGAGATCACCCCGGGACGCGGTCGCGCACTTGGTGTGCAGGGCGGGGCGGCCATCGCACAGATACAGCGCGACATCGTGGTGCGGGCCGCCCCCGAAGGCTCCCCCCGGCGTCCCATCGCAGGGCAACGCTTTGTCGAAGGCGGGCGGGTCTTTCCGATCCTTTCGGTCAGCGATCACGATCCGCGCGGGCGGTATCTGCGCTGCCGGGTCCGCGAGGAGGTGGCGCTATGAGTTATCTGCTGGGAGTGGCACTGCAGGAGGCGCTGTTTCAACGGCTGAGCGCGGATGTGGCGCTCTCCGCTCTGGTCGGGACCGACATCTATGACGCCCTGCCCACCGGACCTCTGCCAGGGCTGTATGTGACGCTTGGCCCGGAACGGCTACAGGATGCCTCTGACATGACGGGCGGAGGTGCGTTGCATGATGTGACCGTGTCGGTGGTTTCCGCGGCAGCGGGGTTTTCCGAGGCCAAGGCGGTGGCTGCCGCAGTGTGCGCGGCGCTGGTCGATGCGGACCTGAGCCTGTCGCAAGACACGCTGGTTGGACTCTGGTTCCATCGGGGCCGTGCCCGTCGGGGGCCGAACAATGCGGGACGCCAGATCGATCTGATCTTTCGCGCCCGCCTGGATGAGAACTGAGATTGTAACGGAGGCTCCGCCATGGTGGCGCAAAACGGCAAAGACCTACTGATCAAACTGGATATGACCGGGACCGGCGCGTTTGAAACCATTGCCGGGCTGCGCGCCACGCGCATTGCCTTCAATGCGGAAACAGTCGATGTGACCTCGCTGGAAAGCGCGGGCGGCTGGCGTCAGCTTCTGAGCGGGGCCGGGGTGAAAAGCGCGCAGATTTCCGGATCGGGCGTGTTCAAGGATGCCAACACGGACGCGCGCGCCCGGCAGGTGTTTTTCGACGGCGAGGTGCCCGATTTTCAGGTGATCATTCCCGGTTTTGGAACGGTGCAGGGGCCGTTTCAGCTGACCGGCATCGAATATGCCGGACGGCACAATGGCGAGGCCAGCTATGAGCTGTCCATGGCCTCTGCCGGTCAGCTGCAGTTCACGGCGGAGTAAGAGATGGCTAATCCGTGGCGCGGAGAGGTGGCGCTGGTGCTCAATGGCGAACGGCGGGTTTGCCGGCTGACCCTTGGGGCGCTGGCCGAATTAGAAGCGGCGCTGGAGGCCGGAACCTTGGGGGCTTTGCTGACCCGGTTTGAGCAGGGGCAGATTTCGGCGGCGGATGTGATGCAGGTCGTTGTGGCGGGGTTGCGCGGTGGCGGCTGGACCGGTGATCGCGATGCTCTGCTGACGGCCAGGATTGATGGTGGTCCGCTTGAGGCCGCGCGTGTGGCGGCGGCGCTTTTGGTGGGAGCTTTCGGGGCCTTGCAGGCTCCCGGAGAGACCGATGCCTGAGCGCGCTGATGGGGCCGGGGATGACGGGCAAGAGTTCGACTGGCCCGCGCTGATGCGGCTGGGACTACGGAGATTGCACCTGTCGCCAGAGGTGTTCTGGGCGCTGACGCCTGCGGAGCTGATCTGCATTGCTGGGCTGGAACCGGGGGGGGACGCCATGGCGCGCGGGGATCTCTCGGCGCTGCTGCGCCGCTATCCCGACACGACACATTCAGAGGGTGAACATCATGGCTGACATGGCAGAAGAACGCTTTGAGCAGGCGATGGAAGACATTGACAGAAGTCTGTCTGACACGCTGGAAATCGCAGCAGAGTTTTCAAAAGAAATGTCGAAATTACAATCATCTGTGCAGGAAACTTCGCGCAGTCTGTCAACTCTTGAACGAGGTGTGTCGCGGGGCATGCGGCGCGCCATCGACGGGGTTGTGTTTGACGGCGCGAACCTCAGCGAGGCGCTGCGTTCTCTGGGCACGTCGATGCTGAACAGCGGCTATCGCGCCGCCATCAACCCGGTGGCCGATCATCTGGGTGGCGTTCTGGCGGGCGGCCTTAACAGCTTGCTGCAGGGCATGACGCCCTTTGCCCGCGGTGGCGAGGTCAGTCAGGCCACCGGCTTTGCCATGTCAGGCGGCGGGCTGGGGGTCATGGGCGAAGCCGGCCCCGAAGCGATCCTGCCTTTGGCACGGGGAATGGACGGGCGGCCGGGCGTGCAGGCCGGGGCCGTCGCTCGCCCGGTGCAGATCACCATGAACATCACCACGCCGGATGTCGCGGGGTTTGCCAAGTCGCAAAGCCAGATCGCGGCGCAGATGAGCCGCGCCATGAGCCGTGCCAGCCGCAATCGCTGATCGGAAAGGAGAAACCGATGGGATTTCACGAGGTGAGGTTTCCCGCCAATCTGAGCTTTGGGTCTGTTGGCGGTCCTGAGCGGCGCACGGATGTGGTGACGCTGGCCAATGGCTTTGAAGAGCGCAACACCCCATGGGCGCATGCCCGGCGCCGCTATGACGCGGGTCTGGGGCTGCGTGCGCTGGACGACATCGAAGAGCTGATCGCCTTTTTCGAAGCGCGCCAGGGGCGGCTGTTCGGCTTTCGCTGGAAAGACTGGGCGGATTACAAAAGCTGCCGGCCTTCGGCCTCCATCGGCTTTGAGGATCAGGTCATCGGCACCGGTGACGGGGACACGCGCAGTTTCGCCCTGAGCAAGATCTATCGCTCGGGAGAGATCTTTTACCACCGCCCGGTGAGCAAACCGGTGGCGGGCACAGTGCGTCTGGGGCTGGCCGGGGTCGAGGTGTTCGAGGCCATCGACTGGACCTTGGATGTGGCAACGGGGATCGTGACGTTCGACACGGCACCCGACGCCGGGGCGGCGATCTCTGCGGGGTTCGAATTCGACGTGCCGGTGCGTTTTGACACCGACAGGATCGCCACCTCGGTCGCGTCTTTCCAGGCGGGCGAAGTGCCGGATGTGCCGGTTGTGGAACTGCGGGTGTGATGATCATGACGGATGCATTCATGAGCCATCTTCAAAGCGGAACCACCACGCTGTGTCGTGCCTGGGCTGTGACCCGGCGCGATGGGCTGCGGCTGGGCTTTACCGACCATGACCGGGATCTGACGTTCGCGGGGCTGCGCTTTGCCGCAGGCAGCGGACTGAGTGCGCAGGCGCTGGAACAAGGCAACGGGCTGGCGGTCGACAACAGCGAGGCACTCGGGCTTCTGAACTCTGAGGCGATCGCAGAAGAGGATCTGCGCGCCGGGCGCTATGACGGGGCAGAGGTGCAGTGCTGGTGGGTGAACTGGGTTGATGTGAACCTGCGCAGGATGCTGTTTCGCGGCACATTGGGCGAGGTGCGCCGGTCAGGCGGAGGCTTTCGCGCAGAACTGCGAGGTCTGAGCGAAGCGCTCAACCAATTGCAGGGCCACTGCTATCAGGCGGGCTGTACCGCCATTCTGGGCGATGCGCGCTGTGGCGTCGATCTGGACCAGCCGGGCTATGCGCAGACCCTTGCGATCGACAGTGTGGCCGATGGCAAGCGGCTGCAGTTCACCACGTTAAGTGGCTTTGAGGATGGCTGGTTCGAACGCGGGCGGGCCCAGGTGCTGTCGGGCGAGGCCTCGGGACTGGTCGGGGTGATCAAGGCCGACCGCGCCCTTGGGGCGGGAGAAGAAAACCTGCGCGAGATCGAGCTGTGGCAGGATCTGAACGGGCGGCTGCGGCCGGGCGATCTGGTGCGGCTTGAGGCAGGCTGTGACCGGCGGGAGGAGACCTGTCGACTGAAATTCGACAATTTCCTCAATTTTCGCGGGTTCCCGCATATTCCGGGCGAAGACTGGCTCACCAGCTACCCGGTTCAGGGCCGCAACACCCATGGCGGGAGCCTCCAGGGCGGTGCGGGGTGAGGTGCATGTGTGATCCCGCCGATATTCTGACTGCGACAGGGACGGAGACCGCGCTGGTGACAGAGGCGCGCCGCTGGATCGGCACACCCTATCGTCATCAGGCCAGTTGCCGAGGCGCGGGCTGCGATTGTCTGGGGCTGCTGCGCGGGCTGTGGCGCGCGCGCTACGGCTCCGAACCCGAAGCGGTGCCGGCCTATAGCGCGGATTGGGATGAGATCGCTCGCGAAGACCGGCTGTGGCAGGCGGCAAATCGGCATCTTGTACCGGTTGAGGTTGCGTCTCTCAGGCCCGGTCACGTGCTTCTGTTTCGCATGCGCCATGGCGCGGTGGCCAAACATCTGGGGATTCTCAGCGCGGCGGGCGCCGCCCCGACATTCATTCATGCCTATAGCGGGCATGGCGTTCAGGAAACCGCCTTGAGCCCGGCGTGGCGTCGGCGTCTGGTGGCGGGATTTGCCTGGCCACCGATAACGGGAGATCTGTGATGGCGACGCTTGTTCTGTCGGCTGTGGGCGGGGCCATCGGGGCCTCTGTCGGGGGCGGGGTGCTGGGGCTGTCCTCGGTGGTGATCGGGCGTGCGCTGGGGGCCGGGATCGGGCGGGCGCTGGATCAGCGGCTGATCGGTGCGGGCGCGCAGGCGGTCGAAGGGCCGCGCGTGTCGCGCTTTCGCCTGACTGGGGCGTCAGAGGGCGCGCCTGTCGCGCAGGTCTATGGGCGCACCCGCATCGGCGGGCAGGTGATCTGGGCGACCGCCTTTCAGGAACATCAAAGCACCACAGGCGGAGGCTCCGGCAAGGGGGCGCCGCGATCCCCGCGTGTCACCCGCTACAGCTATTCCGTGTCATTGGCCGTGGCGCTTTGCGAGGGCGAAATCAGCCGGGTCGGGCGGATTTGGGCGGATGGGGCTGAGGTGGATCTCAGCACACTCACCCTGCGGGTTTACAAAGGCACGGCGGATCAGATGCCGGACGCCAAAATCGAAGCGGTCGAAGGCGCAGGGCGGGCGCCCGCCTATCGCGGCATGGCCTATGTGCTGTTCGAGGATCTCGACCTGACGCCTTTCGGCAACCGCGTGCCGCAGTTCAGTTTTGAGGTGTTGCGACCGGATCCGTCAGACGATCCCGAGGACCTGACCCATCTGATCGGGGCGGTCGCGATGATCCCGGGCACCGGGGAATATGCGCTGGCGACCGAGCCTGTGTACCTCAAAGGACAGGCCGGGCAGGTTCAGGCGGCCAATCTGAATGCGGCTTCGGGTCTGCCGGATTTCGTGACCTCGCTTGACGCGCTTCAGGACGAATTGCCCAACTGCGGGGCGGTCTCGCTGGTGGTGTCGTGGTTCGGTGATGATCTGCGCTGCGATCAATGTCAGATCCGGCCCAAGGTCGAACAGCAGGAACGCGACAGTGACAGCCAGCCCTGGCAGGTGTCGGGGCTTACCCGTTCGCAGGCGCAGGTGGTGCCCCGCGACGGTGATGGGCGCGGGATCTATGGTGGCACGCCCACGGATCGTTCGGTGGTGCAGGCCATTCAGGCGCTGCAGGCGGCGGGGCAAATGGTGATGTTCTACCCGTTTTTGCTGATGGACCAGATGGAGGGCAACCTGCTGATCGACCCTTGGCGCAATGCGCTGGGGCAGCCGGTTTTGCCATGGCGGGGGCGGATCACCACTTCGCTTGCGCCGGGGTTGAGCGGGTCGCCGGATGGCACAGCACAGGCAGACAGCGAAGTGGCGACATTCTTTGGCATGGCGCAGCCCTCGGATTTTCAGCGAGAGGGCGAGAGCGTCACCTACACAGGGCCAGAGGAATGGTCCTATCGCCGGATGATCCTGCATTACGCCCATCTGTGCGTCGCGGCGGGCGGGGTGGAAGCCTTTTGCATCGGGTCCGAATTCGTCGCGCTGAGCACGGTGCGCGGGGCGAGTGGCTTTCCGGCGGTCGAGGCGCTTCGGGCGCTGGCCGCCGATGTGCGCGCCATTGTGGGGCCCGCGTGCAAAATCAGCTATGCGGCGGATTGGTCGGAATACTGGGGCTGTCAGCGCGATGGCAATCTCTATTACCATCTCGATCCGCTCTGGGCCGATCCGGTGATCGACTTTATCGGCATCGACAATTACATGCCGCTGTCGGATTGGCGCGAGGGCGAAGACCACGCCGATGCGGACCATGGGTCGATCTACACTCTGGAGTATCTCATGGCCAATATTGAGGGCGGTGAAGGCTATGACTGGTATTATGCCCATGACGCCCATGAGGCGGCACAGATCCGCACGCCGATCACCGATGGCGCCTATGGGGAGCCTTGGGTTTGGCGGGTGAAGGATCTGCGCAACTGGTGGTCGCAGCCCCATCATGGTCGCGTAGGAGGCCTGCGCGCAGCCACTGCGAGCCCATGGGTGCCGCGCTCGAAACCGATCTGGTTCACCGAGATGGGCTGTGCTGCGGTGGACAAGGGCACGAACCAGCCCAACAAGTTTCTCGATCCGAAATCCTCGGAAAGCAGCCTGCCACGGGCCTCGACCGGCCAGCGGGACGATTTCATTCAGGTGCAATATCTCAAGGCGATGCATCGGTATTGGTCCGACCCGGCGAAGAACCCGGCTTCAGATCTCTACGCGGGCCGGATGATCGACATGTCGCATGCCCATGTCTGGGCCTGGGACGCGCGACCTTGGCCTGCGTTTCCGCAGGCGCAGGACCTGTGGGGTGATGGAGAAAACTATGATCGGGGCCATTGGCTCAATGGGCGCAGTTCGGCACGCACCCTGGCGGATGTGGTCCGTGAAATCTGCGCGCGATCCGGGGTCGAAGCGGTGGATGTCTCTGGTCTTTGGGGGGGGCTGCGCGGCTACAGCAGCGATGACATGGGTGACGCGCGGGCGTTGTTGCAGCCGCTGATGCTGGCCCATGGGATCGATGCCGTGGAGCGCGATGGCCAGTTGGTGTTCAAAAGCCGTGATGGGCGGCGCGATGCCCGGATCGACCCGGCGCAGCTTGCGCTTTCGGAAGGCTCCGACGGGTTGATGGAGCGCATCCGCGCCCCCGAGGCCGAGGTGGCAGGCCGGGTGCGGCTGACCAGCCTGTCCGCTCAGGGTGGCTTTGAAACGGTGAACCATGAGGCGGTCTTCCCGGATGAAGAAAACCGCTTTGTGTCCCGGATCGACATGCCGCTGGTGCTGACAGAGGCCGAGGCGCGCCAGATCGTCGAGCGCTGGCTGGCCGAGGCACGCGTGGCGCGTGATACGGTGCGATTGGCGCTGCCGCCGTCGCGGGCAGAGTGTGGCGCGGGGGATGTGATCGAGGTTGCGGGCGCTGGCGCGGATAGCGGTCCGGAGCGCTATCGCATCGACCATGTCACCCAGGGCATAATGCAGGAAATCGAGGCCGTGCGGGTCGAACCCGAGCTTTACATCCCATCGCCATGGGTGATCCGCGAAACCACGCCAATGACCGCCTTTGCAGCGCCTTTGCCGGTCTATGCGATGTTTATGGATCTGCCGTTGCTGCGCGGGGATGAGGTGCCGCATGCGCCGCATCTGGCGGTGACAGCCGATCCCTGGCCGGGATCGGCGGCGGTTTACATGTCAGACGGAGAGGCCGAATTTGCGCTCAACACGGTGATGACGGGCTGGGCGATAAGCGGGGTGACACGCACCGCGTTGGGCGCAGCGGAGCCGCATCTGTGGGATCGTGGTGCGCCGCTTCGGGTGGAGCTGACGCAGGGTGTGCTCAGCTCGGCCAGCATGGCGTCGGTTCTCAATGGTGCCAATCTGGCCGCCATCGGGGATGGCAGCCCGGACAACTGGGAGCTGTTTCAGTTTGCCGAGGCCACTTTGGTCGCGCCTCAGACCTATGAACTGGCCCTGCGGCTGCGCGGACAGGCGGGCACAGAGCCTTTGATCCGGGACTGGCCAGAGGGGTCGCAATGGGTTCTGATCAATGACGCCTTGCGTCAGATTGATCTGCCAAGCGCCGCACGCGGTCTGGCGCGTCAGTATCGCATCGGTCCGGCGCTGCGCGGCTATGAGGATCCAAGCTACCAATCCTATCAACTGGCCTTTGCGGGCAATGGTCTGCGGCCCTATACGCCTGCACATCTGCGGGCGCAGCCGGATGGTGCCGGGGGAACGATGGTCAACTGGCTGCGACGCACGCGGATCGATGGCGACAGCTGGCAGGGCACAGATGTGCCGCTGAACGAAAGCTACGAGCTTTATCTTCTGCGCGTTCAACAAGGGACGCAGGTGCTGCGCGAAATCACTTTGGGAACACCTGCCTGGACCTATACGGCAGGGCAGAAGGCGGCGGATGGCCTGTCCGGCCCTTACGAAATTCATGTGGCTCAGATGTCTGAGAGCTTCGGCCCGGGCCTGTTTGCAAGGATGGAATGCGATGAGTGAGACCCCCCGGTTCAACCTGCCGCTTTTGGCAGCGGCCCAGGCCCAGAAACATGTCACTGTGAACGAGGCCCTCAGCCGGCTGGATGCGCTGATGCAGTTGCGTCTTGTGTCGGTCAGCGAAACCACGCCACCGCTGTCGGCGGCAGAGGGCACGGCCTATGGGGTGCCGTCTGGGGCCGTGAATGCATGGGCCGGGCAGGGCGGCCAGATCGCGGTCTATGTCAACGGTGGCTGGGCCTTTGTGCCCGCCGGTCTGGGTATGCGCGCCTACGTTGAAGATGACAATGGCTGGGCGGGCTTCGATGGCAGCGAATGGGTCGCGGGGCTGCAAGCCCTGTCAGCCAACGGCGCGGGCATGGTGGCGCGGGTGATCGAGATTGACCACAGCCTGAGCAGCGGTGCGAGCTCCCATGTCAGCTATGCCATGCCCGGTCAAACGGTGGTCTTCGGGGTGACAGGACGAGTGCTCAGCGACATCACCGGCAGTGGTGTGACCGGCTTTTCTGTGGGTGTTTCCGGCTCAGAAAACCGCTATGGATCGGGGCTGTCGCTGGCAGCCGGCAGTTGGCTGCGCGGCCTCAGCGGAGCGCCTGTCACCTATTATGCGCCTGAAGATCTTATCCTGACGGCGGAGGGCGGCAGCTTTACCGGGGGCACGGTACGATTGGCGATCCACGGTCTGCAGTTCACTTTGCCACAGGCGTAAGGCCCTTGCCGCGCCCTGCGCCGCGTCGATCACAGCGAAGCCATTTTAGGTTTCCGGCCCTTGCGCTTTGGCTTTTGAGCCTATCTATAGTAAGCTCAATGCAAAGAGGACAAAGCGCATGGCCAAAATCCGCACCCAGCTGTCTGAATTCGACCCGGTTTGGACCCAGATCGTTTCCGAGGCCCGTGAGGCTGTCGAGGCTGAGCCTTTGCTGGGCGGGATGGTGCATGCCTGTATCCTGCATCATGAAACGCTTGAGGCGGCGCTGGCCTATCGCGTGGCGCAGAAACTGGCCTCTCCGGAGATGTCAGAACAGTTGATCCGCGAAATTGCCGATGCCGCTTATGCCGCGGATCCGTCGCTGGCCGAGGCGGCGCGTGCGGATATCGCGGCGGTGTATGACCGTGATCCCGCCTGCCATCGTTACATTCAGCCCCTGTTGTATTTCAAGGGCTTCCAGGCGATCCAGGCGCATCGTGTCTCCCATTGGCTCTGGCAGGAAGGCCGTCGCGATCTGGCCTATTTCTTCCAGATGCGCATGTCCGAACAGTTTTCGATCGACATCCATCCGGCCTGCCGGATCGGCAAGGGGATCTTCCTCGATCACGCGCATTCGCTGGTCTTTGGCGAAACCGCCGTGGTGGGGGATAACGTGTCGATCCTGCACGACGTGACGCTCGGGGGCACGGGCAAAGAGGATGAGGACCGTCACCCGAAAATCGGCAATGGCGTGTTGATCGGCGCGGGCGCCAAGGTGCTGGGCAATATCAAGATCGGCTATTGTTCCCGCGTGGCGGCAGGGTCCGTGGTTTTGGCCGATGTGCCGCCCTGCACGACCGTTGCCGGCGTGCCCGCCAAGGTCGTGGGCGAGGCTGGCTGTTCGCAACCTTCGATTTCCATGAATCAGTTGATCGGGGCGCGTCCCACGGATGACGCCTGATCTCACGACCGCTTTACGGGGCGATGAAACGAAACGCCTTCGGTCTTTTGACCGGAGGCGTTTTGCTTATTCAGCGGTCGTGGTTTCATTCGCCCGCGGGGGCACAGGTCAGGCTGACCTGCGGCGGCAGAAGGTCCGGCAAAATCGTCCGGCTTTTGATCTCGATTGCGATCTCTGTCATGCCGATGCTTTCGCAGTGTAACGCGCTGTATTCCGCCAGGATGTATTTTGCGCGCGCATCGCTGTGCCACATAGGACCCCGGAATATACGTTGACCGTCAGAGCCGGCATGCGACACCACCAGCGGCCCCATGGGATCGTGCGAGACAGCGACCAAAACAGCATAACAGAGCAGAGCGCCAGCCATGGTCGAAGCGATTATCTTCAACATTTACAAAGTCCTTGAAGAAAAGGCCCCGCGATTGCGAGGCCTTTTGTTTCTGTGATTGTCGCCGGGATCAGGCCAGCATGGCCACCGGATTTTCCAGATTATCGACGATGGCCTTGAGCAGCTCTGCCCCAAGCGCACCGTCGATGACGCGGTGGTCCACGGACATTGTGACGGACATCACGGTGGCAACCTTAACTTCGCCGTCTTCGCCAACCACGGGCTTCTTGACGCCTGCGCCAACGGCGAGAATGCCGGCGTGGGGCGGGTTCACAATGGCATCGAAATTGTCGATACCGAACATGCCGAGGTTGGAGATCGCAAAGGATCCGCCCTGATATTCATGCGGCGCAAGTTTGCGGTCGCGGGCACGGTGGGCCAGATCTTTCATCTCTTTCGAGAGCGCCGACAGAGATTTCATATCGGCATCTTTCAGAACCGGCGTGAACAGCCCGCCTTCCACCGCAACGGCCACGGCAACGTCCGAAGGCTTGAGCTGCAGAACACGGTCCCCGGCCCAGACGGCGTTCGCGGTCGGAACCTCTTGCAGGGCGTTGGCGACGGCCTTGATGATGAAATCATTGACCGACAGTTTGACGCCCTTGCCGGTGAGCTGGTGGTTCAGCTCGGCCCGGAACTTCAGTAGCGCATCAAGTTGGATATCGCGGCGCAGGTAGAAATGCGGGATGGTTTGCTTGGCTTCCGAAAGGCGTGCGGCGATGGTCTTGCGCATGCCGTCGAGCTTGATTTCCTCGTAGTCGCGGCCTTCGTACATCTTGATGACCGTTTCCGCCGAGGGGCCTGCCGGTGCGGATGCCGCAATCGGCGCGGCTGCTGCGGGTTGCTTGGCCTCTGTCTTGGGGGCCGCATCTGCGGCTTCGACGTCGGCTTTCACGATGCGGCCTTTCGGGCCCGAGCCTTTGATCGCAGTCAGGTCGAGACCCTTCTGGGCGGCAATGCGACGGGCCAGCGGCGAGGCAAAGATGCGCTCGCCTGAGGCTGCGACAGGGGCCGCCGGTGCCGGGGTCGCAGCAGCGGATGCGGAGGCATCGGCTTTGGGCGCCGTATCGGAGGCCGGAGCCGCCGCCGGGGCGGGGGCTGCGTCGGCTTTGCTTGCATCGGCTCCCATGTCGTCCATGGCAGAGGCGTCTTCGCCCTCTTCCAGAAGAATGGCGATCGGATCGTTGACCTTCACGCCTTCGGTGCCTTCGGCCACGAGGATTTTCCCCATGACGCCTTCGTCCACGGCTTCGAATTCCATCGTCGCCTTGTCGGTTTCGATCTCGGCGATCACATCGCCGGAAGAGATTTCGTCGCCTTCTTTCACCAGCCATTTGGCCAGCGTGCCTTCCTCCATCGTCGGAGACAGGGCGGGCATCAAAAGTTCAATAGCCATTGCAGGATCTCCTTAGCGATAGGTCACTTCTTTGCAGGCGGCCACGACTTCGTCGGTGGTCACAAGCGCGAGTTTTTCGAGGTTGGCGGCATAGGGCATGGGCACATCTTTACCGGCGCAGTTGATCACCGGCGCGTCGAGATAGTCAAAGGCGCGCTGCATGATCGTGGCGGAGATGTGGTTGCCGATGGAACCGACGGGGAAGCCCTCTTCGACGGTGACGCAGCGGTTGGTCTTCATCACGGAGGCCAGCACGGTGTCATAGTCGATGGGGCGCAGCGTCCGCAGGTCGATGACCTCGGCAGAAATGCCCTCTTCGGCCAGCTTGTCGGCGGCTTCCAGAGCATAGGTCATGCCGATGCCGAAGGACACGATGGTCACGTCAGAGCCTTCACGCCAGATACGGGCCTTGCCAAAGGGGATGGTGAAGTCATCCAGCACGGGCACCTCAAAGGATTTCCCGTAAAGGATCTCGTTTTCGAGGAAGATCACCGGGTTGGGGTCACGGATCGCGGTTTTCATCAGGCCTTTGTAGTCAGCAGCCGAATAGGGCATGACGACCTTGAGACCCGGAATTTGCGCATACCATGCGGCATAATCCTGCGAGTGCTGCGCGCCAACGCGGGCGGCAGCGCCGTTCGGGCCGCGGAACACCATGGGGGCGCCCATCTGGCCGCCGGACATGTAAAGCGTCTTGGCGGCGGAGTTGATGATCTGGTCAATCGCCTGCATGGCGAAGTTGAAGGTCATGAACTCGACAATCGGTTTCAGCCCGCCAAAGGCCGCACCGGTGGCGATGCCAGCAAAGCCGTGTTCGGTGATCGGCGTGTCGATGACGCGATCCGATCCGAATTCGGCCAGCATGCCCTGGGTGATCTTATAGGCGCCTTCATATTCGGCCACCTCTTCGCCCATGATGAAGACGTCGCCATCGCGGCGCATCTCTTCGGCCATGGCGTCGCGCAGGGCCTCCCGCACGGTCTGGGTCTTCATCTCGGTGCCTTCCGGGAAATCCGGGGAGGCCTTGGAGACGACTTCGACAGGGGCCGCAGCCTTGGCCGGGGTCGACGCAGGGGCCGCCTCTTCGGTCGCGGCGGGGGCGGAGGTGTCTTCTGCCGGGGCGGCGGAGGCCTCAAGGTTGGAAGCGTCTTCGCCCTCTTCAACGAGGATGGCAATCGCCGTGTTCACCTTGACGTTCTCGGTGCCTTCCGCGACGAGGATCTTGCCGACGATGCCTTCGTCCACGGCTTCGAATTCCATTGTTGCCTTGTCGGTCTCAATCTCGGCGATGATGTCGCCGGAGCTAACCGTGTCGCCTTCTTTGACGAGCCATTTTGCCAGCGTGCCTTCTTCCATCGTGGGAGACAGGGCGGGCATCAAAAGTTCAGTAGCCATTGGTGTCTTTCCTCCCGAAATCAGGCGTTGTGCTGCGGAATTTCATCCGCGTAAATGTCGGTCCACAGTTCTTCAACCGCCGGTTCGGGGCTGTTTTTGGCGAATTCGGCGCTCTCGTTCACGATCGACTTGATGTCTTTGTCGATGGCTTTGAGATCGTCTTCGGTGGCGTGGTTGCCGGTCAGAAGGATCGAGCGCACGGCCTCGATCGGGTCGCGTTCTTCGCGCATCTTCTGCACTTCCTCGCGGGTCCGGTATTTCGCTGGGTCCGACATGGAGTGGCCGCGGTAGCGATAGGTTTTGACCTCAAGGATGTAGGGGCCTTTTCCCGCACGGCAATGCGCCACGGCGCGTTCACCGGCCTCTTTCACGGCCAGAACGTCCATGCCGTCCACTTCTTCACCTTCGATGCCATAGGCCGCGCCGCGCGCCCAGTAAGAGGGCGATTTGGTCGAGCGTTGGGTCGAGGTGCCCATGGCGTATTGGTTGTTTTCAATCACGAAAACGACCGGCAGGTCCCAGATTTCCGCCATGTTGTAGGTCTCGGCGACCTGGCCCTGGTTGGCAGCTCCATCGCCGAAATAGGCGAAGGTGACGTTGTCGTTGCCCTTGTATTTGTCGGACAGGGCAAGACCCGCGCCAATCGGCACCTGCGCACCGACGATGCCGTGACCGCCGTAGAAATGTTTCTCTTTCGAGAACATGTGCATCGATCCGCCTTTACCTTTGGAATAGCCGTCTCCGCGGCCGGTGAGTTCGGCCATGACGCCGTTCGGGTCCATGCCGCAGGCCAGCATATGGCCATGGTCACGATAGGAGGTGACGCGTTTGTCGCCCTCTTTCGCAGCGGCCTCAAGGCCGACCACGACGGCTTCCTGGCCGATGTAGAGGTGACAGAAGCCGCCGATCAGACCCATGCCGTAAAGCTGGCCGGCCTTTTCTTCAAAACGGCGGATAAGAAGCATATCCTTGTAATAGGCGAGCAATTCGTCCTTGGAGACGTTGGGTTTGCTCGCCGCCTTGGATGTGGTTTTCCGGGTTGCCATACGGCTTCCTCCTCCAAAGTCGCGAATGATAGTTTAGCGTTAAACTATATAATATAGCCCCCCGCAGCAGAATGCACGGATTTTCTGTTATGCGCCGTGGGTGGCAGTTATGCGTTTGGGGAATGTCGGATTTGATGGGGAAACGCTTTTATACAAGTTGATTGGATAAAAACTCTTGCGGGAGGTGAAAAGAAACCTCAGCCTAAAATTATTTCTGCTTAAGGAGGTAATATGGCTAAGCAAGTAATTCTTCAGGGAGGTCGGGTTTTCCCTACATTGTCGAGCGCTAAGGCGCACTACAGTGAGATAAGGAAAGCTTCTATTTTAGATGACTTGCTCGTTGAGCCAGAACGTTCTGAAATTCTGGAAATCTATCTTCGCTACTGTGAGGTAACGAATTACCCAGCTGTTTCCGCGCAGGATGTAACAGTAAAGAACGATAATCGTCCTCGGTCAAATGATAACTACTCAACAACGAAAGCATTCTTTATTGTCGATGCCGCTGGTGAGCGTCATGTGTTTAGTATTGATAAGGCGCTAGCTGCGATTGCCACCTGAAAATACCGTATGTTTTAGTGTGGTCACCGGCGACAATACTGAATCTGAGCCTCATAACGCGCCGCCCGTGCCGCCACCCCATCGGCCACATTCAACAGCCACGTCTTGCCATTATGCGACCCGCGGGCGTAGCCCGTGCGGCCTTCGTGATAGGCCAGATAGCTGTTGCGGGCATCAGAATTGGCGATCCCCAGAGCCGCGTTGTTGGTCGAGACATACCAGCCGATGAAATCGGTGGCGTCGCGGATGTTGCTGCGGCTGGCGCCGGCGCGGCCGGGGCCGTTGCGATAATCGTCCCATGTGCCGTCAAGTGCCTGGGCATAGCCACGTGCAGAGCTGGCGCGACCTTTGGGGATGATGAGCAGCACGTAGCGTTTGGGTGGGCGGGCTGTCGCGTTGAAGGTGGATTCCTGATAGATCAGCGCCATCTGGACATTGACCGGCACGCCCCATTTGGCCTCGGAACGCTGCATGGCTGAATAATAATGCGGTTTCTCGCGAATGATCGAACAGGCATTTTCCGGGTTTTGCGGGATAGAGCCGCGGCCGCTGCAGGCGGTGAGGGCGCATAGGCAGAGGGCTGCCAGCGCAAGGCGTGTTCTTGGGCGTTTGATGTGGCGGTCTGTGATCGTCTGCATGGTTCCAAGGCCGTCGGTTGTTCTGTGTCGGCATCCTGTCGGATGCATGGTCCGGCATGATCTCGGCCGTTGCAGGCGGGGTGGGTCAGCGAATGACCACTTCGTCCGTGCGCAGATAGCCCAGAACGTCGCGGGCCTGTTCATCCAGAAGATCGAGATCGAGATAGCCGTCGGAGAGGCGTTTGGTCTTGTTGCGCATCACGTCCAGCTCTGCGTCGAGCTGGCCGCTCACCGTCTGCAGTTCCGAGAGTTCCCCCTCGATCTGCAGACGGCGAAACAATCCGTATTCCCCTTGCACCGAAGCGAAGGTGAAATAGCCACCCAAGGTGACCACGATGCCGGTGTATAACAACACCGCCAGCGACGGGCGTTTGCGCGGATGAGCCATGATAGGCTTCTTACCTTTGTATGTTTTGACCTGCGATAGGTACTGCCTCACGGGCCACTTCTTTGCCGAGCGGCTCCGTAACCCCCTTATGACACAGGTGATTCGTGATGTGAATCCCAAAAACGAATCACCGGCAAAATTTTGCGAAAAAAACGGGGCGCCTGTGGAGACGCCCCGTCGTTTTGCGTGATTGGCTTTGCTTCAGCCCGCGATCGACGCGGCGTGGATGCTGTCCACGGCGGCTTTCAGCGTGGCGTCGAATTCCGCGTCGGACTGTTTGGCATTCAGGCCTTCGGAGAGCGCGCGCGAGAAGGACGCGATCATGCCGGTGTTCTGGCTGAGGATTTCATTGGCCTCGTCGCGGCTGTAGCCACCAGAGAGCGCCACGACCTTGAGCACACGCGGGTGATCGACCAGCGGCTTGTAAAAATTCGCCTCGCTCGGCAGGGACAGTTTCAGCATCACCTGTTTGCTGTCGTCCATGGCATCGAGATGTTTCAGGATCTCGTCGCGCAGAATGGCTTCGGCTTCGGCCTTGTCGGCGATGGTGATCGTCACCTCGGGTTCGAGGATCGGCATCAGACCGGCCTTGATCACCTGCTCACCCACTTCGAATTGCTGATCGACCACGGCCTTGATGCCTTCGGGGTTGGCGGCGTTGATCACCGAACGTTCTTTGGTGCCGAACACGCCCAGATCGAAGGCGCGGGCCAGAAGGTCGTCGAGACCCGGCATGGGTTTCATCAGCTGCACGCCGTTGGCTTCGGCTTCCAGCCCCTTGTCGATTTTCAGGAAGGGCACGATGCCTTTTTCTTCCCAGAGGAATTTCGAGGTCGGCTTGCCCGCCACGTCGCGATCCATGGTCATTTCAAACAGGATGGCGCCGATCACCTTGTCGCCGGTGAAGGAGGGCGATTGCATGATGCGTGAGCGCATGGCGTGCACCATGTCGAACATTTCAGCGTCGCCGGAATATTCGCTTTCATCGACGCCGTAGAGTTTGAGTGCTTTCGGCGTCGAGCCGCCCGATTGGTCGAGTGCTGCGATGAAGCCCTGGCCTGCGCCCATTTTTGCGGTCATTTCTTGAATCGACATCTCTTTTCCCTTTGCCTATTGGCTCTGCCTGCCCCTGGATGGGGACGGTTTCGGATCTCTGTTACGGGTTAACGTGCTGCGTGCGTGGCTGCAATCTTGGTGGCGCTAACTGCGCCTTTGGTAGCGCTCACGGTCCCGTTTGATGCAAGGCTATGCGCAATTCACAAAAATAAAATTGATCCATCGCAACAGGGGGCTGCATAGCCGGCTTGCAGTGAATTGATAGATAAAAGGCCCGCGGGATGCGCGGGCCTCTGGTGGTGTGAAAATCAGTCCTGATCGAGGGCGTCTACGCCGGGCAGCACCTTGCCCTCCATCCATTCAAGGAATGCGCCCCCGGCGGTGGAAATATAGGTGAAGTCCTCGGCGGCATTTGCCTTGTTCAGCGCGGCCACGGTGTCGCCGCCGCCTGCGACGGAAATCAGCGTGCCGGCTTTGCTCAGCTCAGCCGCCTTTTGGGCTGCGGCATTGGTGGCCGCATCGAAGGGCGCGATCTCAAAGGCGCCCAGCGGCCCGTTCCAGATCAGGGTTTTGCTCTCTTCGAAAACCTCGGTGATCTTTTCGACCGATTTGGGACCCGCGTCGAGGATCATCGCATCTGCGGGGCATTCGGTTGTGGGGACGATTTCATTGTCGGCCCCGGCCTTGAATTCCCGGGCGACGACCACGTCGACGGGCAGGATGATTTCGCAACCGGCTTCACCGGCTTTCTTGACGATTTCGCGGGCGGTGTCGGCCAGATCATGTTCGCACAGGGATTTGCCGACATCCACACCTTCGGCGGCGAGGAAGGTGTTGGCCATGCCGCCGCCGATCACCAGATAATCGACCTTGCGCACCAGATTGCCCAGCAGGTCGAGCTTGGTCGAGACTTTCGCGCCGCCGACCACGGCCACGACCGGACGTTCGGGGGTGGACAGCGCACCTTCCAGCGCCGACAGTTCGGCCTGCATCAGGCGGCCCGCACAGGCGGGCAGCAGCTTGGCCACACCTTCGGTAGATCCATGGGCGCGGTGCGCGGCAGAAAAGGCGTCATTGACATAAACATCGCCCAGAGCCGCAAGCGAGGCGGCGAACTGCGGATCGTTCTTGGTTTCGCCTTCGTGGAAACGGGTGTTTTCCAAAAGCAGGATTTCGCCCTCGCCGAGGGCGGCCACGGCCTCTTTGGCGGGGGTGCCGATGCAATCGGATGCGATATGGACCGGGACACCCAGAACCTCGGCCACAGTGTCTTTGATCAGAGACAGGCTCATCTCCGGGACCACTTTGCCTTTTGGGCGTCCGAAGTGGGCCATCAGCACCGGTTTGCCGCCCTTTTCCAGAATGTCGTCAATGGTCGGCTTGATCCGTTCGATCCGGGTGGTGTCGGTGACTTTGCCGTTCTCGACGGGGACGTTGATGTCCACGCGCGTCAGAACCACTTTGCCGGTCAGATCCATGTCGTCGAGGGTTTTCCAGGCCATTTCTTACATCCTTTCGGGAGGTTGGCAGCATCCTTTCTCTCTGTTTGCGCGTATCTCGGCGCTTCGTCAACCGTGGGATCGGCTTGGGCCTTCCCCTTGTCGCGGCGGCACTCTACACTGCGCACAAATTATGACGTCTGGAGACTGAAATGGCCGAGATCAAAGATCCCGAAAACACAATCATCATCGAGTTGGAACACGGCAAGGTCGTGATCGAGCTGATGCCCGACATCGCGCCGCAGCACAGCGCGCGGATGAAGGAGCTGGCTCGCAGTGGGGCCTATGACGGGGTGGTCTTCCACCGTGTGATCGAGGGCTTCATGGCGCAGACCGGCGATGTGAAGTTCGGCAACCAGAACCAGGATTTCGAACTGCGCCGTGCGGGCACGGGCGGCTCTGACATGCCGAATGTCCCGGCAGAGTTTTCCAATGTGCCGCATGACCGTGGCACCATTGGCGCCGCGCGGTCGATGGACCCGAATTCGGCCAACTCGCAGTTCTTCATCAACTTTGCCGACAACCACTTCCTCAACCGTCAATATACGGTCTATGGCCGTGTGATCGAAGGCATGGAAGCGGTCGACAAGATCGTGCGTGGCGAACCGCCGATGTACCCCGATGCGATGATCTCAATGAAGGTGGCCGCCGATGTTTAAAGCAGCTGTAACCGCTTTGGCCGTGCTGGCCGCTGCGCCCGCATTTGCCACCGGCCTCGACATCACCGTATCGGGCGAGGCCAATGGCGTCGTCCATATTGATCTGTTTGAAGATGTGGCCCCGGGCCATGTCGCGCAGATCACCAAGCTTGCCGAGGAAGGCGCCTATGACAATGTGGTTTTCCACCGCGTGATCGACGGCTTCATGGCCCAGACCGGTGATGTCGAATTCGGCAAGGTCGGGGCTGAAGAGTTTTCCATGCAGATGGCGGGGCGGGGCGGGTCATCCTATCCCGATCTGAAGGCTGAGTTTTCCGATCAGCCCTTTGAGGAAGGCGTCGTTGGCATGGCGCGCAGCCAGAACCCGGACAGCGCCAACAGCCAGTTCTTCATCATGTTTGCCCCCGCGCGGCATTTGAACGGGCAATATACCGTTGTGGGCAAGGTGACCGAGGGCATGGATGTGGTTCATGCCATCAAGAAAGGCACCGGACCGAATGGCGCCGTGATCGGTGAACCCGACATGATGGCTTCGGTCAAAGTCACCGACTGAACGGGACCCGCTGCCCATCCTTGGGCGGTGTGGCCCACTCGTTTTGGTCAAAGAAAAAGGGCGCCAGTGGCGCCCTTTCCTGTTTCAGAGACTTGATCCGGCCTCTTTGGATCAGCCTTTCAGCGTAACCAGCGCGTGGCGCTTTTTGCCTGCGGACAGTTTCATCGGCTCTTTCAGCATTTCCGGGGTGACGAACAGGCCGGCGTCCTTGTGGTCCTGATCGTTCACCTTGGCACCATTGTCGGCGAACAGGCGTTTGGCTTCTTTGCCGGTGGCCACGAGCCCGGAGCGCACGAAAAGCTGCACGATGGAGATCCCTTCGCCCAGGTCTTCGGCGGTGAATTCGACGGTGGGCAGGTCTTCGCCCAGCCCGCCTTTTTCGAACACTTCGCGCGCGGTGGCTTCGGCGGCTTTCGCGGCTTCGGCGCCGTGCAGCAGCGTGGTGACCTCATTGGCAAGGATGATTTTGGCGGCGTTAATCTCGCTGCCTTCCAACGCGCCCAAACGGTCGCATTCCTCGACCGGCAGGTCGGTGTAGAGCTTCAGGAAACGACCGGTGTCGGCGTCGGTGGTGTTGCGCCAGAACTGCCAGAACTCATAGGGGCTGAGCATCTCGGCGTTGAGCCAGATCGCGCCGCCCTGCGATTTGCCCATTTTGCGGCCATCCGAAGTGGTCAGCAGCGGCGTGGTCAACCCGTAGATTTCATTGTCCAGCACCCGGCGCGTCAGATCGATGCCGTTCACGATATTGCCCCATTGATCCGAACCGCCCATCTGCAACAGGCAGCCATAGCGGCGGTTCAGCTCCAAGAAGTCGTAGGCCTGAAGGATCATGTAGTTGAATTCGAGGAAGGACAGCGATTGCTCACGGTCGAGGCGCGATTTCACGGATTCAAAGGACAGCATCCGGTTGACCGAGAAATGCCGCCCGATGTCGCGCAGGAAATCGAGGTAGTTCAATTCGTCCAGCCATTCGGCGTTGTTGCGCATCAGCGCGCCGTTGCCCTCTTCGCCATAGTCGAGGAAACGGGCGAATACCTTTTGCATGCCGTCGATATTGGCGTGGATCTGATCCGGGCCCAGCAGGGGGCGTTCGTCGGAGCGGAAGGACGGGTCGCCCACCTTGGTGGTGCCGCCGCCCATCAGGGTGATCGGCTTGTTGCCGGTTTTCTGGAACCAGCGCAGCAGCATGATGTTAAGCAGGTGCCCGACATGCAGTGACGCGGCGGTCGCGTCATAGCCGATATATGCGGTGACCATCCCTTTGTTCAGCGCTTCGTCCAGCTCCTGCAGATTGGTGCAATCGGCGAGGAAGCCGCGTTCGATGATGACGCGGAGAAATTCCGATTTGGGATGGTAGGTCATTGCTCTCTTTTCCGTTCAAAGGGTCAGCGGGGCCTGATATATCGGGGCAAACAGCAAAGGGAAAGACTCTGATGCAGCACAAAGGCGATAACACGGCGATCTGGGTCGCAGGCTGCATGTCGGGGACGTCTCTGGACGGGGTGGATGTGGCCATGATCCGTACCGATGGCAATGAGGTGTTCGACTTCGGCGAGAGCGCGTTTCGACCATACAGCGAGCCCGAACAGGCGCTGTTTCGTGCCGAACTGGGGCAATGGCAGGCGTCTGAAGGCCTGTGTGAGTTGATCGAAACCGCCCATGCCGAGGCGCTGTCTCAACTGTCGGGGTTTGAACTTATCGGGTTTCACGGTCAGACGCTGGCCCATGCCCCCGATCAGCGGCGCACCTATCAGGCGGGGGATGGCGCGGTGCTGGCCGAGGCCATGGGGGTGCCCGTGGTTTGGGATTTTCGCAGCGCAGACGTGCAACTGGGCGGACAGGGCGCGCCGCTGGCGCCGTTCTATCATCATGCGTTGGCGCGTTGCATCGGCGCACCGCGTCCGATCTGTTTTCTCAACATGGGCGGGGTCGGCAATCTGACATGGGTTGATCCGCGGGTGGCGCAGCCGCAGGAGGAGGGCGCGCTGGTCGCCTTTGACACCGGTCCCGCCAATGCACCGGTCAACGATCTGATGCGCGCGCGCTGTGGACAGCCGTTCGACGCCAGTGGCGCCATGGCGGCGCGCGGAGAGGTGCGGATCGAGATCGTCGCCGAGGCGCTCAACCATCCCTATTTTATGAAGATGCCGCCAAAGTCTCTGGACCGAAACGATTTTCATGGGCTGTTGGAAAAGGTCGCAGGGTTGTCCACCGAGGATGCCGCCGCCACGCTGACCGCCTTTAGTGCGGCCTGTGTTGCGCGGGCGATGGAGCACTGCCCCAGCCCACCCGAGGCGCTGTTCGTCACCGGAGGCGGGCGGCACAATGCCACGCTCATGGCCATGCTCTGCGCCGGGCTGGAGTGCCGTGTTGCGCCGGTGGAAGCCGTCGGGCTGGATGGCGATATGCTGGAAGCTCAGGCCTTTGCCTATCTCGCTGCCCGTGTGCGCCGGGGCCTGCCGACGTCCTGCACTTCAACCACAGGCGTCTCTGCGGCGATCGGTGGCGGCAGGGTCTCTGTGCCGTAGGATATGGCTTGTGCTGATCCGGCGCCTAAGGGCTGTCAGATAAAGCGGTGATTTAAGGAGGGATATTTGGGGCTGACAGATGGGCACCGATGATTGTGTACCTTGAAACATTCCATCTGTCAGCGAAACCTCCGCACACGCCCAAAGGGCAGAAGGTCAATGCGAAAACTCTTTACATAACTTACATATAGGCAGTTTTTACGTATGTGCGAGAGGGGCGGAGCGGAAAAGTGATGCACGCATGGGGGGAAATTATCCCCGCCTTTCCCCTTGAATGATGAGGTTGAAATGGTCGCTGGCGCTGGACACCGCCCCTGCCACAGATGGCGGGAGTTAGTCGCAAGGCGAACCCTCGACATCTTTTCCTGCCAGATTGGGGTGCTTGCTTTATGCGCTTCGCCTGCGATACCGTTTGGAGAGATAACCATGACGCTGACGAACGACGATCGTACACGCAAAAAGGACAAGGCTATCATCTTTCTCGTGTAGGTGGTCATTTCCTGCATGATGGCCTTATTGATGACTCTGATTATGAGCGAGGTGATCCCCGGATTGCAGCACGGCTTCTATCCCGGCTGGATCAACGAATGGATGCAACGCTATGTCATCATCTGGTTGATCGCCTTTCTGCTGTCCTTGGGTGTGGGGCCGATTGCGTTTTTCCTGTCCTCTCAGGTGGTTCGACGGATTTTCCCGGATTGAGCGCAACGCTCAGCGTGCAATGTCAAAACCCGGCGGGGCCAGTTCGAACCCTTCAAACTGAAACCCGGGTGACACGGTGCAGCCCACCAGACTCCAGTCCCCGGTCGAGTGCGCACTTTGCCAATGGGTGGCCGGAACGATGCCCTGCGGCCGCTCGCCGGCGGTCAGATCCGCTCCCAGTTTCAACGTCTGCGCCGGTCCTTGCGCAGTTTCTGCAATCGACAGCATCAGCGGCGCGCCGGCATAGAAATGCCAGATCTCCACGGCATCGACCCGGTGCCAGTGGCTGACCTCGCCTGCCTTGAGCAGAAAATAGATGCATGTCCCCGCCGGGCGTGTTCCGGGCGCAGTCTCTGCGACCCATGTCTGCCGGAAGTGGCCGCCTTCGGGATGGGGCGCCAGATCGAGCTGCGCGATCAGCGCGTCGGCGGTTGGGGAGAGGATTTCGGGCATGGTGGCGCTCCAGTTGGCAAAAAATACGTCCGTATCTCTGAGGCTTAGCAGAAAAATCGGGCAGGCATGCAACCAAATCTTGCGCTGGTGCGTTTATAAGCCAGAAACAAAACGCATATGATTGGGAGAGACCTGATGTCCAAGAAGACACTTCTCGCGCTGGCCTTTGCTGCGCCGACACTCGCCGCCTGTACCACGATGACCGCTTCGGAGCAAAACCAGGCCATTGGCGCAGCCGCCGGTGCCGGTCTTGGCTATCTGACGGCAGATGCCCTTGGGTCGAACGATGAATGGAAAGTCCTGGCTACGCTCGGCGGTGCCGCCGCCGGCACGATGGTTGCCCAAAATCAGAACACCGCGACCTGTGCCTATGCCAACGGCAATGGCGGCTACTACACGGCGCCGTGCCCGTAAGCGACAAAGTGCAGCTGACTGGCTGATGAAAGAAAGACCCCGCCAAGAGAGCGGGGTCTTTGTTGTTTAGGATGTGAGAAACTCAGATCCGCGGGATCTGCGGCGCGACCGTGTCTGGCAGGGTGCCATCCATGCGCGGATCATCCATCACCTCAATGGCACGGCCATAGGGGGTAAAGCCCGAGCGGATATAGAACGGCAGGGCCTGCGGGCTGTCGAGCGTGCAGGTGTGCACGAACAGCCGCGGCGTGCCGCGTTCAAAGACCAGATTAAGCGCCCGTTCCATCAGCCAGCGCCCGGTGCCACCGCCGATCAGGTCGCTGTGCAGCCCGAAAAACGCCAGTTCCGTGTTGTCGGGATCGCGGAAATCCAGTTCCAGAAGGCCGAGGTCAACGCCCTCCTTGCGCAGGGAATAGACCGCCACATTGGGGTCAGAGACGATTGCGGCAAGTGCGGAATCTTCCAGATAGAGCCGCGAAAACCACAGCCAGTCCGCGCCCACCTTGCGATAAAGCGCCCGATACCAGTCGAGATCCGGGGTTGCATGATGCACAAGCTCCAACTCGGGTTGGTCCGGCGCCGGGCGAGGCGCTGGCCGCGCATGCATTTCAAGATAGGTGACAATGGCGGCGAGCTTGCCGGAAGGCAGGTCGTGAATGCCGTCGGGGAGGGGGGCGTTGAGATCTTTTCTGGTCATGGCGTGGTTAAAGCAAGTTGTTGAGGGCAGCGCAATGTCGAGGGAAACTGTTGCTGACAGGCCCGTGTCGAGAAGAGCGACAAACAAAAAGCCCCACCGATCTGGCGGGGCTTTCTCTATCTCGTCAAGCGGGAATGCCCGCCGTGGCTCAGGGCCTTATTTCTTTAGGATCGACGTGCCGGCATATTCTGCCGTCGCACCCAGCTGTTCTTCGATGCGGATCAGCTGGTTGTATTTTGCCATCCGGTCGGAACGCGACATAGAGCCGGTCTTGATCTGGCCGCAGTTGGTGGCGACAGCAAGATCTGCAATCGTTGCGTCTTCGGTTTCGCCCGAGCGGTGCGACATCACGTTGGTGTAGCGGGCGCGGTGGGCCATATCGACGGCTTTCAGCGTCTCGGACAGCGACCCGATCTGGTTCACTTTCACCAGCAACGAGTTGGCGACACCGTCTTCGATGCCCTTGGCAAGACGTTCGGGGTTGGTCACGAACAGGTCGTCACCGACCAGCTGGATCTTGTCGCCGAGTTTGTCGGTCAGCAGTTTCCAGCCGTCCCAGTCGTCTTCGGCGCAGCCGTCTTCGATCGAGATGATCGGGTAGTCGTCCACCAGCTTGGCAAGGTAGTCGACGTTTTCGGCGGCGCTCAGCGACAGGCCTTCGCCTTTCATCTCATATTTGCCGTCGACGTAGTATTCGGTCGAGGCGGCGTCGAGGGCGAGATAGATGTCTTCGCCCGGTTTGTAGCCGGCTTTCTCAATGGCCTTCAGGATGAAGTCCAGGGCCTCGCGGGTGGAGGAGATGTTGGGCGCAAAGCCGCCTTCGTCACCGATGCCGGTGTTGTAGCCTGCCGAGGAAAGTTCTTTCTTCAGCGTGTGGAACACCTCGGACCCCATCCGGATTGCTTCCTTGATCGAGCTGGCGGAGACCGGCATGATCATGAATTCCTGCACGTCGATCGGGTTGTCGGCATGTTCGCCGCCGTTGATGATGTTCATCATCGGCACCGGCAGGACGCGGGCGGAGGAACCGCCAACATAGCGGTAGAGCGGCAGGGCGGAATAATCGGCTGCAGCCTTGGCACAGGCCAGCGAGACGCCGAGGATGGCGTTGGCGCCGAGGCGGCCTTTGTTTTCGGTGCCGTCGAGTTCAATCATCACGGCATCAATGGCTTCCTGTTCGGTGACATCCATGCCCACGAGCGCTTCGCAGATTTCACCGTTCACGGCGGCGACGGCTTCGAGCACGCCTTTGCCCATGAAACGGGATTTGTCGCCGTCGCGCTTTTCATGCGCTTCGTGCACACCGGTGGAGGCGCCTGACGGAACCGCAGCACGGCCCATGGTGCCGTCTTCCAGAATGACGTCGACTTCAACCGTGGGATTGCCACGGCTGTCGAGAATTTCGCGTCCGATGATGTCGATGATGGTGCTCATGGCTTTTGATCCCTTTTCATGTTTTCGGTTGGCGAGCCAGTTGCTTGCTTGATAACAGCCGGGGCGTGGGCGTCAACAATTGAGCGCTAACATGCCACGGGTCTTGCCCGCTTCCATGGCACATTATTCGTTAGCGGTAACTGATTTACGTCAAGAGTCTTAAAAAAGAGCAGAGCCGTGAGCTGCAGGCTCACATCCCGCGTCTTGGTCTTCGCGCCTCAGAACCCGTGGGTCTGGGCCTCTTCACGCAGGACACGGGCGGCGCGGCGGGCCACCTGACGTTCGCGCAGGAAGGTGTAGAGACCGGAGGCGATGATCAGTGCGGAGCCGAGGAAAGTCATCAAATCGGGCCGCTCGCCAAAGACCACGATCCCCGCTGCCATGGAAAACACCAGACGGGTGTAGCGAAACGGGGTCACAGCAGAGGCATCGCCCAGCCGCATGCCCGCCACGATGCAGCTGTAGCCGAAAATCGCACAGCCGGTCGCAGCCACCAGCAGAGAGGCCTCGGTCGCGCCCGGCAGTTGCAGGCTTTCGCCCGCGAACCAGAATTTCAGAAGGCCTGCAGGGATCACCGCCAGAAAAGCCTGAAAAGAGACGACAGAGGAGGGCACTTTGGCGTCCATGACGCGGGTCATCAGATCGCGGGTGGCGACCATGACAACGGCGACCAGCACCCAAAGCACATTGGGGTCAAAGCCGGACAGACCGGGACGGATGATCATCAGCACGCCGACAAAGCCGATTGCGATGGCGCTCCAGCGTCGCCAGCCAACGGTTTCCCCCAGAAACAGCGCGGCGGCAAAGGTCACGACCAGCGGCATGGACTGGAACACGGCCCCGACCACAGAGATATCCACCATGGCCAGAGCCGTGGCAAAGCTGACGGCGGCAAAGCCTTCGGTGGCCGCGCGCAGCAGGGGCTTGGGGCGCCAGTTGTGCCGGGCAAAGATCCGGTCGCCTTTGATCACCGCCCAAAGGCCAAAGAGCGCGGCGCAGGCCACGGCAAGGATCACCAGAATTTCGCCCACGGGCAGCGTTTCGGACAGGACTTTGATCGCCGTGTCTTCGAGGGCGAAACCGGCCATGGCCGCGATGACAAGAAGGATGGCGCGCAGGTTGTGCATGGGTGATTCCCGATCTGTGTTAGACCGAGATGGCGTAAAACGCCCCGGCGGCGCAAGCTTTGAGCGCGCGAGGCGGGACTTTACAGCCGCAGATGGGGCATGCACGAATGCAGAAGGCTTGCGGTCATCTGCGGTCCCGGCTGTGGACCGGTGGTGGCACTTTGAGGCGGTCGGTTCAGAACACCAGCCGCCCTTCCATTATCCGGATGGCTTGGCCGCCGATGGTCACCGCATCGGCCTTGGCCGACACCGAAATCCGGGACGGACGGCCCATATCGTCGCCCTGATGGATGATCAGCTCCTGATCCTGCCCGCTGCGTTCGCGCAGCAGCCGTCCGAGCGCCGCCGAGGCCGATCCTGTTGCCGGGTCTTCGGGAATGTCGTCGAGCGGGGCGAACATGCGCAGATGGATCGTGTCGCCGTCGCGCCAATAGGGGGCCAGTGCGAAGTCGAGCCCCATCGGGTAGCGCGCATGGCCCTCCCGGAACGCCGCGTGATCCAGCGATATCCGCGCCAGAGCGTCACGGCTGTTGAGTTCCGTGAAGGTAAAGGCGAGCCCCATGCCTGCCATCACAGGTGCGTCTTTCAGATCGGCGCTGTCGAGCCCAAGGGCGCGAGCGACAAGAGAGGCCTCGGGATGGGCGAGGATGTCAAGCGGCTGGCGGGCGGTGAAGGTGGCGGCGCCCTCATGGACTGTGGCGGTGATCAGCCCAACGGGCAGCTCCAGACGCAGATCCGGACCGTGGCCAAGTTCAGAGAGGGCGATGGCGGCGCCAATGGTGGGGTGCCCGGCAAAGGGCACTTCCATCGTCGGGGTGAAAATCCGCAGCCGGGCGGTGTTCTCTGGGTCTTCCGGGGGGAAGAGAAACACGGTCTCCGAATAGTTGAATTCCCGCGCGATGCGTTGCAATTGCTCTTCCGCCAGAGCTGCGGCCTCGGGCACGACGGCCAGCGGATTGCCGCCAAAAGGCGTGTCGGTGAAGACGTCATAGGTGAGATATCGGGTCATACGTTCAGCTCCGGTTCGCGGCCAACGCGTTTGGCCAATGCCGCCACGCTCAGCCCCTGCACGATGATGGAAAAGACAACGACCATATAGGTCGCGGTCAGGATCAGGGGCTTCCAGTCGCCGTCGGGCAGCGACAGTGCCAGAGCCACGGAGATCCCGCCTTTCAACCCGCCCCAGGTCATGATCGGGATCGTGCCCTTTGAAAACTGCGAGAAAGGCCGCAGCATCAGAACCGGCACGGCGACGGCCACCAGACGCGCGAGCAGCGCCAGAACAATGGCCATCGCCCCGGCCTTGACCGAAGACATGTCAAAGGCAATGGCGAAAACCTCAAAGCCGATCATCAGGAACAGGATGGCGTTGAGGATTTCGTCGATCATTTTCCAGAAGGCATCGACATAGCGCCGGGTCTGTTCCGACATGCCGTATTTCGCGCCCACATCGCCGATCAGAAGCCCGGCACAAACCGCCATGATCGGGGCGGAGACATGCAGGTATACGGCCAGCTCATAACCCCCAAAGGCCAGCCCGAGCGTGATCAGCACCTCCAGTGCGTAATCGTCGATCAGGCGCATCACCCGGAAGGTGAGCCAGCCCAGCACCAGCCCCAGAACGGCGCCGCCAAGGGCCTCCTGGGCGAAGAGCAGCAGGGCATCCTGCACCGCGTGATCGCCTCCGGCGTGGGCGCCGTGACCGCCGCTGGAAAAGGCCAGCCCGACAAGGACGAGGTAGACGACATAGCCGACACCGTCGTTGAACAGGCTTTCCCCGGCGATCTTGGTTTCAAGGCTTTTGGGCAGCGCCGCTTCGCGCAGAACGCCCAGAACGGCCACCGGATCGGTCGGGGAAATCAGCGCGCCGAAGGTCAGCGCGATCAGCAGCGGCATGCCGGTGAGCCAGCTAAAGCCGATGCCGACCACTGCAGTGGAGAGCGCCACGCCCAGTGTCGCCATCAGCAAAACAGGCTGCCATTGCGCACGCAGGTCGGAGACTTTGACATGGAGCGCGCCTGCGAAAAGCAACAGCCCCAGCATGCCTTCCAGAAGCGTATCGGAAAAATCAAAGCCCATGACTTCGGCCCGGATCGTCTCTTCGACCTGTGAGGCCGGGAACACCGCGTCTAGACCGATCACCACAAGCGAGGCGATCAGGGCGACGACGAGAATGCCGATCGAGGAGGGAAGCTTAAGAAACAGATAGTTGATCGCACCGAAGGCACCGGCCAGAACGATCAGAAGCGAGGCGATTTGCAAAAGGGTCATCGGAATATCTCATGCCGTGAGTTTCCCTTTGTGTAGCACCCGCACGCGCAAAGCACAGTGAAAAACGCCGTTCGCATGGCTGTGAAAAACGCTGTCGCGTTTGGCCGGTCAGCGGGCCGGGCGTGGTCCTGTCGGTTGGAAATCCGCCCAGATCGGCAGGTGATCGGAGGCGCGGCGGGTCAGATCGGTTTCCGCGACCCCGGCGTCGCGCAACTCCAGCGTGTCGGTATGGGCGATCCGGTCGAGCGCCGCCATGGGGCGGGAGGCGTGAAACGAGCGCCCGGGGGCAAAAATGGCAAAGCGGTCACGCAGCGGATCCAGCCCCTGCGTGCGGGACCATTCGTTGAAATCACCAAGGATCACGGTGGGGCGGTCATCCAATGCGGCCAGATGGCTGCGGATCGCGTGGAGCTGCTTTTGCCGCGAGGCGCGCAACAGTCCCAGATGCACGCCGACGACGCGCAGCCCCTTCAGGTCGATGGCCACCGCGCCGCGCGGTTCGAGCCCCGGCAGGTCGAAACGGTGCACCGCCTCAAGATCTGCAGATTTGCGCAGCAAGATCGCATTGCCGTGCCAGCCGACCGACACCGGAGAGGCATTCACCGGCGCCGCAGTGAAATCGGTATGGGTTTCGATCATCTGCGGGGGCAGGGCGGCCGGGCGCTGGCCCAGCCGCATGTCGGCCTCCTGCAGGGCCACGACATCGGCGTCCAGCGCATTGATCACATCCAAAATGCGCCCCGGTGCGCGCAGCCCGTCGGTCCCACGGCATTTGCGCAGATTGTAAGAGGCAAGACGCAGGGCTGCACTTTCTAATTTTGCTTTCATGCTATTAACATAGGCAGACCCATGGCCCATTTCATCAGCTGTGGGGTGGAAATATCGGAAAGTGACGGCTCAATGGTCAAAATCGCACTGCGCAATCTGTTTCGGGCGGCTCAGGCGCAACCCTTGCTGATGCGGCTGGTCTGGCTGGCGCTGATCGCGGAGTTCATCGCGGGTCTGGTCACCGAACGCTACACCTCGTCTTTCATCGCGCTGGGCACATTGGGGCTGACCTTGCTGCCTATGGCCTTTGCGCGGCGCTTTCATATCTATATCCCGCGCGGCTTCATGACCGGCATTGTCTTGTTCATCTTTGCCACGCTGTTTCTGGGCGAAGTCGGGGATTTCTATTACCGCTACTGGTGGTGGGATGTGGTGCTGCACGGCGGGTCGGCTATCGGGTTTGGCCTGATCGGCTTTGTGGCGATCTTCATGCTGTTCCAAGGGGATCGCTATGCGGCTCCGCCCTGGGCCATAGGTCTGTTTGCGTTCTGTTTTGCCATGTCGATCGGCGCGATCTGGGAGATTTTCGAATATACGATAGACCAGACCTTTGGCACCAATATGCAAAAGTCAGGTCTGCAGGACACGATGTGGGACCTGATCGTCGATGCCTGCGGCGGATTGGTCGGGGCTGTGTCGGGGGCGATCTACGTGGCCTTTGATCGCGACACGCCCTTTGCCGGCACGATCCGGGACTTCATTACCCGCAACAAACGCCTTTTCGCCAAGTATCGATCTAAATAGGCCGTCATCTTTGCGGGCAACCTTTTGCCGGGCTTATACGTTGAGCTGTGACCAGCCGCGACGGAGAGCCCCATGAACCGCCTGCCATTGACTGACATTCCGTTGACCTCCTGGATCGTCTGGGTCGCGCTCTTGGGTGAGGCGGTGATCGCGTTGTTTTCGGGCAGCCTGTCGACGGCCCTGATCGCGCTGGGCACCTTTGCCCTGACCTTGCTGCCGGTGCTTTTCGCCGTGCGTTTTGCCTTTCATATCCCGCGCCGCTTTGTCGGCATCATCGTCGTGTTCATTTTCGCCTCGCTGTTTCTGGGCGAATTCACAGATTACTATGAGGCCTTCTGGTGGTGGGATGTGATGCTACACGGGATCTCTGCTCTGGCGCTGGGGCTGATCGGCTTTCTGGTGATGTTCATGCTGTTTCAGGGGGACCGTTATCGTGCGCCTGCGCTGGCCATGGGGATGTTCGCTTTTTGCTTTGCCCTGTCAATCGGCGCGCTTTGGGAGCTGGTGGAATTTTCGATCGACGCGCATTTCGGCACGGATATGCAAAAGTCCGGTCTCAAGGATACGATGGGCGACATTTTTGTCGATGCCATCGGTGCTGCCATGGGGGCGCTTGCCGGGGTGATTTATCTCAAACACGAACGTCTGGGGCCGTTTTCTTCGATCCTGCGCGAGGTGATCCTGCGCAATCGCCACACGCTGTTCCGCCGCTATCGCCCGGAAAAACTGGATGACCGGGATCAATAGCCGCCTCGAACGTCAGGTGCCGCAAAAGGTCTGTGGCACGATTTCGTCGTCGCGTGGCGGATGGGTCAGATCGCGCTCCCCGTCGGCCAGATCGAAGGGCCGGGTCAGTACGTCGGCCAGACGTCGCGCCTTGCTATCATCGCCTTCGAGCGCGGATTGAATCGCCTCTTCGATACGATGGGTGCGCGGGATCAGCGCCGGATTGGAGGAACGCATCAGGTCTTCGGCTGCTGGCGCTCGGCGAGTCTCCCAACGGCTGTTCCAAGCGTCGAACGCGTCACGATCCAGAAACCAGTCGCGCGCGGTGCCGTCGATCAACCCATAGAAACTGTTGGTGAAATCTGCACCATCCTGCGCCATGATGCTTAGGAACTCCTGAATGAGCGGCAGATCGTCTTCGTCCGGATCGGCAATCCCCAGTTTGGCACCAAAGACCTGACGCCATTGCGCCTGATAGAGATCCGGGAAGGTGTTGAGCGTCTCTGTAAGCGCGTCGATGGCTTTAGGCTGCGATCCCAGTTCCTCCTCCAGAAGCGGGACAAAACAGGATCCGAGCTGCGCCAGATTCCAATGCGCCATCGAGGGTTGTTGTTCATAGGCATAGCGGCCGAACTGGTCGATGGAGGAATAGACGGCCTTGGGCGAATAGGCGTCGATGAAGGCGCAGGGGCCATAGTCGATTGTTTCGCCGGAGATCGCCATATTGTCGGTGTTCATCACCCCATGCACAAAGCCCAACCCCATCCATTTGGCGATCAGTGTCGCCTGGGCTGCGACGATGCCGGCGTAAAGCTCCAGCGTGGTTTGCGCCTGCGGAAAGTGCCGTGTGCGCGTGTGATCGGCCAGCAGACGAATGGCCTCCACATCGTCGCGGGCGGTGAAATACTGAAAGGTGCCGACGCGGATGTGGCTGGCGGCGACGCGCGCCAGAATGGCGCCGGGATAGCTCCGTTCGCGCTGCACCCGCGCGCCAGTGCGCAGGGCGGCCAAGGCACGGGTCGTGGGCACGCCCGCACCCTGCATGAATTCGCTGACGATATATTCGCGCAGCACCGGCCCGATCCAGGCACGCCCGTCGCCGTTGCGCGAATAAGGCGTGCGTCCTGCGCCCTTGAGCTGGATGTCGCGCCGCGCGCCGGAGCGGTCGATGATCTCGCCCAAAAGCACCGCGCGCCCGTCCCCGAGTTGCGGGTTCCAGCCGCCGAACTGATGCCCGGCATAGACCTGTGCCAGCGGATCGGCTCCGTCGGGAATGACATTGCCCGACAGGATGTCCGCCCCCCAGTCCGATACGCCCAACTCTGCCGCCAGCGCATCGTTGAACAGGACGAGCTCCGGGGCCGGGGCTTCCTCCGGGGCGATCCGGGTGAAGAACCGGTCGGGTAGGCGGGCGTAGCTGTTGTCAAACTGTGTCATGGGCTGTCTGTGTTATGGGCTGCGTTATAGGGCAGATCTAGCGCGCAGGCGGCCTCAGGCGAGGCTGCGCACGCGTTCTGTGAGCAGATTGAAAAAGCCTTCGGCATCCGCGTCGCCCATGAACATGGCGTTGGGGGCACGGTCGGTGACGCCCCACCAGTCGGCGACGGTCATGCCGCGGGTCAGTTTCGATTGTGTTTCGATCTCGACATTGATGAAACGCCCGGAAAACAGTTCGGGCTTGATCAGATAGGCGATCACTGTCGGATCATGCAACGGGCCGCCCAGAGAGCCGTATTTCTCCACGTCGAAACGTTCGAAGAAGTCGAGCCAGCCGGCGACGACATCTCCCAGATGGTTGCCGAAGTCATGAAAGACCTGAAGCCGTTCTTTGGTCACCAGCACCTTATGGGTCATGTCGAGCGGCATAACGGTCAGTTTGACGCCGGATTTGAACACGATTTCAGCGGCTTCCGGGTCGACGTAGATGTTGAATTCGGCCGCAGGGGTGATGTTGCCGACCTCGAAATAGGCCCCGCCCATCAGGACGATTTCCTGCACTTTTTCAACGATGTGCGGC
This sequence comes from uncultured Celeribacter sp., assembly GCF_963675965.1. Taxonomy (NCBI): domain Bacteria; kingdom Pseudomonadati; phylum Pseudomonadota; class Alphaproteobacteria; order Rhodobacterales; family Roseobacteraceae; genus Celeribacter; species uncultured Celeribacter sp. The sequence continues at coordinate 716,627 of NZ_OY780935.1, read as the reverse complement.
GCTTTCTGAAAGGCTGTCGCGATATTGGTGAGCGGCCCCAGAGGGCACAGGGTCACCGTGCCTTCTGGCTCGCGTTCAAGGGTTTCGATGATGAAATCCACCCCGTGCTGGTCCTGCAGCGTCATGGTCGGTTCCGGCAGCTCGATCCCGTCGAGCCCGCTTTTGCCATGCACATGTTCGGCAGTCACAAGCGTATGGGTCAGAGGACGGTCGCATCCGGCAAAAACCTTGACGTCCGTACGGCCTGCGACTTCGCAGACTTTACGCGCGTTCTTTGCGGTCAGAGCGATTGGCACGTTGCCGGCCACGGCGGTGATGCCCAGCACGTCGATCTCTTTTGGCGATCCGAGCGCCAGAAGGATGGCCATGGCGTCATCCTGGCCAGGGTCCGTGTCGATGATGATTTTCCTAGGGGCCGTGTCTGCCATAGCGCGCCTCATTGATGCCTGTTGGTCAGGCCGCACGATGGCGCGCGTTCGCCGGGATGTAAAGCGGATCAGCGCCGCACTTGGCGTGCCCCCCCCGCGCCCTTAACGATCACCGTGCGAATGGCGGCGAGTTCGGCATTGGACAGGGGTTTTGCCACGCTCAGACGGCGCTGTGCAGTCGATCCGACCGGGGCGGTGCCTTCTGGCGGACGCAGGCGGAATTCGTAGACGGCGGTATCGGCACGCTCGGACGCGACACGGACAAGTTCCGCATCGAAATAGCCCAGTGTCGGTGTCACTGTCGAAGCGGTCACGATGGCGCCTGAGTTAGATTTCATGATGGAGACATCCGAAATCACGGGCGCTAGCGCGCGGGTGTCGACGAAATCGGCATAGCCTTTGCGCGGGGCAAGAGAGGGCAGGACAACGACCTGCTGGCCGCTTTCATTCACCATGACAGGTTCGGATTCACCAAACCAGTTCATCGGGTTGAACCGCGATTCCTTGACCGAGGCGCACCCGGTTACCAGCATGAGCACAAGCCCGGAAACAATCACCTGACGCCGCATGGGCCTCTCCCTCAACTTCGTTTGCCAAAGGGCTACCCGAAAACAGTCGTCTTGAAAAGGCCCGGCTGCGGTCTGGGTGCTGGACCTCGTGCCGGTGAGCGCGTAAGGGAAGGCAAGAGATCAAGGAGAGAACCCAATGGCGAACGCGCGCTTTGAAGACATTGTGGAGACGTTTGAATTTCTGGACGACTGGGAAGACCGCTATCGGCATGTGATCGATATGGGCAAGGCCTTTCCTCCGCTCGATGATGCGTTGAAGGTGCCCGCGACCAAGGTCGAAGGCTGCGCCTCGCAGGTCTGGATCGTACCCACGGTGGAGGCGGGCAAATTCGACTTCGCGGGCGCTTCTGACGCGATGATCGTTCAGGGGTTGATTGCGATCTTGCATGCGCTTTTCGCCGGTCTGACACTGGACGAGGTGCTGGCGGTCGATGCGCATGCCGAACTGGCGCGGCTTGGGCTGGACGAACACTTGTCGTCACAGCGTTCCAATGGGCTGCGCGCGATGGTGGAGCGGATCCGCGAGACGGCGCAAAAGGCGAGCTGAACGGCCCCGAATGGCGCTGAACGGCACCGTTCGGCCATGAGTATTTTGTGCAGTAAAGGAGATCAGCCGCGCAGGAACTCCGCCAGATCGCCATAGCCGGTGGCGCGGCGTTCGAACTGCAATCCCAGACGTGCGGCGCAGTCGCGTGCGGTTTCGGTGAGCGCCGGATCGTCGGTCTGCGCCAGATAGACCAGCTTTTCGTAATTGCCGAAATACATGGGCAAAAGATCCGGATAGCGGTCCAGCCCCAGCGGGGTCCAGACGAAGGCGTCGAACTGGCGTGCCAGAAAATCCGTGAGATAAAAGGTTGTCGGTTCGTCGCGGCGGGCAAAGTTGTCCATCCCGTCGAAGAAAGCATAGCAATGCGGCGCGGCGATCATTTCGACGCCGAGCCGGTCGCACAGCGCCTGCAACTGGCCGCCCGTACCGCAGTCGCCATAGGCGATCAGGATGCGGTCATATTCGGCCCGGTGTTTCGTGACTGCGGCCTCGACGGCGGGCGGGATCTTGACCGGATCATTATGCAGGATCGCGGGCAGGCAGGTCAGGGTCAGGTGGCCGAGGGCATTGGCCTCAATGAGCGCAAGAATTTCACGCGCGAGTGCACCACAGGCAATGACCAGTGTCTGGCCATGACCGGTGCGGGAGAGACCCTGATCGCGCAGGGTCTCGTCACCGGGGGTATCGGCGCTTATGGGGCTGGCTGATGTCATGCCCAGTGTCCCACTGTATCACGCCTGATTGTGGCGTGCGGCCACAAGGCGCTTGGCGGTTTCCACGGCAATTGCAGCATCGTCGCAATAGGCATCGGCCCCGATGGCGCGGCCGAATTCCTCGTTCAGCGGCGCTCCGCCACAGAGCACGATATATTTGTCGCGCAGCCCCTGTTCGCCGAGATTTTCGATCACGGTTTTCATATAGGGCATGGTGGTGGTCAGCAGGGCCGACATGCCGATGATGTCCGCGCCTTCCTTTTCCGCCGTTTCGATATATTCCGAGGCTTCGGTGTTGATCCCGAGATCGATGATTTCAAAGCCTGCGCCCTCCATCATCATCGCGACGAGGTTCTTGCCGATGTCATGGATATCGCCCTTGACCGTGCCGATGACCATTTTGCCCATCTTCGGGGCGCCGGTTTCCACCAGAAGCGGCTTCAGGATCGCCATGCCGCCCTTCATCGCCTGGGCTGCGCGCAGCACCTCGGGCACGAAGAGGATGCCGTCGCGGAAATCGTCGCCGACGATCTGCATCCCGGCGACGAGGGATTTGGTCAGGATGTCATAGGGGGTCCAGTTGCGATCGAGCAGGATTTGCACGGCCTCTGCGATTTCGTCTTTGAGACCGTCATAGAGATCGTCCATCATCTGTTCGGTCAGTTCCTCGTCGTTGAGTTCCGACAGGATCAGGTCATCTTCTTGATCAGACATCTGCGTTTCCTTTCATGCCGGGCCAGTGCCCGAATTCCTGCCATGATCCTGCGATGGGATCTGGCTAATGTTCTTATTATGTTCTAGTTGTGGGTCATGGCTTATGATTCCAGACAAGAGCGGGGCAGCTTGCCCCTTGGGTTGACCGTGCGGGCGCGGGGCAGCCGATCCAATACCGTGGGCCGGTTTGAAAAACTGGCGCGGGAAACCTTTATCGACGGTTGGGACGCGGTGCCCGATCAGACGGTTTTGCGCACGACTACGGTGGACGAACGCCCGCGCAAGATCATCTCGCGCAATGACAGTCCGGATGTGCCCTTTGATCGCTCGGTGAACCCCTACCGGGGCTGCGAACACGGGTGTTCCTATTGTTTTGCCCGACCGACGCACGCCTGGCTGGGCCTGTCGGCGGGGCTGGATTTCGAAACCCGTCTGACGCGCAAACGCGGGGCGGCCACCGTTCTGGAACGTGAAATTTCCGCGCGGGGCTATCAAGTGGCGCCGATTGCGATCGGCACCAACACCGATCCCTATCAGCCGATTGAGGCCCGCGATCGGGTGATGCGCGAGATCCTTGAAGTGCTTCTGGCCCACAATCACCCGGTGGCGATCACCACGAAGGGCACGCTGATCGAGCGCGACCTTGATCTGCTGCGTCCGATGGCGGCCAAGGGGCTGGTGCATGTCGGCCTGTCGATCACGACGCTGGGTTCGCGCCTGTCGCGGCAGTTGGAACCCCGTGCTCCGGTGCCGGCACGTCGGTTGAAAACCATGCGGATGCTGGCCGATGCGGGGATACCTGTGCGGGTGATGGTCGCGCCGGTCATTCCCGCGCTGACCGATCATGAGTTGGAGGCCATCGTCGGGGCGGCCGCCAGCCATGGTGCTCGCGTGGCTGCCTATATTATGCTGCGCCTGCCGCTGGAGGTGGCGCCACTGTTTCAGGAGTGGTTGAACACCCATGTGCCCGACCGGGCGGCGCGGGTGCTCAAACGGCTGCGCGAACTGCACGGGGGCGAAATCTACGATAGCCGGTTTGGCAAGCGGATGCAGGGCGAGGGCGAATGGGCCGAGCTGATGGCCAAACGCTTTGAACTGGCTTGCAAGCGCGCAGGGCTGATGGATCGGGTGCCGCCGTTGCGGACCGATCTCTTCGCTGTGCCGCCCAAACCCGGCGACCAGCTCAGCCTGTTTTGAGGCCCGCCCTGACATGTGGCGTCAGCCGCGGCGACGGCGGCCCGAGCGCTCGCGCTTGGCCGGGCCTTTGTCATCGGTGCCGTCGGAGGCGGAGGAAAACCCGCCCAGAGCTTCGGCGATCTGGTCCAGCGTGGGGCGGGGACCACGCGGACGGGTTTCCAGCGCGTCTTTCATGGCGCGCAGGTGCTCCGGCGTGGTGCCGCAGCAGCCGCCGATGATTGTGGCGCCAGCATCGCGGGCCATGCAGGCATAGTCGGCCATCAGCGCCGGGGTGCCATCGTAATGGATGTGGCCGTCAACGTATTTCGGGATGCCGGCATTGCCTTTGGCGATGATGGGGCGTTCGTGGCCCTGGGCTGCAAACCCCAGAACGGTGCGCAGCAGATCAGAGGCCCCGGTGCCGCAATTGGCCCCATAGGCGACCGGCGGATGCGGCAGTTTTTCGACCAGATTGGCCAACTGCGCCGAGGTGACGCCCATCATGGTGCGCCCGGCGGTGTCAAAGCTCATCGTGCCGACCCAGGCCAGCCCGGCGCGGGCGGCGCCTTCGGCGGCGGCCTTGTATTCTTCGGGGGCGGAAATGGTTTCGATCCAGGCGACATCGGCGCCGCCGGCTTTCAGCCCTTCGGCCTGTTCGTGGAACATTTCCACGGCGGCGTCATACGTCAGCGGCCCCATTGGTTCCATGATCTCGCCTGTCGGCCCCATCGATCCGGCGACGATCACGGGCCGTCCGGCCGCATCGGCGACAGAGCGACCGATTTCGGCGGCAGCCTTGTTCAGCTCATGCACGCGCTTTTCGGCACTGTGCAGTTTAAGGCGCGACGCATTGCCACCAAAGGAGTTCGTCAGGAAAATGTCTGACCCCGCGTCGACGGCACCCTGATACAGTTTGACGATATTGTCGGGTTGATCGACATTCCACAGTTCCGGAGCATCGCCCGAGGACAGGCCCATGTTGAACAGGGTCGTGCCGGTCGCGCCATCGGCCATCAACCAATCGCGGGTTTCAAGAAGTTTGCTCAGGGCGTTGGGAAGAACGGCGTCGGTCATGAAGGCTCCGGTTGTCTGTACGAAATTCGCATGTGCACCGTGGCACTCTCCAAAGAAAAGCTCCACAGGAAAGCAAACCGGGCGCGCAGGCGCGTCCGGAGGGTTGCGCCCATGTGCCATGTTTGTCTGAGTTTATCAAATTCAATCAGATCATAAAGATCATGAGGCGCGCGACATGAACGGTGTATCGGGCGGCAACACGGCGCGATTTAAAGACCAAAAAGGCCCGCGAAGGGCGGGCCTTCAGGCACCTATGTGCGGGTGCCGCTCTGTCTTAATGTTCGCCGGATCAGCTGTCGGCCAGTTCTGCCTGAGCCGCCTTGAAGAAATCGGCGTATTTCGCACGGACCTCTTCGGCTGAGGATTTCGGCCCCAGATCGCCTGCGACCTTGGCGACGACATCTTCGGCGCCAGCCTCTTGCATGTCGGCGCGGATCACTTCGCTGATATAGGCGTCAACCGCATCGCCGGTTTTCCCGAGCTTTTCCGCCGCCCAGATCGCGATTTTCTTGTCGGCACGGGCCTCCAGCCGGAATTGCTGTTGCGCATCATAGGCATGCTTGTTTTCAAATGCCGCTTCGCGGTCGTCAAAAGTGGTCATATGAGGTCTCCTCCTCTGCCGGTCCCCCGCGCCGTTTTGTCGTTGCGGCCGCCAGTCTTTGACGGGCTTACATCAAGCCAGATTGGCAGTCGTTTATCAAGTATTTACGAACGGAAAACGACAAGGATTTTCACCTTGACGCGGGTTCGGTGACGGGTGGCGGAACCTGTCAGGGATGGTGGCGCTAACCATTGATGGTGCAGCGTCACGGACCGCGCCAGAAGGGTGCACCGGCGCAGCGTCGTCGCATCGTGGGCGGGGAGGGCGACGAGGTTGGAAAGCGCAAAGGCGGCCCACAAGAACGCCTGTAACGATAAAATGACGAAAAACAGGGGCAGAATCCGGTGCGGACAGGCTGCGAACTTGCTCCCAAGCCCCCTCTGTCCTAAAGAGCGGCACGAAGAGGCCGGTCGCAATGATTCCCGGCCCATCAGCTTTTGGAGGCCCTCATGGCGCGCCGCAAGAAAATCTACGAAGGCAAGGCGAAGACCCTTTACGAAGGCCCCGAGCCGGGAACGCTGGTCCAGTATTTCAAGGATGATGCGACCGCCTTCAACGCCGAAAAGAAGGCCACCATCGAAGGCAAGGGCGTGTTGAACAACCGCCTGTCCGAATTCTTCATGACCGGGCTGACCGCGCTGGGGATTCCGAACCACTTCATCAAGCGCCTGAACATGCGCGAACAGCTGATCCGCCAGTGCGAAATTATTCCGCTGGAGGTCATCGTGCGCAACTTTGCCGCCGGATCCATGGCGAAACGTCTGGGGCTGGAAGAGGGCACGCGCCTGCCGCGTCCGATCATCGAGTTCTCTTACAAAGACGACGCTCTGGGCGATCCGCTGGTGCCGGAAGAATATATCATCGCCTTTGGCTGGGCCTCGCAGCAGGATATGGATGACATCGTGGCGCTGGCGCTGCGGGTCAACGATTTTATGTCCGGCGTGATGTATGGCGTGGGCATCAAGCTGATCGACTTCAAGATCGAGATCGGTCGTGTCTGGGATGGCGATTTCATGCGTCTGATCGTGGCCGATGAGATTTCGCCCGACAGCTGCCGCCTGTGGGACATCGAAAGCGGGCAGAAGCTCGACAAAGACGTGTTCCGCCGGGATCTTGGCTCGCTCACCGATGCCTATACCGAAGTGGCCCGCCGTCTGGGCGTGATGCCGACCAATGGCCCGATCGGCGACAAGCCGACGCTTATCAACTGACGATCCAGAGGAGAGATCCCCATGAAAGCCCGCGTCTTTGTCATGCTGAAAACAGGTGTTCTCGACCCGCAGGGCGCTGCCGTGCAACATGCGCTGGGTGCGCTGGGGTTCGATGGCGTCAATGAGGTCCGTCAGGGCAAGGTGATCGAGCTGGATCTCGCCGATGGCACCTCTGAAGAGACCATCAAGGAAATGTGCGAGAAACTCCTCGCTAACACGGTGATCGAAAGCTACCGCGTCGAGATCCTCTGAGATCTGCCTGTCACGGCACAGGTCGCAAGGCCATGTGAGCTGCATGTGATTGAGCCGTCCCGATCGGGGCGGCTTTTTTCATGCGGGGCCGGGGCGTTTGGACAAGATCCGGGTCGCGCTGACAAAGCTGTCTTTCCTATGACTGGCCAAACCTATGCCATGAAAAGGAGAGAGGCCTATGATCTTTCACGGAATTCCCACAGTGACGGCCCATGCGCTGCGTCTTGGCATGCCCGACGCGAACGGGCAGGTGCCGGAGTTTCTTCACAATCCCCATGAGGATGCGCCCTGTCGCCATTGCCTTCACACCATTGAGACGGGGGCCGGGATGTTGATCTGTGCGCACCGGCCGTTTGAAACCCGCAATCCCTATGCGGAAACAGGGCCGGTCTTTCTATGTGCCCGTCATTGTGCGCCCTATCGCGGGACCGGGCTGCCGCCGGTTTTCACCACGTCGCCTGACTATCTTCTCAAAGGATACGATGTGGCGGAGCGTCCGGTCGCGGGCACAGGGGCGGTGACGCCGTCCTCCGAAATCGAAGCGTATTGTGAAACGCTTTTGGCGCGCGAAGAGGTTGCTTTTGTCGACATACGTTCGGCGCGCAACGCGTGTTGGCAAGGCCGGGTGACCCGTTGAGGCGCAGCGCGATTGACCGACATCTTTTCACCGCGTAGCTGTAGGGGCGAGAGAGACATTCCGCGCGAGCAGTTGCGCTGAGGGTGTTGAGAGCGATTTGGATGTCAAAGAGGTGGTTTGAGTATGGCAAAGCGGCATGTGGTAGGACGGGTGTCTCGAGCAGCGGGTCTGGCGCTGGCGTTCGGTGTGATGTCTCTTGGCGGAGCTGGCGTCGCGCAGGAGGCGTCAGGGACGCAGGATGTGACAGCGTTTCACCACAAGCAATGGCGGGCCGCTTGCGGACCGGAGTATTGCAGCCTGCATCCGCGGGTCCATTCGGGGCTGGCTTTGACGCGCGGCCATCAGGGCGGGCCGTGGCTGCTGACACTGGATGAAGATTGGATTGCAGTGGACGAAACCACGCAGATCATGGTCGATGGCGCAGTTCTGGAATTGCCCGAAGGGCGGGAGGTTGCCTTCCCAGCAGCACTGATGAATGGGGATCTTCTGGAATACGTCTATGAGGGGAATGATTTCACAGGCGGCTATTCTCTGGCGGGGCTGACGGCCTCCGTGATCTGGGCGGAGGCGCAACAGGGCGGGCCGTCAACAGAGAACCGCAGACTGGTGCGCCGGACCCCGGATTGGGAGGCGCTGGCCGAGAAAAGCGCCGAGATCGCAGGCGAGATTTGCGATTACATGGGGCTGGACACAGACGCTCCCGCTGGGGAACGGCGTCGAATCGATACGGTGCCGGGCGCGCCGGAACTGCGGCGCGTGACGAATCGTTGCTGGTTGGCGGCCTATAATGCCGGAGCGGCGGTCTATCTGGTGGGGCCGGATCTGGACGGGCTTGATCCTGTGCGCGCCGCCGCACGCGCGGAGGATGGGCCTGTGGAGGTTCTCAACACCTTCGAGGTGGCGTCGCATTCGACGCAGATTTTTACCTTTATGAAGGGGCGCGGGGTCGGTGATTGTTTCACTGAGGAAGCCTGGGATTTTGACGGGTTCTATTACCGTCTGAGTTATCGTGACGTGGACAATGACTGCGACGGTAAGATCATTCCGCTGCGCGTGGTGCCGAAGTAACAGACCGGGAGAGCGTGCATTCGGCGCGCCCTTGATCCGGAGGCGGGCGCTCGGACGCGATGAAGACTTGATCCGGGCGCCGCAGCATCGTATCAGGCGCGGGAACAATCCTCCTTCCCAGCCCCACAGGAGTTCCGCCCATGAAAGCCGCCGTCCTGCAATTCCCCGGGTCCAACTGTGACCGCGACATGTACACGGCGCTGAAAAACGCGGGTGCGAATGTGACCATGGTCTGGCACAAGGATGCGGCACTGCCCGAAGGGGTCGATGTGGTCGGCGTGCCCGGCGGCTTTTCCTACGGGGATTACCTGCGCTGCGGCGCGATTGCGGCGAACTCGCCGGTGGTGGCTGCGCTCAAGAAACATGTCGAACGCGGCGGCTATGCCTTTGGCATTTGCAACGGTTTTCAGGTTCTTACTGAAGCGCACCTTCTGCCCGGGGCTTTGCTGCGCAACAGCGGTCTGAAATATATCTGTCGCACGGTGGAACTGGCGGTGGAAACCACTGACAGCCCCTATACCGCGGCTTATGCGCAGGGCCAGCACATCGGCATCCCGATCGCGCATCACGACGGCAATTTCACTGCCGATGCCGACACGCTGGACATGCTCGAAGGTGAGGGGCGCGTGGCCTTCCGCTATCTCGACAATCCCAATGGTTCGGATCGTTCCATTGCCGGCATCCTGTCAGCAAACCGCCGTGTGCTGGGCATGATGCCCCACCCGGAACGGGCGGCGGAAGCGGCTCATGGCAATGAAGACGGCAAGGCGTTTTTCTCTTCGCTGCTCGACGCGGTGGTTTCGGCCTGAAGAGGAGCCGATGCACGGGATTAAGGCTGGCTTCTGCCGGCGTCGGCCCGCCGCCAGGAACCGGCGAAACTTTGCTCAAAACTCATGAAAACGGCGGCTGTGACGTGGTGAACGTCCGCCGGAAGCCCTTGCGGGGCATGGCCGAGGCCGCGTAATCTGTGCGCCATGAGTGATCGCGACATGCCCGACCCCGAAGACCCCCAAGGCCGGCAATGGCCCGGCCCAATGTCCTGGGCCGGACGTATCGCGTTGGTGGTGTTTGTCGTCGGGGCCGTCACCGTTGTGTGGTTCACCAATGTCTTTCTGACCGAGCGCTACACAATTTTGACCCGTAACCGTGCCGAGGTGCGCCAGGCGCTTTATGCGGGCAACCTGATGTCGGAATTGCAGCGCAATTCGATCGTGCCGATCCTCTTGTCGCGCGATCCGGTGTTGGTGGGCGCGTTGAACTCGCGCGATTTTGCCCAGACTTCGCAGCATCTGATCGCCTATGTCGAAGAAATCGGCGTGGCCGGGATCATTATGCTGGACGAAACCGGGCGCGTCGTGGCCGCCACGGACCGTGCGCAGCTGGGGGCGAACAACCGCCAGTCGTCCTATTTCATCGATGCTCTGCGCTCCAATGACACGGTGTTCAAGACCACGCAGCTCGACAACGGGGCATATGAATTCACCTATTCGCGCCGGATCGACGTGAACGGTGCGCTCGCCGGGGTGATCGTGGTCAAGATCGACCTGCCACGTTTTGAAAAAAGCTGGGCGGGGATTTCCGACGCGGTGATCGTTTTGAATTCGGAAGGTCGGATCATCCTGTCGACCGAACCACGCTGGCGCTCCAAAATGGAGACCGAGGCGCTGGCGACCCGCGATGTGCCCACGGCAATCGAACGGGCCTTTCAACTGACCACGGATTGGTCTCCGGCCTCCGAGGGGGTCTATCTGGGCGGTGAGGCCGTGATGCGTCTGGAAAGCCGTATTCCCTTCCGTGGCTGGCGGATGGTGTCATTTTCTGCCTATTCCAGCGTGCGCGAACGGGTGAACGGGTTTCTGGCGTTGGAGATCATGGGCTTTGCGATCCTGTTGTCGGGCGCCTTCTACCTGACCTCGCGCCGCGCCGTGTCGCGGGCCGGTCTGTTTCAGCGCGAAAGCGAGGAGTTGCGGCAGCTTAACGCGACACTGCAACGCGAGATCGCCGAGCGCAAACGGGCGGAAAAAAGCCTTGAAGTGGCCGAACAAACGCTGGCGCAGTCTTCCAAGCTTGCTGTGCTGGGGGAAATGTCGGCCGCAGTCAGCCATGAGCTGAACCAGCCGCTGGCGGCGATGAAAACCTATCTGGCGGGGGCGCGCCTGCTGATCAAGCGCAAGCGCTCGGAAGAGGCGCTGGCGTCCTTTGGTCGGATCGACGATCTGATCGAACGCATGGGCGCGATCACCAAACAGTTGAAATCTTACGCCCGCAAAGGCTCAGATCATCTGCAGCCGATCGATCTGCGCGACTGTGTATCTTCGGCCCTGTCGATGATGGAGCCGCAGCTGAAGCAGCGCTCGGTTGAAATCCTGCGCAGTCTGCCGCCCGATCCCGTGGTGGTGGATGGCGACCGGGTGCGGCTTGAACAGGTGCTGGTCAATTTGCTCAGAAATGCGTTTGACGCTTGTAAAAACGCCGAAGAACCCCAGATCGAGATCCTGGTGGCTGGCGGTGCTCAAGCCAGTGTGACCGTGCGTGACAACGGGACGGGGATCGAAGATCTCGACACACTGTTTGAGCCTTTCTACACCACCAAGGCCCCCGGTGACGGGGTCGGGCTCGGGCTGGCGATTTCGTCGGGGATCGTTGCCGAACTGGGCGGGCGGCTTATGGCCCGCAATCGCCCGGCGGGTGGTGCCGCCTTTGAAATGATTTTGCCGCTGTCTCAGGAAGGGCGGCAGGCAGCGGAATAAGCTCCGCGCGTAACAGGGGGCGGACAAACCGCCCCGAGAAGAAAAGGAAAGACCATGGCGACAGCTATGAAGATCGCGATCGTCGATGACGAGCAGGATATGCGTCAATCCATCAGCCAGTGGCTGGCCCTGTCCGGCTTTGACACCGAAACCTTTGCCTCTGCCGAAGAGGCGGTGAAGGCGCTGGGGGCGGATTATCCGGGGGTGGTGATCACCGACATCAAGATGCCTGGCATGGACGGGATGCAGTTTTTGAAAAAGCTGATGAGCGTCGACAGCGGTCTGCCGGTCATCATGATCACCGGTCACGGCGACGTGCCGATGGCCGTTGAGGCGATGCGGATCGGGGCCTTTGATTTCCTGGAAAAACCCTTCAACCCGGACCGGATGACCGAACTGGCCAAGAAGGCCACGAATGCGCGGCGGCTGACGCTCGACAACCGGGCTTTGCGCCGGGAATTGTCGGATGGCACCGGGATCATGAACAAGCTGATCGGGGCCAGCCCGATCATGGAGCGTCTGCGCGAAGACATTCTGGATCTGGGGCAGGCGGATGGTCATGTTCTGATTGACGGCGAAACCGGCACCGGCAAGACGCTGGTCGCCCATGCGCTGCATGCGGTCGGCACGCGGGCGTCGAAGAAATTCATCACCTTCGCCTGCGCGGGGCGCGATGAGGCGGATCTGACCAAGCGGCTGTTCGGGCCGGATCCCGACGGTCAGATCCAGCCATTGATCGAAGAGGCGCGCGGCGGCACGCTGGTGCTGGAAGACATCGAGGCCCTGCCGATGAGCCTGCAAGCGCGTCTGTTGACCTGGATTAACGAACAGGGCACGCCCCCGGAAACCCGCATCATCGCAATCTGCAACCTGCAGGAACAGGGCCGCACCTGCGAAAGCGCGATGCGGCCGGATCTGTTTTACCGCTTGGCGGCGATGAAGATCACCACGCCGCCGCTCCGGTCGCGTGGTGAAGACATCCTGTTGCTGTTCACCCAGCTCAGCCAGCAGTTTGCCGAGGAATACGGCTGCGACGCACCGGAAGTATCCGCGCAAGAAGCCGCCCAGCTTTTGCAGGCGCCCTGGCCGGGCAACATCCGGCAGTTGATCAATGTCGCCGAACGCTCCGTGTTGCAAAGCCGGCGCGGGTCGGCGTCGATCACGTCGCTCTTGCTTTCTGAAGCCGATGCGCCCGAACAGCAGACCATGACGACCGAGGGCAAACCGCTCAAGGAATATGTCGAGGCTTTTGAACGCATGTTGATCGACAACACCATGCGCCGCCACAGGGGGTCGATCGTTGCGGTGATGGATGAACTGTGTCTGCCGCGCCGGACTTTGAATGAAAAAATGGCCAAATACGGACTGCAGCGGGCAGACTATCTTTAAGGGCCTGGGGTAGGTTTTAAGTTGGCCATAGTGTTGTTTAAAACCAGTGACGTGATCCTGTTTCTTGGGCAGGGGCGCTATTGGCTTGGATCCGCATTGCTGCTCGCCTTTGCTGTCTTCTATCTGGGGCCGAATGTCTACACGATCTGGCGGACCCGGAATGAAAACTGTTCCGCGTCTTTGTGGTGAGACCGGGATCTCGGGGCCGGACATGCAAATGGCGACCCGAAAGAACCGGATCGCCATCTCATGATCTGACTGTGTCGCGGAAACGGAGCCCGCATTAAACGTGGCGTTGCACCCAGTCGGCAAAGGCGGACATGATCGTGCCGAGGAATTTCTTGGTATCCTCGTTTTTTACGGCGCCGTCATCGTCGAACATTTCCCACAGGCCGCCGATATAGGCCTCGGGTTGTTGCAAGGTCGGCATGTCCAGAAACACCAGAGACTGGCGCAGCTGGTGGTTGGCGCCGAAGCCGCCGATGCCGCCCGGAGATCCGGTCACGACGACCGCAGGCTTCCCGGCCCAGATGCTTTCGCCATAAGGGCGCGAGCCGACGTCGAGGGCGTTCTTGATCGCGGCGGGCAGGCCTCGGTTGTATTCGGGGGTCACGAATATCACGCCGTCGACCTCTTTCATCTCGGACCGGAACCGTGCCCAGGCGTCAGGCACCGTGTCGCCGTCGAGATCTTCGTTGTAGAAGGGCAGGTCGCCGATCTCGATGAATTTGAAATCCAACGTATCGGGTGCCTCAGCGGTCAGCGCCTTGGCGAGTTTAAGGTTGGCGGAGTCTTTGCGCAAAGATCCGACGAGGATGGCAATCGTGTTCGACATGGGTCGCTCCTGTTTGTTTGGTCCAGGGCCGTTTCGGCCGTTGATAAACATATAGCGCAAATCGCGGCGTCTGTCCTGTGAGGTGGGGCATGCGAATTGTTTAAAAATACACATAAATATTAAATATTAATACTTCATGTTCTGATGTGCTGATATTCTCGACGTCGGAGCGCATCCGGATTTTCGGTATTTCGCCGTGGAAAGCCCAAAATCTATTCCCTCAGGGCAGCTTTCTTTCGCATTTCAGCGACCGCACGAATTTGTATGTTGTCTAAACGGGTGTTGATCTCTACTGATAGACGAACGCAGGTCCGACTGCCGGAAGACCCGGATTTGGAAACCGCGTGAGACAGATTCGCTGCATGCGAGAGTAGGAGCCGCCCTGAAAGCCCGTGATAGGCTTCGCGCGCCGCCCGCCCGCAGTGCAGACCGATACCGCAGGACGGCATGACAAAACCGTCGGCATGAAACGCCCCGGCCTTTTGAAAAAGTGTTCGGGGATTTGAATGGGTGGTCGGCCTTGTCCGACCCACCGGAGAAGAACCGCGATGCAACGCGCAGAGGCAAGACAAGAGCATGCAAGGGGCGTTTGCGCCCCCGCGCCCTTGCCCGCGCGACAGCTCGCCCCAAGACATCATCGGACCCGGCGGGATGCTCCTGACAGGAGGATCACGCCCATGGCCGATGCCGAAAGACCCCAATGGCTAAGAAAATGCTTATCGATGCCACCCACGCGGAAGAAACCCGCGTTGTGGTGGTCGACGGAAACAAGGTCGAGGAATTCGACTTTGAATCTGAAAACAAACGCCAGCTTGCTGGCAACATCTATCTTGCAAAAGTAACCCGCGTCGAACCATCGCTTCAGGCGGCGTTCGTGGATTACGGCGGCAACCGCCACGGCTTCCTTGCCTTCTCGGAAATTCATCCGGATTATTACCAGATCCCGGTCGCCGACCGCGAGGCGCTGTTGGCCGAGGAAATGGAATACGCCAAGGCGCAGCAGGAAGAAGAAGAAAACAAACCTAAACGGTCGCGCCGTCGCCGGTCGCGCAGCAAATCCAAGGCGGAAGAGGTCAAGACCTCTGATGCGGTGGAAACGCGTGACGTGCCGACGTCCGCAATGGATGTGATCGAACCGGAGGCCTCCGAGGCCGACGAAATGATCGGTCAGGATGCCGCTGATGAAGGCACCTCGCCAGCGTTCACCGTGCAGGAGACGCCGGTCGAAGAACCCACGGATAGCGCTGCCGTAAACGAGGAAACGGCTGACGCGGCAGAGGCTGGCACAGAGGCCGGTGATGACAGCGTCGCAGAGGAAACCTCTTCGGAGGAAGAAAACGCGTCCGAGGCTGCTGACGCCGACAGCGATGATGACGGTGACGACGACACTGATGATGACAGCGACGATGATGATGTTGAGGCGGCCTCTGACAAGGACGACAGCATCGAAAGCGTGGCCGACGACGACACCGAAGAAGACATTCGTCCTAAGCGCAAACCGCGTCCGCGTCGTTACAAAATCCAAGAAGTGATCAAAGTGCGCCAGATCATGCTGGTGCAGGTTGTGAAAGAGGAACGCGGCAACAAAGGCGCTGCTCTGACCACCTATCTGTCGCTGGCTGGACGCTATTGCGTGCTGATGCCCAACACCGCACGCGGCGGTGGCATTTCGCGCAAGATCACCAATGCCGCGGACCGCAAAAAGCTGAAGGAAATCGCTGGCGAGCTGGAAGTGCCGCAGGGCGCTGGCCTGATCGTGCGCACCGCCGGGGCGCAGCGGACCAAGACCGAGATCAAGCGCGATTACGATTATCTGAAACGGATGTGGGAACAGATCCGCGAATTGACGCTGAAGTCCGTGGCGCCGGCGATGATCTATGAAGAGGGCGATCTGATCAAGCGGTCGATCCGCGATCTTTATTCGAAAGACATCGACGAGGTTCTGGTCGAGGGCGAGATTGGCTATCGTGAGGCCAAGGACTTCATGAAAATGATCATGCCGTCCCACACCAAAAATGTGAAGCATTACGCAGATCAGCTGCCGCTGTTCGCGCGCTTTCAGGTGGAAAGCTACCTCAGCTCGATGTTCAACCCGACGGTCCAGCTGAAATCCGGTGGCTACATCGTGATCGATGTGACCGAGGCGCTGGTGGCTGTCGATGTCAACTCTGGCCGGGCCACGAAAGAAGGCTCGATTGAGGAGACGGCGCTCAAGACCAACCTTGAGGCCGCCGAAGAGGTGGCCCGTCAGGCACGTCTGCGCGACTTGGCCGGTCTGATCGTGATCGACTTCATCGACATGGAAGAACGCCGCAATAACACGGCGGTTGAAAAACGTCTCAAAGACAAGCTGAAAACCGACCGCGCGCGCATTCAGGTGGGCCGCATTTCTGGCTTTGGTCTGTTGGAAATGTCGCGTCAGCGGCTGCGACCGGGCATGTTGGAAGCCACGACCCAGCCCTGTCCGCATTGTCATGGCACGGGTCTGATCCGTTCTGACGATAACATGGCCCTGTCGATCCTGCGCCAGCTCGAAGAAGAGGGCACACGCAAGCGGTCGCGTGAGGTGCTGCTCAAGGCGCCTGTGGCCATCGTCAACTATCTGATGAACATGAAGCGCGAAAAGATCGCTCAGATCGAAGCGCGTTATGGCATGGCAATCCGGATCGAGGCCGATCCCTTCCTGATTTCTCCGGACTTCTCGATGGAGCGATTCAAAACCGCGACGCGTGTGGTGCCCGAACCTTCGACGACGGTCATTTCGGCCTCGGCGGATCTGATGGACGACTACGTCGAGGAAGAGGACGAGACCCCCGAGGTTGAGACCGAAGCCGAAGAAGAGGTCGCAACCACCACGCCGGAAACGGATGGTGAGGAGCAAAAGCCCAAGAAACGCCGCCGTCGCCGTCGCCGTCGTCGTAAGTCCGACGAGACTTCGAACGAACAGGGTGAAGGTCAGGAGGCGGAGGCTGAATCTGGCGATAAAGGCGCGCAGGAAACTGCTGAGGCGGATACATCTGAGGCTGCGCCTGCCGAAGCCGCAGCGGATGAGGCACAGCCGGACGTCGAGGCCAAGCCCAAACGTCGTCGCACACGCTCACGCTCCAAAGCGACCACTGAAGCTGCGTCTGCTGAGGCTGACACCGCGACGGCAACCGCCGAGACCACGGCCGCAGAAGCGGTGACGGGGGAAGGCGAAACGCAAGAGGTTGCGTCTGAGGGCAGCGCTCCGGCGAAGCCGAAACGGACGCGCAGCCGTGCGAAAAAGGCCGATGCCGCGCCTGTCGAGGCAACCGTGAACGAAGAGGGCGCCGAAGCTGCGCCCAAACCCAAGCGCAAGCGTCGTACCAAAGCGGAAATCGAAGCGGACAAAGCTGCGAAAGCGGCTGCTGCGGCAGAAGCCGGTGAAGAGGCGCCCAAACCGAAGCGCAAACGCCGGACCAAGGCTGAAATCGAGGCGGATAAAGCTGCGAAAGCCGAAGCCGAGGCGAAAGCTGCCGAGGAAGCTGTGGCAGAAACCCCGGCTGAGCCTGCTCCGACCGCTGAGCCAGCACCGACCGAAGCGCAGGTTGAACCTGTGGCCGAGACCGCAGCGGAAGCGCCGGTTCTGGAAGGGGCGACGACAGATGCCGCCCCAGAGGTGGACGCGCCGGTCGAAGAGCCCCCCGTTGCAAATTCTGTGGCAGAGCCTGCCCAAGACGCCCCGGCGACGGAAAGTGCCAGCGTTGATCCTGCCAATGACGCGGAAGAGGCAGACAAGCCGAAACGGCGTGGCTGGTGGAATATCGGGCGCTGAGCCTGAACGAACAGAGATGTAAAGCGGCCGGGGTCTTTCCCCGGCCGTTTTCTTTAGGGGGCTGTGGTGCGTGGGGCAACGCAAACGTGAGGTGCTGCGACACAAGTGACGCTTGGCGAAACGGGTCGGCTCGTGGCATGAGCGTAGGATGTTTGGAATCGATCTTTTCGACGCAACCCTGTTGCCCTCGATGCTCGTCGCGCTCGCGGCGGGCATGGTGTCATTTCTGTCGCCCTGTGTCCTGCCCATCGTGCCGCCCTATCTGGCCTATATGTCCGGGATTTCGATGGGCGAACTGACCGGCGGCGGGCGCGGGTCGCGCAAGGCGATCCTGCCCGCGCTTCTGTTCGTTCTGGGCCTGTCGACGGTGTTTCTGTTTATGGGGTTCACCGCCTCGGCCTTTGGCATGTTCTTCCTGAAAAATCAGGCGCTTTTCGCTAAAATTTCGGGCGTGGTGATCATCATTCTGGGGCTGCATTTCCTGTCGGTTTTCCGCATCCCGATTCTGGATCGCGAAGCGCGGATCGATGCCGGGGATAAGGGCGGTACGGCCTTTGGTGCCTATATTCTGGGGCTGGCCTTTGCCTTTGGCTGGACGCCATGTATCGGGCCGCAACTGGGGGCGATCCTGTCGATGGCCGCCTCGGAAGGGTCTGTGTCGCGGGGTACTACGTTGCTGGCGACCTATGCCATCGGTCTGGGATTGCCGTTCCTGCTGTCCGCAATCTTCATCACCCGCGCTGTGGGGCTGATGAACCGTCTCAAGCGCCATATGGGGCTGATCGAAAAGATCATGGGCGGGCTGTTGCTGGTCGTTGGCTTGCTGATGGTCACCGGGGCGTTTTCGCGTCTGTCCTATTGGCTGCTGGAAACCTTTCCGGCATTGAGCCAGCTGGGCTGAGTTTTTCATACGCCGCAGATATAAAAGCCTTTTGCTCTCTGTGCGGTCGGGGCTAGGCTGGGGCGTGTGAAGTCGGTGTGTGACAGGGGAGACGGGAAACATGGCCACGGCGAAGGCAGAGCGGGCATTCCGCCGCCGGGTGTTCTATATTCCGGGGTATGATCCGATCCCGCCGCGCCGGTATCGGGAATTGTACCGCAGCGAAAGTCAGGAGCAGGCCGCGATTTCCGGCTATGACATCGCGATCGCGGCCAAATCCGGTCGCCGGTTTGGCTGGACGGTCGAGGCGCAGATCGAAGACACTCATGCTCAGGCCGAAATCGACGTTCTGGTTTGGGCCGATCTCGTGCAGCAAAGCATGCAAGCCGGGATTTTGCGCACCTATCTGATCCTAATCCGGACCGCCTGGATCTATCTGCGCAGCGGTGCGCTGTTTCGTCTGATGCGGCTGCGGCGCGGTCCGGTTCTGACGGCGCTCTACCCGATCGCAGTCTTGACGGTTCAGCTGTTGTTTGCACTCCTGCATGTCGGAATTTTTGCCGCAATCGGGCGGGTGTTCGGTCCGGTCGGATTGGGCGTCGGGGTATTGCTGGGCGCGGCGGTCGGCATGGTCATTCTGCGCTGGTTCAAAATAAACGATGGCCGCTTTTACGCCTATTACCTGATGCATGATTACGGCTTCTCGGCGCGTTGGAACGGGGCCTATCCGACGGCTCTGAAAGCCCGGCTGGCAGAGTTTCGCGAGGTGATCGCCGAGGCCCTGCGCGAGGACTGGGACGAGGTGCTGATCGTGGGGCATTCTTCCGGGGCGCATCTGGGCGTCTCGATTTTGGCGGATCTGTTGCGCCGTAAGCAGGGGCCAGATGAGGGGGGACCGGTGCTGTCGTTTCTGTCTCTTGGGCAGGTGGTGCCGATGGTGTCCTATCTGCCGGGCGCTTCAGAGTTGCGGCGCGATCTTGTGGATCTGTCGCAGCGTTCGGAACTGTTCTGGCTCGATGTGACCGCGCCGGGTGACCCCTGTTGTTTTGCACTGTGCGATCCGGTGCGGGTGTCGGGCGTGGCGACCGAAGCGCAGCGGCATCCGCTGGTGTTGTCCGCAGCCTTTACCCAGACACTGTCTGCACAAAAACAGGCGGCGCTCAAACACCGGTTCTTCCGGCTGCATTTTCAGTATCTCTGCGCCTTCGATCTGCCTGGGATCTATGACTATTTCCGGATCACGGCAGGGCCTGCGACCCTCAGGGAGCGGTTCGGGGACTGTCCACCCAGTCCCAGCCGGATCGAGCGCGCGGCGAATGGCTTCCGGGATCTGGCAGCATGATCCCGCCCAAGCCGCCATCGCGCCCGGAAAAGACCAGCCTGCGTCGCTATGTGAAACTGTTTCGTCAGGACATCCTGTCGGCACAGCCCGAAAAGCTGTATCGGGCCTGGATGGCCGAATTCAAAACGCCGTTTTTCCACTCCTTTCTGGTCAATCAGCCGGATCTGGTGAAACGCGTGCTCAATGATGCGGTGACAGGCTTTCCGAAATCGGGCCGCATCGCCGAAGGTCTGCGCCCGCTTCTGGGCAACAGCGTATTTCTGACCAATGGCGAAATCTGGCAACGCCAGCGTCGGATCATCGACCCGGCCTTTGAGGGCGGGCGGCTCAAGGACAGTTTTCCGGGCATGTTGGCGGCCGGTCAGGATCTGGTGGCGCGCCTGTCAGAGCAGCATGGCCCCTTTGACATCGAACCGGCGGCCAGCCATGTGGCGGCAGATGTGATTTTTCGCACGCTCTTTTCGATTCCGATCACCCACCATCTGGCACGGGCGGTGTTTCAGGAATTTCAGGACTATCAGAACGCGCAGCCGATTCTGAACATTGCCGCCTTTTTGCCGCTGCCGAAATGGATGCCGAGGTTTCACCGCAAGCGCACGCGTGAGAGCGCGCGTGCTATACGCGGACTGATCCGGGATCTGACGGCGGCGCGCATGGCCGAGATCGAGGCCGGGACTGCGCCGGATGATCTGGCCACGAAGATCATGACCACAGAGGACCCGCAAACAGGGACGCGCTTCGACACCGAAGACATGATCGATCAGGTCGCGATTTTCTTTTTGGCCGGGCATGAAACCTCGGCGACTGCGCTGGGATGGGCGCTGTGGTTGCTGGCGGCCGATCCGATGGTTCAGGCACGGGTGGCCCAAGAGGCGCTGGCGCTGGGACCTGCGCCGCAGTTTTCGGATCTCTCAAAGCTGCGGTTTACCAAGGATGTGTTCCGCGAAACCCTGCGGCTTTATCCTCCTGTGCCGATGATGGTGCGCGAATCCGCCTGTCCGGTTCAGTTTCGCGCGCGCCGGGTGCCCAAGGGGGCGCAAATCGTTCTGTCGCCCTGGCATCTGGGGCGGCATCAGCGGTTTTGGGACGACCCGGACTGTTTCGATCCGGACCGTTTCAAGACCGAAAACGGTAAAGCCTGTCTGCGCGATGCCTTCATTCCTTTTTCCGCCGGGCCGCGGGTCTGTACCGGGGCGGGCTTTGCCATGGTCGAGGGGCCGCTCTTGCTGGCGCTGATCGTTCAGGCCTTTCAGATCGAGAAGGTCGAGGGGCGTGACCCGGTGCCTGTCGCGCATCTGACGGTGCGCTCCAGGGATGGGATTTGGCTGAGACTGACGCCACGCCAGCGCGGGCAGGCGGGCTGAGTGGCGCTTCCTGCGTTTGCCTGAGGTGCAGGTGCGGGTGCGTTTGTTCCGATCCAGTGGGAAAAACCGGAACAGTCTCCCTGACTGTGGGTGGCTGTCTTGAGTTCGCGAAACCCACGTCCTACACATTCAGAGACTGCGAGATAAAAGGACGAACCCTATGTCTGCCCCGAACCCGTTGAAACGTGACCTGATCGAAACCATTGGCAACACGCCCCTGATCCGGCTGAAAGGCCCGTCGGAGGCGACCGGTTGCGACATTTACGGCAAGGCGGAGTTTCTCAACCCCGGCCAATCAGTCAAGGACCGTGCGGCGCTCTTCATCATTCAGGATGCTGTAGCGAAGGGCCAGTTGAAACCGGGTGGCACGATTGTCGAAGGCACGGCGGGCAACACCGGGATCGGTCTGGCGCTGGTCGGCTCGGCACTGGGTTTCAAAACGGTGATCGTCATCCCCGAAACCCAGTCGCAGGAAAAGAAAGACATGATCCGGCTGGCGGGAGCCGAGCTCGTTCAGGTGCCGGCGGCGCCCTATAAGAATCCCAACAACTATGTGCGCTATTCGGAACGGCTGGCCGAGGCGCTGGCGCGGACCACGAACGAAGGCGTGATCTGGGCCAACCAGTTCGACAATGTCGCCAACCGTCAGGCGCATATCGAAACCACTGGTCCCGAAATCTGGGAGCAAACCGGCGGCAATGTGGATGGGTTCATCTGTGCGGTTGGGTCCGGCGGCACGCTGGCCGGGATCGGCATGGCGCTGCAGCCCAAGGGCGTGAAAATCGGTCTGGCCGATCCGATGGGGGCAGCGCTCTACAGCTATTACAAAACGGGCGAGCTGAAATCCGAAGGCGGATCGATCACCGAAGGCATCGGTCAGGGTCGCATCACCGCCAACCTCGAAGGGTTCACCCCCGATTTCGCCTATCAGATCCCCGATGAAGAGGCGCTGCCGGTGGTCTTCGATCTGCTGCAGCATGAGGGGCTTTGCGTTGGTGGGTCCTCCGGTATCAATGTCGCGGGCGCAATGCGGATGGCGCGGGAAATGGGGCCGGGTCACACCATCGTCACGGTTCTGTGTGATTACGGGACCCGTTACCAGTCCAAACTCTTCAACCCCGAGTTTTTGCAGGAAAAAAATCTCCCGGTTCCCGCGTGGCTGGACCGTGGACCGCGCGCCTTGCCTGACGTATATAAGGAGGCATGATTGTACGTCTCCTTGCTCGCCTTCTTCTGATCTTCTGTCTGGCGCTGCCGCTTGCGGTCAGTGCGCAGGAGGTCGTAACGCCTGATTACAAGAATTGGGAAAAGATTGCCGTTCAGGCCGAAGATCAATTGGCCGAAAGCGATGCGCCGAATGCGACACTGGAGAGCTTGCGCGACAACCTTGCGGTCTGGCGGTCGCAGTTTCTGGAGGCCGAGAACACCAATGCTGCACGTATTGACACCTTGCGTGCCCAGATCGACGCTCTTGGTCCGGCGCCGGCCGAAGGCGAGACCGAAAGCAAGGAGATCGCGCAGCGACGCGCGGAGCTGACCAAACAGCTGGAAGACGCCGAAGCCCCGGTCAAAACCGCGGAAGAAGCCTATACGCGGGCCAACGGATTGATCGGTGAAATCGACACGATTCTGCTAGACCGCCAGACCGATGCGTTCCTGCAACTCGGTCCTTCGCCGCTCAATCCGACGCTCTGGCCCGCGGCCTTTACGGCACTCAAAGAAACTGCAGTCAAAGGCTGGAGTGCGGTTGTCGGCAATTTGAAATCCCAGACCGGCGCGGCAACGCTCAAATCCAATGGCATTGAAATCCTGTTCTATCTGGCAGTTGCCTTCATTCTGGTGCTGCGCGGGCGGGTCTGGTCGTCCGGGCTGACGCGGTCTTTGCGCAAACATGTCTCGGGTGTCGCCGGGCAGGGTGTCACAGGGTTTCTGGCGTCGTTGTTGCAGGTGATCGTCCCCTTTGCGGGGATGGTGGTGTTTCTGGAGGCCGCGCAGGTTTCCGGTGTGCTGGGGCCGCGCGCAGAGGTGTTCGTGCGGACCCTTCCCAAAATCGGCTTTGCCTATTTCACCGCACGCTGGTTTGCTGATCGGCTTTTGTATTCTTCGGCCTCCGGGGAGGCCTTGTTTGAGTTTTCCGTGGCGCGCCGGTTGGAAGTATCCAGCTATGCCACAGTTGCTGGCTTAGTGGTCGCGGCGCATTCCGGCTTGATGGAACTGAGCCAGATCGACGGTTACAGCGAAAGCACGCTGGCGGTCCTGTCCTTCCCGCTGATCGCTGTGGGCGCCGTCGCCGTGTTCCGTCTGGGCCAGTTGATCGGGCAGGCGGTGCCGCAAACCGCGCATCCCGAAGAGGCTTCCGAGGACGCCGAGGAAGAGTCCTCTGAACTTGGCTTTGCCCGTCTCGTCACCCGCAGCCTGTCGCGCCTGATCCTATTCGTCTCGGCGGCTGCCTTTGTGCTGGGGGCAGCAGGGTATATGTCGGCGGCGCAGGGTATCGTGATCCCCACGGTCTATTCCCTGGCGATTATCGGTCTGATCGCGATCACGTCGCGGTTCGCCCGCGATTTCTATGCCCTGCTGACCAGGCGTGAAGACGGGGGGCGCGACGCGCTGGTTCCGGTGCTTGTCACCTTCCTACTGGTGGTGATGTCCGCTCCGCTCTTCGCGCTGGTCTGGGGCGTACGTGAAGAGCGCCTTTGGGAAATCTGGGCGAAGATGCAAGAGGGCGTGACCCTTGGCGGGATCGACGTGTCGGTCAGCAATCTCATTGCCTTTGTG
This sequence comes from uncultured Celeribacter sp., assembly GCF_963675965.1. NCBI lineage: Bacteria > Pseudomonadati > Pseudomonadota > Alphaproteobacteria > Rhodobacterales > Roseobacteraceae > Celeribacter > uncultured Celeribacter sp. Next base: position 692,503 of record NZ_OY780935.1, on the reverse strand, counting down.
GTGATCTTCGGCATCGGTCTTGGGCTGACGCGGTTGCTCAAGGCTGGGCTGTCTTCGACCATCCTGCCCAGAACCCGGCTTGATAAGGGCGGGCAGAACGCCATTGTCGCCGGGGTTGGCTATCTGGGCGTGTTTCTGGCGACCATCGTGGCCATTGTCGCCGCGGGTATCGACCTGTCGGCGCTTGCGATCGTGGCCGGGGCGCTGTCGGTCGGGATCGGCTTTGGCATGCAGAACATTGTCCAGAACTTTGCATCGGGCATCATCCTGCTGATCGAGCGACCGATTTCCGAAGGTGACTGGATCGACGTCGGCAACGGGCAGATGGGCATCGTGCGCGACATTTCTGTCCGTTCCACCCGGGTTGAAACCTTCGATAAAACCGATCTGATCGTGCCGAACGCCGATCTGATTTCCAATCAGGTGACGAATTACACTCGTGGCAACATGATCGGTCGGGTGATCGTGCCGGTTGGCGTGGCCTATGGCACCGACACGCGCAAGGTCGAAGAAATCCTGCGTGAAATCGCTGAGGCCCAGCCCATGGTGGCCATGAACCCCGCACCGCAGGTCCTGTTTCTGAATTTCGGTGCGGATTCGCTGGAATTCGAAATCCGCGCGATCCTGCGCAATGTGAATTTCATTCTCGCGGTCAAAAACGACATCAACCATGCCATCGCCAAACGCTTCACCGAAGAAGGGATCGAAATCCCCTTCGCGCAGCGCGATATCTGGCTCCGCAATCCCGAGGCGCTGATCGGCAAACCGGACAAGACGATCTCTGCGGCACCGGAAAGCAGCGACGTCGGCGCGGCAACACCGACCTCCCGGACCTCTGAAGAGGACGCACGCAACATGTTGCAGGACGGCGATATGGAGGACGGAGGCGGGGATCCCGACGAATGACGGTCCCGCTGTTCCGTGATGATCCCTATCTGAGTTAGGCCGAGGCCCATGTGATCGCGCACACGACAGAGGGGGGCGTGGTTCTGGATCGCACGATCTTTTATCCCGAGGGCGGCGGCCAGCCCGGCGACAGTGGGCGTGTGTCCTGGGCCGGGCAGCAGATCGATTGTCTGACGTCAGCACCCATGTGGCCCGGACGTCCGAGATCGGGCGACTGCGACTGGGACGGGGCGAAGGACTGGGGCAGGGGGCGCAACGTTTGACCCTGCATCTCGACTGAACGTCAGAGCGCAGGTTGCAAAGCCTGGGGCTGGGGTCGGGGCAGGGGAATGTGCGTGTTTTCGGGCCTTTGCCGCTCTCCGTCAAAAAACATTCACTTTCTGACAATCGGGGGGTTGCATCCCCCTTATGATCTCCACTATAGACGCCGGCGGAGAGGTGGCCGAGTGGTCGAAGGCGCACGCCTGGAAAGTGTGTAGGCGGGGAACCGTCTCGAGGGTTCGAATCCCTTCCTCTCCGCCATAACCCCCTGACATATCTGTTGTTTCCCGGTTCGCCCGATGCGTTTTTGATGAGCGTTGCCGGTTGACTGTTGCTGGCTGCCGCTCGGGTGGTTTGGCACCGAAAGAGGCGGAGTATCATCGCCCGCTAGGGTGCCAGACTGACAGCAAGCCTCTGGCGTCCCCCCGCTCCGGCCTCTTGCAATCTATGCGCGAGATCTCGCAGGAGGGGAGGGCGCGTGCCACCCCCACCTGTGTTGCAATATGTCGGGCAACAGGCCAGCACGTCATTTTCCAAATCGATCCGCTAAACCCGTCGCACAGTCTCACCTCGCATATGGCATGGTTCCAACAGGGTCTCTTGGCTGGGGAAGGCCTTGGGGAGGGGGGCTTGTGATCTTACGTGGAGAGCCTGTGTCTGGGAGGGCATGGTTTGGGCTGCATAGTTTGGTGGTGGACGCAAATCGCGACTGACTCGCGTTTCGGGGGTGAAATCGCACGGATTTGCGGCGGATTTTGCATTTGTTGCGCGGGGCTCTGTGGGTAACTCGGTTTTGTTGCGCCTCAGTTGCGTTCGCTCTTCTGAGGTCCTTGAGGTTTCATGGGTGATTTCGTGAAGATTCAGCTCTTTCTGGAGAAATTTTTTTAAATATTACTGATATAAATCAGTGGGTTGGATTATTTTTGATAGATTTTTGTATTTTCTTTTGAAAAATCGCTTGCGGGTTTTGATCACTGGGACTAGAACCCCCTTCACCGGCGGCGCAGACAGCGCGGCTGGGGCGCCAGACGGACTGGCCGGGACGCTCGGAAGGGTGGCTTGGACGGGAAGCGAGGCAGAAATTTTGAGGCAGATCTGGGCGGGCGCGCCGCAAGTTAGGGCGCACTGGTCTGGTTTTTGTCTCTGGCTCTTTGAAATTGATAGATGAACGAAGAGATATGTGGGCGGTTTGGTCTTAACGACAAGAACGTCTGTATATCGCACTCTTAGGATTTCGGTCCGATTATAGAGTGTCAGCTTCACTGTTTGTCGGCTTTCGGTATCTTTGATACCAAGCACGAGAAACAGTTTCCTGGGACCTTTGCCGGTTTCAGGA